>DASPVP010000067.1:0-8794 GCA_035622315.1 Candidatus Acidiferrales bacterium | reverse complement strand
ATCAGCCTCGTTCTGACGCTGACGGTGGCGATCTTCATCTTGACGGTCCGCCACAGCGAGAAGACCATCACCGATCTTTCTGCCGAGAGCGAAGCGCGCATCGCGATGACGAGAGTGGTCAACGACATGCGTCAGGCGATGCCCGCCGTATCTCCGGCTGCGACTGGGTTGCCGGTCTCCTCGCCCGTCTGGACGGGAAGCTCAGCAACGCCGCAACCCTCGGTCACCTTCACCGAAGCGGACTCGCTCACGGCCGCGAACTTCACCGACCCGCCATTCGACACCGTCACCATCGCTTGGGATTCGGCGAACGACACGATCACGCGCTCGGTCAACGGTGGCCCTGCGCAGGTGGTCGAGCACGACGTCACGGCGTTCTCCGTCCTTCCGCTGAGCTACGACGAGTACCAAGTGAGCCTGACCGTCGCACCTCCGCACACAGCCGAGGTGTCGTCGCCACCCTTCTCCGTCAGCTCGAGCGTCTTCATCAGCTACTACCGGACGAACAACAGCCCGGGTGACGCGCAGTGAGCGCGCACCGTACTCGCGGTCGAGCCGTCGCCCTCATCAGCGTCCTCTTCATCCTCGTCATTCTCGTCATCTTGGTAGGCTCGCTCCTCACGGTGATCCCGATCGAGCTTCGCCAGGTCGGGTTCTCCGGATACGACAATCGCGCGCTCTATGCGGCGGATGCCGGCATCGAAGCGCTCACGCAGGGGCTTGAGTTGAACGACCTTGGTCTTGGTGATGGATCCCTCGTGGCGCCGGATGGCAGCACTGCGACGTATAACGCGAGCGTGCTCGACACCGCGACCTCCTGCGGTCTTCGGGAAGACCTCATCCAATCGATCGGCACGTCGCCGACCGGCGATCAGCGACAGATAGCAGCGGTGGTCGCCCAAACGACGCTGTCCGACTACGGTTTGTGGGTGAACAACAACCCAGGCGACGTCTACCTCGTGAGCGGGCTTTCGCATTACGATGGAGCGGTGTATCTCGCCGGCGGTGCGTCCGACCCGCAGCTCGTCAACTACATCGACGGGAAGGCGGCGATCTTCGACGACGAGGTGACGTTCGCGGGCAACACCGTGCAGTGGTTCGACAACGGCTCGTCCACCACCGAACCGACGCAGTCCAACACTGCTGCCTGGTCAGCCGTCGACGCGGGTGGATTCTCCAAGGTCACGGTAGGCGGGCAGACCGAGAACTATCCGGGTTCGCAAGCGAGCATCGCGCTCGCGAACGATGCGTATGGAACGCCGGGCGCCACGAGTTATCCGTCGCCGAAGAACGGCAACACCGTCTACATGAACGAGCAACCCGCCGGCGGCACGGGCGGCAACCTGACCTCCGGGATCTATGTCTTGGGCGACGCGGGCGTGACCATGACCTCGTCCACCGCCGGCTCGAGCCCATCGACGATGACATGGTCGTTCGCACCCGTGTCCGGCGATACGAACAGCATCGTCGACCCGGTGACGGTGGCGGTCGACTATACCACGAACTCCACGACCATAACCGACAGCACCACGAAGAAGACGACGACGTACACGGGCGTGCCCGCGCAGACGACCGCCGCCAACTCCAACAGCGGCATCGTCTTCGACTACGGCGATGTCGAAGATGTCGCGGGGACGTACAACGGGCAGTACACGCTCGCGGTGCCCGATGATGGAGTGAACGACGATTTCATCTATGTCGGGAACAACGTCGTCGCTCACGACAACCCGCAGAC
This sequence comes from Candidatus Acidiferrales bacterium, assembly GCA_035622315.1. Classification (GTDB taxonomy): domain Bacteria; phylum Vulcanimicrobiota; class Vulcanimicrobiia; order Eremiobacterales; family Eremiobacteraceae; genus JAJPHJ01. The sequence continues at coordinate 7,059 of DASPVP010000067.1, read as the reverse complement.
GGACGCGAACAGCACAGATTCGTTCGGACTCTACGCGAACGATATCTACATCGACGACAAGAGCAAGTCGATACCGTTCAACCTCTTGATCCAGGCCGCGCTCGTCACTGGCAACGCGACCGAGGTGGCAAACGCGACAGATGATGGAACGTTCACGACGCGCGACAACGCGGCAGACTTGCCGCTGTATGGGACCGTGACGCTGTACGGCAGCCTTGCCGAGAACATCTACGGTGAGACCTTCACCTGGTCGGGCTCCACGCAGGAGACCGGCTGGGCGAAGGACTTCCTCTCCGATCCGCGCTTTTCGACATGCCCGCCGCCAGGTTCGCCCGTCGTGAGCCCCAATGGTTGGCACCTCGTCGCCTGGAAGGACCAGGGCGTTCCCTAAAGCCGGGTCCAGTCGGAATTTCTCAAGGAGCTACCCTGAAAAAGCGGACGCGCTGCGCATGGGCAGACAGCGATCCTTTATATCGGTCGTATCACGACCGCGAGTGGGGGCGGCCGGTGCATGACGACCGCGTGTTGTTCGAGTTTCTCATCCTCGAGGGCGCGCAAGCAGGACTCTCCTGGATCACGATCCTGCGCAAGCGCGAGAACTACCGCAAAGCGTTCGGCGGTTTTCATCCGCAGCGGATCGCACGTTTTGGACCCCCTCAGATCGCGCGCCTGATGCGCGACCGCGGTATCGTGCGCAATCGGGCGAAAATCGAAGCGGCCGTTGCGAACGCACGCGCCTATCAGTCGCTCGCCGCCGAATTCGGCAGCTTCGACCGCTATGTGTGGCGATTCGGCGGCGACAAACCGAAGGTTAACCGTTTTCGCGCCGGGCACTTGCCCTATAGCACGCCCGAGTCGGAAGCGCTGAGCAAGGACCTTCGCAAGCGGGGCTTCCGTTTCGTCGGTCCTGGCATCTGTTATTCATTCATGCAGGCCTGTGGCTTGGTCAACGACCATGTCGTCGGCTGCTTCCTCTCAGGACGCGTGTTGCCCGCATCACCTTCCTTATAAGACTTTCCCAGCCACGCCGGCAGGGGTGACGTGCAGCAGAGCCTGAACAAGGATGCATGCAACGTGCTTTCGTTCCAGTCTTGCTCCTTGGGGTGCTCGCGGCCGCGGTCATGGCTTCTGTCCGGCCTGCCCGCGCTGACGACAACGCCGCGCTCGCCAATGCGATCGCTGCCGAGCAGGTCATCGTCATCTCGACCGATGACCAATTCTACACGCAGTTCCCGCACGACAGCATGAAGCTCGACCCGCTCACGGGGTTGCCCTTCGCGCGTGACGAGCGTGAGGAGTTCGCAGCCGCGATCGGGATGAACTTCATGTTGCGCAACCCGCACCACACGCGGCTCTTGCATCTCACTGCGACCGCATTTCCCATTCTCGAGCGCAGCATCATCGGCGTGGGCGTCCATTTCTGGAAGACTCCCTGGCACTAAACGCCCCCCAAAGAGCCTACCGGTCCTCGGGCCAATCCTGCGCGCTTGGCGCGGCGTGGCCGACGCTCGTCACGTGGAAGACGCCATCGGTGCCTAAGCTTCCATAAACCGTGACCGGCTCGTGGAGCGGAAGCAGACCCGTGCGATGGCTCGTGCGCGCCGTGCTGATGTCGACTGCGATCGTTCGACCGGTGCGCAGTCGGAGCACGAGCCTGTCACCTTTCACGCCGAGGACGACCCCGGTGAGGCGATGGGCGTACGCCGCAGGCACAGGCGCGCCACCGGTTCGCGCGCGCGCGATCTTCGTGCCGATGCCGAAGACGTCCACGCTGCCCGAAGCTCCCACGTAGACTCTGCCCTCGGCCACAAGCGGTGAGACGAACGCGTTTTTCTCCGGATTGCTCCACGTTCCGGCACCGGATTTGAAGAGCTTGTGCGCCAGATTGGTGGCGTCGTACGCTTCCAGCGTCACGGTCGTTCCTCGTTGGCACACCCAGACGATGCCGGTTCCTACTTGCGAGCCGTTCGAAGAGACGACGGGTGAAGATCCGCCGTATCCACCGCTGTCAGCCGCTGTCGATGACAACACGAGCGAGGCGCCGCCGAACGCGTACGACGCAAGCGCCTCACTGTCGCCTTGCGTGTAGACGTACTCCGTGCCGTTCGGACCACGGAAAAACGCAGGGCCACCCCACGTCCCGTGCGCGTCGTTGATGATCTGCATGGCTCCGGCGTCGCCCGGCTGGAGGCCGCCGAGATCGCCCGTGTTCAGCAAGAACAGCCGTCCGTCTTTACCTCGCGCGACGAGGGCGTTCGACTCGGGGATCAGCATGACGCCGCCCGACCCGAGGTCCAAATCCTGCGAATTCAAGTACGCGAAGTCTTGCGGCGTGAAGAACCCGAGGACGGTCGACAGATCGGGGGTGATCTTGACGACGCTCTGGCCGTAGTTGAGGCCGCCGTCATTCGCGTCGAACGCGCCGTTGCCGGTCGCGAAATAGATATTTCCTTGCCAATCGACCGCGCTCGCGTACCCCGACATCCAAATGCTCGCGAGGCTGTCGCCGCTCGAATCATCGTCGGTATCGAACTGATCGATCAATTGCAACGACGGCGAATAGCGCAGCAGCCATCCGGTGATCGCGGTCGCCTGGTTGTCACAGTGCGAGCCCGCGCCGACATACACGTCGCCGCCCGCCATGAAGAGCGCGGTCCGATTATACTGCGTCTCTGGGTCCAAACTGATCGGCGAGCCGTTCGAGAGAATGGCTGTCGGGTCGACGAGCACGGGCGGCGTTTGATCTTGGCCCGTGCCGAGGTCGAGCGCATGGAGCTGCAAGAGGAACGTGCCGTCTTGCGGCTGGGTGGAATCCACCACGTAGACGGTCCCAGCTCCCGCTGCCGTGCGGCTGATCACGGGCGTGCTCGAGATCCCGCTCTGTGGCGTGTCGCCGCAACCGAGCTTCACGCCGCTCACCGCAGTGCCGAGATTCACGTGCCAAACGAGTTGGAAGGTCGCGGCGTCGAACGCGTAGACGCTGTTGTTCTCCGTCGCGACGATCACGAGATCGTGGACGCCCTGTCCTGGCACCTGGTACTGACGCACGAACAGCGGCTGCGCCAACACCGTGCCGTCCACCAGCATCTGCCCGATCAATCCGAAGCTCGTCGACGCGACGCTCGTGGTGGTGAGCACCGTCTCGTTCGGATTCCAGCCCGTGCGCATGTTGTCGTTGTGATAGGTCGTGACGTCGAGCGAGGTAGGACTTGGAGACGGCAGCGGCGAGCCGTGAGCCCCAGGTGGGTGCGGCAACACCGGCAGCGGGAAGCGTGGTACGATCGTGCCGGCGCTTGGCACTACGTTGGGACCGAGCGCATGTGGGCTCGAGGCAAAGCCGGCCGAGGCCGTCACGAGATGCGGAGAAGGATCGGCCGCCGCGTAGGCCGCGAGGGCTGCGAGCTGCCGCGGGTCTTGTACGGCTCCTGCATCGACGGCGAATAATGCGCCGCCAGCCGCGTGCCAGAGCGCCAACTGCCCGGCCGAACCACCGTACGCGAACAACGGGAGCCCGAATGCGCGCGCAAGCGCGGTTGTTTGCGCGATCGCGGCGCTCAGCGAAGCGCTCTGCTCGGAGCCGAACGGTGCTTGCACGGGCAGCCGGATCGCGAAGGCGTTTGCGAATTGGCGGACGCCTGGGTCCGAGAGCAGGGCGCGGTCGCCGCTTGCTGCGCCCGGCAGCCCGTTTGCGAGCGATCCGCTCACCACGCGCGTGGTTCTCCAGAAATCGAACCCGTAGGTGTGCTCGAGAATGGAAAAGACGTGGGTAGAGCGTCGCTCGTACCATGCCACCGCTCCTTGCGGTCCGGGGCCGAGCCCCGTATTCGCAGCCGCCATCTGCGCGTAGCGATTGTCAGCCGAGCCTGGATCCAAAACGTCTGCCCCGTACTCGAAGATCGGATGCAGACGCGGATCGAGCGACGTCCGCACGAGTTGGGTGAACTGCTCCACGTAGTAGTCGGTCGCGCCGACAGGGATTGTAAACCATGGATCATCGGCCGTCGCGTTGGCGAGCGCGATTTGGTACTCAGGAGCGACGCCTGCTGCGGCCGATTGCGTGAAACTCCCAAGATCCGGATGGCGAGCCCACGTCGCGGACATCGCATTCGAATCTCCACCCGCCCATCCGGCGAAGCGTATGGCGTCGAAACGTTCGAGCGAGGCGATGAAGGCCGGGTAGAACGGATGGGCTTGATACGTCGCGGCAAATCCAGGCAAGATCAGGCGGATGTCGCGCGTGTAGTCGTGAGGGTCGACCCCCGTGAGCTGCAAGACGACTCCCGACGCCGGGATACGGTCGAAGTGGACGACGAGCTCACCAGGCTTCGCCAGCACGAGGCGCGCGCCGCTCATGCTGAAGCTGCCGGTGCCCTCGTACATGAGCGTGTAGTCGCCCGGCGGATACGCGAGACCCTCGCCGATGCGCGTCTGCGCGACCTGCCCCGGCGCAAGCCGCATGACGTCCCCCTCTTCGTCCGTTACGAGCGGGCTTGTGCTCTGCCATGGGGGAGCTTGCTGCAGCGCGTCGACGAAGATCACGACGCCTGCCGACGCAGCGGGCGCAGCAAGATCGAGGCCCACTCGCGTGTCCGAAGAAGGCGTCGTGCGCCGTATTAGTTGCGGCGGATAACCGCTTCCCGAGGCGGCCGCGCACAGCAGGAAGAGGAAACCTCCAGCCACTGCGACCGCGGCGACGCGGCCCATCGTGCGCCCTGACATCGACGGAGCTCAGTGCACCGCGATCGGTACGTCGACGGTGTTGCCGGCCTGGTCGGTGATGTGCGCGGTGCACGAACCGGCCGCGACTGGCTTCACCGAAAACGTCGCCGAAGCGTCGCTCGTCGCGGAGACGAAGACCGAGGCCACTTTCGCGCAGTTATCCGTCTCCTTGAAGGCCGCCTCGTGCGCCGGGCTCAGAACGAGGAAGAGCGCGGACCCTGTCGCGGCGTCCATGCTGAGGCTTGACGGGGTTGCCGTGAGCACGCTGGAGCCGGGGCTTGCGGACCCAGACGGCTGCGGCGTGGCCGCTGGTTGACCTTTTCGCCACACGCTGCCGTCGGCGAAGGTGACGGAATCGACCGAGCACGAGATCTTCGGCGCGATGAACTCAGGAAGGATGAACGCCTGCCCGGCGCCGTTGCGGTACTTGTGCTTGATCGAGACGCCGGGCGAGAACGTCCCCACGTCGCGGATGACGAACTGATCGCCGCCCGACTGCACGTCGAAGTTCACCAGGGTTGCCGCTTGGCTGGTCTCGTTGACGAATTCGATTTCGATACCGGTGCTGGACTGCGCCGGCACGGGTATGCCCGCTATGGTCGGTTGCGAGGTCTTGTCCAGAATGGGCCCGCAGCTGTTGATCGTCACCGGAGGTACGGGCGCGTCGGCGACGACGATGCCGCTGGCAGCCGTCCTGGCTGCGAGGCTAAGAAAGACGGCGGCGAACAAAAGTCCGCCACGCCGGAATGAGAAGTTGCACAGACGGTCAATCATCAGGTACCCCCGATTGTGGCAGGGCCCCGTTTGACGGCGGCGCGCCAATGTGCTGCTTAACCGCAACAATACCCGAACGGTCCAAACCCGCAAGTCTTGCGGTCCGGCCGGGTTCGCGGAAAGTCTCAAGCTCGGTCCTGATGAGCGCGGCCATATGAAACGTCGCGCTCCCATGCGAGAGGACACGCGGAAGCTATCGTGAGATAAGCAAGCATGAGATATTTCTTGGCGCTCTTGACCGTCGTCTGCTTTGCCCTGCCCGCATTCGGCAGCACGCACTACATCACGGTGCTTGGCACGGAACCGCTCTTCCCTATGACCGAGTCGCGGACCCAGTTCCTGGCGATGATCCGCAAGTACCCCGATCGCGAGCGGACGGCGCTCGCGCTGCTCGGGATCGACCAGAGCGCATTCGAACAGGGCATGCGCAGCGCGAAAAGCATGGTCACCCAGGCGCCGTTCAAACTCGACGCCATGGCGTATTACGACGGTCAGGTGAAAGTCGTGCACGATGTGGCGGTGCCCACCCACACATACATGTGGGTGATCCCCATGCACCGCAGGACGGTGTACGTACCGCAGATCTGCGGGAATATCTCGACCCTCGCGACGACCGCGGCTGAATCGTATCGAGCGCGCGGCCCCATTGCCCGGACAACACCTCCACCCATCGTGAGCACGCCGCTCGTCCAGACCCCAGAGCCGCAAATCGCGCAGGCCACGGTGCCGCCGATCGTGCAAGCGGCGCATCATGCCAGATTCCCGTGGTGGATATTCCTCGTGCCCGTAGCGATCGTCGAGGCAAGTCATGGCGGACCGTCGTCTTCGCCCTCCTCGCCTCCGGTCGGACCGACGCCGACACCAACGCCGACCGGCACGCCCACGAGCACCCCGACGCCGACGCCGACGCCGACCGGCACGCCCACGAGCACACCGACGCCGACACCGACGCCGACCAGCACGCCTACGGGCATCCCGACACCGACACCGACACCGACGTGCACCCCTACGGGCGTTCCAACGCCGACGCCCACGCCAACGCCGACAAAGACTCCCTGCCCGACACCGACACCGAAACCAACGCCGACGCCGTGCCCGACAGCGACGAAGTCAAGCCGCTGACGCCGCACGGCGGCGCACCCTGAATATCGCCAAGAGGTTTTGCGTTTTCACGCCGTAAGTTGCGTGCGTGAACGCTTTTCCTATCGAGCGCATCCGCGCTGAGTTCCCATCGCTCGCCGTCCGCGATGCGGGGCGCGCGAGAGTCTATCTCGACAACCCTGCCGGCACCCAAGTGCCGCGTCGGGTTATCGACGCCGTGAGCCGCTTCTACCGCGAGGACAATGCGAACCTCGGTGGATTCTTCTCTTCGAGCAGAGCGGCGGATGAGATCTTCTACGGCGCCTATCGCGCGCTAGCGGATCTCTTGGGTGGAGCGAGCGAGCGCGAGATCGCGATCGGTCAAAGCATGACGGCCTTGACCTTCACCTTCTCGCGAAGCTTGGGCCGCACGTTCAAGCCGGGCGACGAGTTGATCCTCACGCGCATGGACCACGAAGGCAACGT
>DASPVP010000066.1:0-3954 GCA_035622315.1 Candidatus Acidiferrales bacterium | reverse complement strand
ATCGACGCGACGTTCTCCGCGTCCACCACAGCCGCAACCCGATGAATATCGCCGCTCGCGCACAGCGTGCCGACAAGTTCGGCGCACGCCTCCGATCCGTAGCCTTGGCGCCAAAACTCGGGGAACACGCTGTAACCGATGGTCGCGACCGTACCTGCGATCGTCGCTTGTACCCAGCCCACGAAGACGTCATCCGCGGGTCGGCGCAGCGCGTAGTTTAGCCAGACCTGCGAACCGTCGGGTGACGCGCGCTTGGCCCAGATGCGATATCGTTGTTCGAGTTCGGCGATGCTCGCGGGCGGCGAGCCTGCGTAGTAGCGGTAAAGGCGTTCATCTTGCAGCGCGTGGAAAAGTGCGCGAGCGTGCTCGGGCAGCAGCGGCTCGATGAGCAGCCGCGAGGTAAAAAGCGGGCGCTCTGGGTCGAGCATCACGCGGCAAGGACAACGAGGCAGTCATGGACATATCGCCACACGCGAAGAAGAACCAAACGTACTGGGATCGGACGAGCGAAGACTATCAGCGCACGCATGCCGATCAACTGAACAAGCGCGAGCTTGCGTGGGGCGTGTGGGCGCTTCCCGAATCGGAGTTGCGCGTGCTCGGCGACGTCGCGGATAAAGACATCCTCGAACTCGGGTGCGGCGCTGCACAGTGGTCGATCTTTTTGGCGCAGCGTGGCGCGCGGCCCGTCGGCCTCGATCTTTCCGCGGCGCAACTCGATCATGCGCGAACGCTCATGCGCGCGGCGGGCGTTTCTTTCACCCTCGTCCACGCGAGCGCCGAGTCGGTGCCGCTGCCGGATGCTTCATTCGATATCGTCTTCTGCGATCACGGAGCGATGTCGTTCTCGGACCCGCTGCGCACCGTGCCCGAGGCTGCTCGGCTGCTGCGCCCTGGCGGTCTCTTCGCGTTCAACATCGCGTCGCCGCTCCTCGAGCTGTGCTGGAACGATGCCGAGGACCGCATTCAAACATCGCTGGCACGCGACTATTTCGGCATGCGCGGCGGCGAGGACGAGGACACGGTCGTCTTCCAGCTGCCCTATGGCGAGTGGATTCGGCTGTTCCGCCGCAACCGACTCGTCGTCGAGGACTTGATCGAGCTGCGACCTCCGCCCGATGCGAAGACGACCTACACGGAATACGTGCCGCTCGCGTGGGCAAGGCGTTGGCCCGCCGAGAACATCTGGAAGCTCCGCAAGGCTCAATAAAGTTGTAGGGGGCGATAGAATATCGCCCCACCGCTACGGCGTGTTGAGCTGATGGAACCCAGGCCCGGGCGAGAGGTCGGAGTTGATCGTCACGCCGTTGCCGTTCGTGTAGTAGTTGCTCTTGGGCCCGATCCAGACTTGCGATTTCTCTCCCGTCAAGGGATCGGTCGCGTCCTGCAGTCCCGTCAGCGTTTCGCCGAAATCTGAGACTTGCTGGGCCTGGGCGTTCATGCGCGACTCGAAGCCCGCGACTTGCGAATCCATGGCGCTGCGCCGCGCCGCGTCGTAGGTAGCCATCTGATGCAAGAAACCCTGGAAGTTGCTCATGATCTCGTTGAGACCGACTTGCGTGAGGCGTTGTTGGTAGGCCACCCACTGAGGATTCTTCTGCCAACTGTCGAGCATGTGCTGCGCCACCGCATATGCGGTGGGAAGATCTTGCGGCACCGCCAGGATGCTCACGAGCGGCGAAGCGATCCAAAAAGCACCGCCGCCTTGCACCGGATACTGCAGCGTGCGCGCATAGACCACTGCCATCCGCAGCCCGTTGGTGCTCTCGCATGAGTAGGTAGCACTGCCGTCGGAAACGGCGTTCGTGCCAGTAAGGTCTGCCATGGCGCCGCGCATCGCGGGCTGCCACGAAGTCCCTGGCTGGATCGCGAGGATCTTGCACGCGTCCTTGAAGCGGTGGGCAGCATAGAGCCGGGCGTAGGCATTGCCGTTGGTGTAACTCGACACGATCATCTGGAATTGCCGGGGTCGCACATAGGGTTGACCCTGCGAGCCGGTATGAGGGCTGGGCAAAGCATAGGCAGGGACGCTCGCGTCGTTGATGCGCACGATCATGGATCCATCGAGCGAGCGGACCGTCATCATCCACCGCACGTCGAAGTATCCGAAGCGCCACATGCCGCCATCCACCTGCCAGCCCGCGGGCACATCCATGGAAAACGCGCCCTCTGCGGTGTCCGTGTATCGCACCCAATGCATGGGTTGCGCTACCGCTTGGCGCAGGCGCTGCACCTGTTGTGCTGCCGGCTGCGATGCATTTTGACTGCCGGATTGGCCGGTGCAAGCGGCGAGTGCGATCGCGAGGATGAATGGGATGACCCGCTTGTACGACATGCTCTCCTCCGGGCCGACCTAAAGGCTGGCCGCTACGCGGGGCGATTTTCAATCGCCCCCTACATGGAGCGATTTGCGATCGCCCCTCAGATGGAGCGATTTGCAATCGCCCCCTACATTAGATCAGATCTTGCCGCTGGCGGCGCAAGCCGTGCGCGGTTGCCCGAAGATGACCGCGATGCCGCAGGGCGAGGCGAACATCTTCCGGTTGTCGTGCCCCACGCCTCCAACGAAGGCATAGTCCTGGTTCGTACCATGCGGATTGCGCATCCGCATGTAGGCGATGTACTGCTTGCCTCGTTCGAAACGGAACGCTCCCTGTTCTTCCGCGCCGCACGACGTATCCAAGTCCCACTCGTTTGGGATCGTGTCCGCCGTGCCCAACAGGTACGTCACGTCGCGCTGCGCGTAACGCTGTTCGAGTTGCGCGGGCAATCCCACGACGTATGCGGGAGCACCGGCAAAACCGTAGCGCCACTGATTGAAATCAGGGCAGGAAGAAACCTTGCGCGGGCGCCAGGTGTCGAAATACAGGTACGATGACGGATTGGCGACGACCAGATGCACGCGCGGTCCCGAGGCAGCGACGGCGCTTGGTCCTACGCCCACCGCAGCGTAGCGCTGCACGATCTGACCGCCGGCCGAGTGGCCGATGATCTCGATGTCTTGCATCGCAGGAAAACGCGAACGGTCGGCGAGTCGTTCGATCATCGCATCAAAGACCGCGTAGCTGCTTATCGGTGCCGGCGCGGTGGCTGACGCGCCGCCGGGCCATTCGCCGGTCCAGCGGAGGTCGCTTGACGTGCCCGCGTGGCCGTGCAAGTCGCTCGCCTCGACGAATTGCGGGGCGACGAGCAGCGTCTGCTTTGCCTGTGCTTGCGCGAGCACGGAGAGCCCCGTCGCGAAATACGTGTCCGCGTTGCGCAAGACACCGTGCACGATGATGATCGCTCGCGTCGCGTCTGCGTCCCCGTCGAGCGAGCCGTTGCCGAAGTAGAGCGCGTAACCGCTTCCGTGCGGCGACGTGATGAGGAACCGGCGGTTTGCAAGCGCTCCGGATCCCAGCCCCGGAGGTTCGGTGCTTTTCGGGGTTGGCGTCGCGGCTTGCAGCCGAACCGCGCTCGCGAAAACGAGGCTGGCGAGAAGCGCGACCACGATCGCGGCGCGCCCGCGTGCATTCGTCATAGAGTGCGCTAAAGTGCAGCGGCCTCTGCCGCCTACTCCTTCAGGAACCGTTCGCGAACCGCCGCGATGTGGCTGTCGCGAGTCGGTGGGCGGCCGAACACGGTTCGGTCGTAGACCGGGCTGAAGGGCATTTCCAGCGCGTCGAGCGCATCGACCGCGCTGCGAAGATCTTGGCGCCAGGCCACGGAGTCCGCCGGTCTTTCGATGAGGCGCTCGATGTCGCGGATAAGCGCCTCTTTTCTAGCGATGTTCTCCGGCGTGACGGAGCGCAGGCACACGCCGTAGATACCCGTCTGAAATGCTTCCCACTGCTCTGGTGCGCTGCGCTCTGCGTCTTCGATCTGCAGCTCGCGCGCCTTGGCGATGTATCTCGCGAGAAAACGATCGCGGTCGGTCTCCTGCTCGAAGTAGTCGAGCGGCACGTATCGCGAGCC
>DASPVP010000065.1:0-4948 GCA_035622315.1 Candidatus Acidiferrales bacterium | reverse complement strand
GATCAGCCGAACGATCGGTCGTAAGCGCATGATGGAGATGCTCTTGACCGGCGACCCGGTGCCAGCGCTCGAGGCGCTCGCAGCGGGATTGATCAACAAGGTCGTGCCGGGCGAACACTTGGGCGCGGCAGTAGCCGAACTTGCGGGCAAGATCGCCGCGCTCAGCCCGACGGTCACCGGAATTGGGAAATCGGCGTTCTACAAGCAGATCGACATGCCGGTCCACGAGGCGTACGCGTACACGGCAAAGGTCATGGCGCAGAACGCACTCACGGCAGACGCGCACGAAGGCATCAGCGCGTTTCTCGAAAAGCGCGCACCACGATGGCCGTAGCGTTTTAAGACAGTCGCTCGGTGAGACGGATCGTGACCGACTCGCCGGCCTGCTTGCCGATAGTCTTACGGACCTGGGCGTTGATGGGCAGCATGTGCGCGCCGTCGCCGACCTCGGCATCACGGCGTACGTCCAGGCCCCTTTTCTCCCGGACCAGCGCAACTTTGCGGTGAAGCGCTTGTCCACAGGTCCCCTCTTTTCTCGGATCAGCTGCTTATGAAGGGCCCTGGGTTTTGGCGCGGTAGCCCGCCGACGTCAGAAACAAACCGAGTATGAGCAAGATGGCCGCGTAGACGTAGAACATGCGCTCGTAGTTGAGCGCTTGGAAGTATGCGGTCAGCACCGCCGGCGATAGGAACAAGAGAATCAGACCCTTGACGAGGGTCAGCCACCCAACCAGCGTCACGACGATCGCCGCGCCCCCAGACCAGACGTTGTGCGAGATGACGAGCGCGAGCCCGGCGCTAAGCACGATGACCCCTAACACCAGCACGAGCGCCGGGTCTTGGAAGATGGTTCCGACGGCGGTCACGGTCATCTGCTTGTTGACGAGCATAGAGACGCCGAAGAAGAGCGAGAAAAGCCCGATGAGCTTGCTCAAGAACACGGTGCGTGGCGACATATCATCTTCCTACTTTCGTGCGCGTTCGGCATTGCCGGTTTCGACGGGCATATCCGGTCGTGAGCCCCACTCCGCCCACGACCCGTCATAGAGCGCGGCATTCGGATGGCCCGCGACGTCGGCCGCAAGCGACAGAATCGCCGCCGTCACCCCGGAGCCGCACGAGGTGATAATGGGCTTGGAGAGATCGACACCAGCTTTGCGAAACTCGGACCGAAGCTCATCTGCTGGTTTGAGTTCGCCATCAACGATGAGATTCTCATAGTGCAGGTTCAGGCTGCCCGGCATATGGCCCGACCGCAAGCCCGGGCGAGGTTCAGGTACCTCACCCCGGAAGCGCTCGCCCGAGCGGGCATCGACCACCTGGTCGCCAGCTGCAAGCGCGCGGGCGACGGTCGGCATGTCCACGACCGCATGTGGATCGAAACGCGCGTTAAACGTACGCGGGGGACGCTTGACCTCGCCCGATTCGAGCGGCCGCCCTTGCGCCCGCCACTTCGGCAGGCCGCCTGCCAACACGCGCGCGTTCTTCACGCCGAAGGTGCGTAGCGTCCACCAGACCCGCGCAGCCGAAAAGAGCCCGTCGCTGTCGTAGACGACATACCGCAGATCGTCGGAGAGCCCAAGCGCTCCCATTGCGCGGGCGAATGTTTGCGGCGTCGGGAGCATGTGGGGGAGGCCTCGCATCGTATCAGCGATCGCGTCGATGTCGAAGAAAACGGCTCCGGGGATGTGGGCGCTCGCATACTCCTTGCGCGCGTTACGGTTATCCGCCGGCAGGTACCACGAGGCATCGAGCACCGCGAGGTCGGGAGCGCCTAATTCGGACGCTAGCTCCTCGGTGGTGATGAGGTTCGCGTTCGACGCCACCGCAGACTCGCGCCTCGCGTCAGCGCGGTTTCATCTCGTGGAGGATGAACTCGTTGCCTTCGCAGTCGTGGGCGAACGCCAAGAAGCAACCCGGACTCTCGTAGATCTTCGCGTCGTCCTCCAATGTGATGCCGCTGGCCTGGCAGGCGGCGACCGCCGCTTTGATGTTCTCAACACCGAAATGCACGCCGCCGCCTTTCTCCCACGGAGAACTGGGCGGCTTGACGATGCCAAAGGTCTCGCCCGTTGGGAAGGTCCATTCCACACCGATCGGTTCGTATCTCAACGTGGGCTCGAAGCCTAAGAGATCCGTGTAGAACTTTCGCGCCCGATCAAGATCCTTCACGAGGTACGACGTCGTGTCGACGCCACGAATGCCGATCTTGCTTGCTGTCGTCATGTTTTCACCTTCGTGCCTCGAAAGAGGCGGGAATGGGATTATGGGGTGACGAGCGGATTCTTCTCAGCGAACGCTCCATTGGGATTGGGCTTGACCCAGACGATGAGGTCCCAAACTTTCGGAAAGTCGAAGATGACCGCCACATCGTTGGCGCTCTTCACTTTACCGAGTTTCACGAGTGTCGCAGCGCTCGGGTTTGTGAGGCTGCCTCCAGCATTCACCCACGCTGGTGCCATCACGTAGTGATAGTACGAGATCTTCCCAGTCGCAGGATCCTTCACCACATAATGGATATGCTCGTCGAACTCGTACCAGCGCCCTGGGTTCACGCCGAAGAGCATCGGCCGCGCACCGCTCGTGTCGGGGGTCGAAAAATCGGCACCGAGGAGATTGCCATTCTTGTCATACCACAGCTGGCTCGGGTGCCGGATGTCTTTGGAGGTCCAGTGGAGGTTGGCGTAGCTGATCGCACCTGTGTCATCGACGTCCGTGTATCTGATGTAGCCGGCGCGCACTGCATCGGCCGCATGGGGAAATCGCGCGTTCAGGTCAGCCTGGATCGACCGCACGAATGCCGTTTCGGATGCCGACTGGGGACCGTTGTAGGAGGGCGCCTGGTCCGCGCGCGCGCTGGCGGCGGCCAGACATGCGGCGAAAGCGCAGAGCACGCTAGCGATCTTTTTCACTACGAAACACTCCTCGTAACCCATGTGCGCGAAACGGCGGACAGCTTGAGGTCCGTTCGCCCCAAGACGCGGCTGCCCTTGGGCGGCACAGCGCGATCTCTTATTTGAACCGGTATCCCAGCGCGATCACCGGACCGTCACGCACGAAGTTGTAATCGCCCGTCTTCTGCACGTTCGTCGTTTGGTAATAGGCGAGCGCAAGAGAAAGGCCTCGGGGTCGCAGCGCGATCGAGAAACCGCCTTCGAATTCGTTCGCGTCGAACGCTTGGTGTGCCGGCCCGCTTGCGGGGTCGTTCGGATTGGCGAGCGGATACGTGCCGGATTGATCGGGGAAGAAGAAATACGACCCGTATGGGCTGATCGTCTTGCCGTCGTTGGGTTGCAACTCAACCCCAAAGCCCACGCCCCGCAGCCGTGGGAACATGTAGTTGTTGAACGAGTTTGAAGAGGCGAGACCGACGAAGAGCGGATAGTTTCCAGTGCGATATTCCAATCTGAACTCCGACTCGCCGTCATTCGCGTTGAATGCCGGTACGATGACAACGCCGCCGGGATAATTCAGTGCCGTTCCTCTGCCACCAGACGCTGTCGTTGCGTCAGCGCTGCTCGGTGAGAGATCGCTGTGGTAGCTGTATTGGAAGACGTACCGCCCCGTCCCAACGCGCGCTTTGAGCTCGTACGAGCCCGGGAGATGACCTCCCGAATCGGTGGTCACGCCGTTATAGGTGGTACCGTACTGAGGTCCACCTTCGAAGTACCCGGACACCGGCGCTGCCAGCGCGCGCGCCTGCAAGCCCACACAGGCCAGCAAGACAAAGCACAAGCGTTTTAAGATCATAGGCACCCCAATACAAGAATGCTAGGAAAGGCGCGTTTCTTAATTAGCCTCGGCTAGGAGTTGAAATTAGGCATGCATAATATTGCCGGCCTTCATCACGCTGCGTGGAGCTTCGACATATGTTGGCCCAGCGGTTCCGCCGGATTCTTCTTTTATCTGTCTGTCTCTTGGCTGTTTTGGGAGCCGCCGCAAGCCCTGCTCCACAGGGCGCGGTTGGGGCGCTTGTAGGCATAGTCGACTCTGCCGACAGCCGTCCTGTGGCAGGTGCCTCGATCACCCTGTATGGTGAGGGCGCACAACGGCACGCGACGAGCGATGCTCGCGGGAAGTTCCAGATCGACGAACTGGTGCCCGGCGAGTACGCGATCTCAGCAGCCGCGCGCGGTTTTGCTCTCCTGACGGATAGAACGGTGCAGGTCGGATCGAGCGGCCAGACGAGCATCGTCCTCGTGCTGTCGCTCGCCCAGGCTTCATCCGTCACCGTGCTCGGCCGGGTGACGGTCAACGGAGGGGCCACGCTGTCGACCGCATCCGCGCCCACCGCTGAGATCAATGCGAGCCAGTATGCCGCGCAAGCCGTGACGCACGTGAGCGACACCTTGGCATCACAATTGTCCACGACCATCGTGCCGCTTTTCGGCGGTGGTCTCAACGCACCAGCGGTCGTGGCACTGCGCGGGCCTGATCCGGGCGAAACGCTGGTCGCCGTCGATGGGCACCAGGTCAACAACGGCAATACGGGCGACTACGATCTCTCGCTCTTGGATCCAGCCGATCTCCAGAGCGTCCAGATCGTCTATGGCATCGCGCCGTCCTCGCTCGTCGGGCCCGACACGCTCGGCGGGGCGATCAACATCCGTACACTCGAGCCGAGCGAGACCTCGCACGGCCTGATCCGGCTGTCCTTCAGCTCCTACGACACAACAGGTCAGACCATTCAAGCGACCGGAACGGACGATCGCGTCGGCTACGCGCTCTCGTACCATCGCGTCACGTCGGGTGGGGAGATCGACAACCAGACGATCGCCGATGATGACGGTACGCAATCCGTCGTCGGCAATGGACTTGACGCGACGTCGACGCTTGCAAAATTTCGCTACGCATTCGATCAAGGCGCCGGCTTCATCGGCTTCACCTTCAGAGATCAGGCAGCGTATCGCGACATCTCGGCCGTCCTCACATCGCAGGACGGAACCGC
>DASPVP010000064.1:0-4115 GCA_035622315.1 Candidatus Acidiferrales bacterium | reverse complement strand
GCGGCTGCCGGCAGCGACGAAGTGCGCGTGGCCATGATGCTTCTCTCTTCTTAATCGGTCAACGGGCAGCCTGTGCATAGGCAAGGACGACTGCGACTCAGTGCGAAGCAGCGGTCACACCACTCTACATTCCTTCTGAGGAAACATTCATGCGTTCCAGCCGCTCGATTGCCGTCTTCGCTGCGCTCATCTTGCTCGCAGCGGCTCCCCAGATGCTCCGGTACCCCCCAACGCCGCGAATCCCAGTCGTCGAGACCTACTCCGGCGTTCAGGTCGTCGACCCGTATCGTTGGCTCGAAGACGACACCGCTCCCAAGGTCATAGCATGGGCTCAAGCCCAGACCGCAGTCGCGCAGTCATACATCGAATCGCAGCCCTCGTTCCCCGTCTACCTCGCGCGCGTGCGCACGCTCGCCAAGACCGGGGCCTATCGCTATGGCCTCGTGATCCGGGATGGTCGCTACATCTACATGCGCGGTATGCCGCCGCAGGAGCAAGATACGCTCGTGACCCGAGACGGACTACATGGGGCCGAGCGTGTGCTCTTCGATCCAAACGCCTCCGTCAGCTCGGGTCAAGCGCCTCCCGCGATCGAATCGGTCTTCCCGTCACTCGACGGCTCGAAGGTCGCCTTCACGACCCAGCAGGGCGGATCGGAGGAAGAGACGCTGCACGTCGTCGACGTCGCCACCGGAAAACTGCTCTCCGACGTCATTCCGCATGCCGGCGGCGGCACGAGCCCCTCGGCGGTCATCTGGGACGCTGACGGCAACGGATTCATCCACACCCGCTGGCCCCTGACGGGTACGGCCGACGCTCGACACTTCAACATCAAGCTCTATCATCATATACTCGGTACGGATCCCGCCACGGACACGTATGTCTTCGGCGATGGCCAGCCGGCAAATGTCGAGTACTACGTCGAGCAGTCTGCGGACGGAAACGGGGTCGCGCTCTTCGCCGACGCTGGGGACGGCGTGTTCGCAACCGTGTACGTGAAGTACGGAAACGGATCGTTCCAGCAAGTCGCCAGCCCCGCGGACGAAATCAATTGTTGCGAGCTCGCCGATCGCGGCGCATTTGTGAACGGCAGCCTGGACGTCGTCACGTCCAAATGGCATTCCAAGGGAGATGTCGTCAACATCCCCACCGGCAAGACGTTCGCACAGGGTACCACGATTGTGTCTGCAGGCGCCAACTCGATCGATAACATCTCCTCTGTGCCAGGCGGCTTCATCACGCGGGAGATCGACGGCGGAGATGCTGCGGCGCGATACTTCGATCCCAAAGGCGGCTTGATCGCAGCACTTCCGCTTCCACCGGTGTCCACGGTCTCAGGCCTTGCGGCGGACCCGCGTGGCGGCGACATCATATTGCGCTCTTCTTCGTATACGACGCCTGGACGCTGGCTGTCATACGAGCGCCTTTCCAATCGCCTGGTGACGACCGGCATCGAAGACGTGGTGTTCGGCGACTACTCGAAGGTCGTGGTCAAGCGCGTTTTTGTTCCGTCAACTGACGGCACAGCTCGGATCCCTCTCGAAATCGTCGCGCTGAGCACGACCAAACTCGGACCGAACACCCCCACCATCATGAGCGCGTATGGCTCGTACGGCACCGTCTCGTCGCCGTTTTTCCTCGGCTCACTACTCGCGTGGCTGGAACACGGCGGCGTCTTCGCGCAAGCTATGATACGTGGCGGCGGCGAGTACGGCGAGGCGTGGCATCAAGCGGCCGTGCACGCAACAGTCTATAAGCGGTCCGATGATCTTGCCGCCTGCGCAAGGTGGCTAGCAACACACGGTTACAGCGACGCCCAGCACCTTGGCATCTTCGGCGGCAGCGCCGGCGGCTACCTGATGGGGCTCGCCCTCACGCGCAACCCGAGCCTCTACCGTGCTGTAAATTCCGATGTCGGTTTCTACAGCGAGCTTCGCGAGGTGCTCACGCCCAACGGGGCGTTCAACATTCCCGAGTTCGGAGATCCAAACGATCCGAAGCAGTTCCCGTGGGTGTACGCATACTCGCCCTACTACCACGTGACCAAAGGCGTCGCATATCCAGCGATCCTCATGGAGACCGGCGAGAACGATCCGCGAGTCAATCCGCGCGAATCGCGCAAGATGATCGCGATGCTGCAGGCCGCAAGCTCGTCGAGCTATCCGATCCTCCTGTGGCAGAAGTCGGGCGAAGGACACGGGATCGGCAACTCATTCGATCAACGGGTACACCAAAGAACGGAGATGTTGACCTTTTTCGAGAGTCAGTTACGGTGAGCGCTGCGCGGGTAAAGGAGTTGGAGACGATGCCGTACGAAATCAGGTGCCTCTCGCTCGCGTCGTTAGCTCAATGGTAGAGCAGCGGACTCTTAATCCGTTGGTTGTGGGTTCAAGTCCCTCACGACGCATATCGACTGTTGAGAGATGGCGGCTCGCATGAGCACTCGACTTACGTGGGGCCTGATCGGTGCCGCAACCCTCGGCATCATCTCCGGCTACTGGCTCGCCCCCGCGCCTGCTCGTAGGGAATTGAATCGGCGGGCCGCTCGCAATTGGTCCACCCTCGAGACGATCGCCGCTAGAGAAGGCAGGCGCGCCGGACGCGCCATTGCATCAGCCGCAACGACCGCTGGTCGAATGGCCGAACAAGTTTTCAAGCGGATCACTGGTCCGCTCTCGGTCGCGCAGCCGCCCACCGAGAAACTGCGCGATGCGATCGCGGCCGATCCCATCCTTTCGCGCCGGGCGATCTGGGTGGACGCTGTGGGCGACACACTGCTCTTGCATGGCGTGGTCGACAGCGACGAGGAATGGCGCTCGGCCGATCTCTTGGCCCGGCTGACATCCCCCGATGGCTCGGTGCGCAATCTCTTGCAGGTGCGTCAAACCCAGGGCGGCGCGTAGCCGGTCACCCAGATGACCGCGGAGCAGCTCACTGCGTTCGCCTCATTGGGCACGTTCATCGTCATCGCGGTCACCGCTGTCGCAGCCCTGGTCCAATTGCGCCACAATCGCGCTGCCAACCAGTTGGCCGGCGTGCTCGAATACATCAAACTTTGGGAAGGCGACGCCATTCAGCGCGCCAATCGATTCGTCGGCGAACAGCTGACCACCAAACTGAAAGATCCTGCGTTTCGGCGCGAGCTCTTCGGCAAGATCGTGGACCGCACAGCACACCCAGAACTCTTCGTCGCCGACTGGTGCGAGCAGGCCGGATCCTACATCAAGTTCGGCCTGATCGCGCCTAATCAATTCCTCGACCTTGCGGGCGGCTACGTCGAGACGATGTGGCAAGAGCTCCGGGAAGTCGTCGCTATCCGGCGTGTCGCTGGCGGACAATCGATATACGAAAACTTCGAATATCTGGCAGCGCTACAACAGCAGCAGCGCCAGCGGCACCGCGTAGGCAGCTATCCATCAAACATTCCGCACCTCTTGTCAGAAGAAGAGTGCCGAGAACTCGCGGGCGTGATTCCAAGCGGTGATGGTGACGAGACAAACCTCGCCGACCGACCTAGGTAGCAGTAGCGAAGCGAGCAGGCAAGCTCTCAAGAGCCACGGCCCTGGTTCACTATCTACGCGCGTGGGTAAGGTAGTAACGCGCTAAGGGGGCGCACGCATGTCAGATCACACCAAGAAAGTAATCAAAGATGCAAAGGATGCAATTCACGAAGCCGAGCATCGCACGAAAGCCAGTATCGAACACGCAAAGCGACACATCGCCGGCGACGAAATGACCACCGGCGAGAAGGTGAAGTCTTATCTGCGCGAAGACCTAGAGAATACAAAGGCCGACGCTGACGGAGCGAAACGGAAGCTCCGCGATAAGATCTAGCTTAGTATCGACCCGAAACCTAGATTTTGGGAGGCCTCGTGGAAATCGCTGGGACGCACGCGATGGACATGAGGCCCACTTTTTGTATACCCATGAGATTCGCAAGGCACGTTGGTCGGCGCTCGCTTCTAGCGCTGCGTTGGCTTGCCCAAGATTTGGTTAGATGCAAACGCACCGCAACCCGCAATTTGCGGGAGAGAAAACCCCAGGAGCTTAAAGCCTTTCTCACCGCATGGCTTTTTTGTTACATGGGGAGACAATCATGACAGATCAAGCGCTCC
>DASPVP010000063.1:0-13135 GCA_035622315.1 Candidatus Acidiferrales bacterium | reverse complement strand
CTGGAATCCGGAGCCCTATCGCTGGTTTTCCGTCAATGTCGGCGACGGCAAGCGGCCGATCATCAACTATTCCGGCGGCACCGAGATCGGTGGCGGGATCTTGGGATGCTTTCCCGTCAGGCCGCTCGTGCCGTGCGCGTTTCACGGACCCGTTCCCGGCATGGTGGCGGACGTGATCGACGACGAGGGCCGTCCGGTGCGAGGACAAGTGGGCGAACTCGCACTCCGACAGCCTTGGCCGGGGATGACGTTGGGTTTCTGGAACGACGACGAGCGCTATCTGCGGACCTATTGGTCGAGATTTGAAGATATCTGGGTGCACGGGGATTGGGCGAGCGTCGACGACGACGGCTATTGGTTCATCCACGGCAGGTCGGACGACACGATCAACGTGGCGGGCAAGCGCGTCGGGCCGGCGGAGTATGAAAGCGCGCTCGTCGGCCAGGGCTCAGTGCGCGAAGCCGCGGCGATCGCCGTTCCCGACGAGATCAAAGGCGACGCCGTCGTCTGCCTCGCGGTCTTGCGTCCTGGCAACAAGCCGACAGAAGAGCTGCGCGCGGAACTCATGGGTGCGGTGGTCGCGGCGATGGGCAAGGCGCTCGCGCCGAAAGCGATTTTCTTCGTGGACGATCTGCCCCGCACGCGCAACGCCAAACTCATGCGTAGGGTCGCGCGCGCGCGCTTCTTACGGCTGGAGAATCTGGGCGACCTTACCGCGCTCGAAAATCCGTCGTCACTCGAAGCGATCGACAAGGCGATCTGACAAAGCGCTCTCCGAACTCACGAGCCCCGCATGCGGTGTGCCGCCGCGACCATGTTGCGCAGCGCGGGTACGACTTCGTCCCATCGTCGTGTCTTCAATCCGCAGTCCGGGTTGACCCAGAGCTGGTCGCGTGCTAAGAACGACGCAGCCTTTTCCAGGAGCGAGCGCATCTCGTCCTCAGTCGGAATGCGCGGCGAGTGGATGTCGTACACGCCGGGTCCGATCTCGTTCGGATACCGAAAGCGCTTGAAAGCATCCAGCAGCTCCATGCCGCTGCGCGAAGACTCGATAGTGATGACGTCCGCGTCGAGCAAGGCCAAGGTGTCGAACACCTCGTTGAACTCCGAATAGCACATGTGGGTGTGCACTTGGGTCGCGTCGCCGACTGGGGAAGAAGCGATGCGGAAGACCCGCGTCGCCCATGCGACATACGCGGGCCAATCATGCCGCCGCAATGGAAGCCCTTCGCGGAAGGCTGGCTCATCGATCTGGATGATGCGTATGCCGGCGCGCTCGAGGTCGGCGACCTCGTCGCGAATGGCAAGCGCGATCTGCAGCGCGGTCTGCGCGCGGGGCTGATCGTCGCGCACGAAAGACCACTGGAGGATCGTGACCGGCCCCGTGAGCATGCCCTTCATCGGCCGGTCCGTCAGCGATTGCGCGTACTTGATCCAAGGCACCGTCATCGGCTTGGGCCGCTCGATATCGCCGAAGATGATCGGCGGCTTGACGTAGCGAGAGCCGTAGCTTTGCACCCATCCGTGTTGGGTGAAGGCAAAACCGGAGAGCTGCTCGCCGAAATACTCCACCATGTCGTTGCGCTCGGCCTCGCCGTGGACCAGCACATCTAAGCCCAGGCGTTCTTGCTCCCGGATCGCGTGCTCGATCTCATCCTTCATCGCGCGCTCGTAGCCTTGAGCATCGAGCTCGCCCTTTTTGAACTTCGCCCGGGCCTCGCGGATAGCCGGCGTCTGCGGAAAGCTCCCTATCGTGGTGGTGGGGAAGGCGGGCAGCCGCAGCTTGTCGCGCTGGATGCGCTGGCGCTCTGCAAAGCCGCTCTTGCGACGCTCGTCGTCTTTGGCTAATCGCGAGATCCTCTGCTCCACCTCCGGATTGTGGATGCGCTTTGAGTCAGCGCGACTGCGCTGTACGGTGTCGGACAGCTCCAGCGCATCCGTGATCGCCTCGCGACCGTCGTGTTCCAGCCCGCGCTTGAGCGTGACGATCTCGTGCAGTTTCTGCGTGGCGAACGAGAGCCAAGAGCGCAGTTCCGGGTCGAGTTTCGTCTCCAAGTCGAGATCGACCGGCGAATGCATGAGGCTGCACGACCCGGCGACCCACACCTGCGCAACCTGTTGGGCTGCACGCTGCGACAGCTCTAACGCTTTGCGCAAATCCGTCCGCCATACGTTTCGCCCATCGACGATGCCGAGTGAAAGAACCTTATCGCGCGGGAAGGACCGTAGGAACGGATCGAGTTGGGACGGGGCGCGGACAAGATCGAGATGCAGGCCACCGATAGGCAGCTCGCTGATCCGGCGCGCATGTTGATCGACGGACCCAAAGTAGGTCGCTAGCAACACTCTTGGGCCCGTCGCGCACAAAGCATCGTACGCTTTCGGCAAAGCGTTCAGCCAGTTCTCAGGGAGATCGGTCGCAAGGGCTGGCTCATCGATCTGCACCCAGGCGACGCCTACGTCGCGCAGCTCGCGTAACACCGAGAGGTACACGGGAATGAGCCGTTCCAGCAGCTCGAGACGCGAAAATGACGTGCCGTTGTGCGCGCGTTCCTTGCCAAGCCACAGATAGGTGAGCGGGCCGATGAGGACGGGTTTCGGCGTGAAACCCTGATCCAATGCTTCGCGCGTCTGCGTGATGATTCGCGAGCTGCGTCGTACGAACGTCATCTCTGGCGTGAATTCAGGCACGATGTAGTGGTAGTTCGTGTCAAACCACTTTGTCATCTCCATCGCGGGCGCTGCGGCCGAGCCGCGAGCCATCGCGAAGTACAGATCGAAATCCACGCTCTCCGTGACAGGCCCGTAGCGCTCCGGAATCGCGCCCACCATGGCGCTCGTGTCGAGCACTTGGTCGTAAAACGAAAAGTCACCGACCGGTACGAGATCGAGCCCCGCGTCCTTTTGCAGTTTCCAATGCCGCGCGCGGAGTTCGCGGCCTACTGCTTTCAGCTGGTCGGCCGAGATCTCGTGTTTCCAGTACGACTCAAGCGCTTTTTTGAGTTCGCGTTTCGCGCCGATGCGTGGAAAGCCAAGGTTGTGAGCGATAGCCAATGGTTTTCGGTCCTTGTGGTCTCTCGGTGGGGAGCTACTTGCCCAGCGTCTTGCGGGCGATGACGATGCGCTGGATCTGCTGCGTGCCTTCGTAGATCTGCGTGATCTTGGCGTCGCGCATCATCCGCTCGACCGGATACTCGGTCATGTAGCCGTAGCCGCCGAGCAGCTGCACCGCGTCCGTGGTGACGCGCATGGCGACGTCACCGCATTTGAGCTTGCACAAGGCGCCCCAGTACGTGATGTCGTCGGTTCCGATGTCGCACCGGTGCGCCGCCTCGTAGAGCAGGAGGCGTGCTGCCTGCGTCTCGCAATCCATGTCT
Source organism: Candidatus Acidiferrales bacterium (assembly GCA_035622315.1). Lineage (GTDB taxonomy): Bacteria > Vulcanimicrobiota > Vulcanimicrobiia > Eremiobacterales > Eremiobacteraceae > JAJPHJ01. Next base: position 9,758 of record DASPVP010000063.1, on the reverse strand, counting down.
GCGATCATCCACTGCAAGCCTTGCTGCTTGGCCAAGGGCTTGCCGAACGCGATACGCTCTTGCAGATACCGTGCGGCGAAGTCGAGCGCGCCTTGGGCGATACCGAGCGCTTGCGCGGCGACGCCGGGCCGAGACTTGTCGAGCGTGGCCATCGCGATGCGAAAACCTTCGCCTTCACCGCCCAGCAGACGGTCGGCCGGTATGCGGCACCCGGTCAAGACCACCTCGTTCGTCGGCGACCCGCGTATGCCCATCTTGTGCTCGACCTTGCCGAGCGTGAAGCCTGGATCGTCCGTATGGCAGATGAACGCCGAGATGCCTTTGGGTCCGGCAGCAGGATCGGTCACCGCGAACACGATGCAAAGGTCTGCCACCGCCACGTTCGTGATGAACACCTTGGTGCCGTTCAGCACGTAGTGATCGCCATCGCGCACTGCGGTGGTCCGCATATTGGCGGCATCCGAGCCCGAGGTCGCCTCGCTGAGCGCGTATGAGGTCATGAGCTCGCCGGTCGCGAGCTTCGGAAGATAACGCTTTTTCTGCTCGGCATTGCCGGCGATCATGATCGGCAGGGCACCGAGTTCCTGGACCGCGATGATCAAGCCGGACGTCGCGCAGGCCTTGGACACCTCTTCGACCACCTTCACGTAGGTGAGGAAGCTGCCCAGGCCGCCATACTCTTCGGGGAAGGGCACGCCCAGCAGATCGTTGCGCGCGAATAGGTCGCGCAGGTCGCGCGGGTACTCACCCGAGGCGTCGATCGCAGCCGCGCGCGGCGCGACCTTCTCGGCCACGAGCTGACGGACGGTGTCGAGCACCATCTTCTCAGCTTCGATGACTTCTGGACTACGCTCTGGGGCTAACACGGCATCACCTCTGCACGCACTTGCAGCTTACGTTTCGGGACTTCGCCTCCGGTTACTTCTTCCGGTCGGCCAATTGCTCGAAGAGATCGCGCTCGCGCTCGCTCAAGCTCGTGGGGAGCCGCGCGATCAGCGTGACGTACAGATCCCCGTGGCCGCCGCCTCGCAGCTTGGGCATGCCCTTAGAAGCGATACGCAACTTGCGCCCGTTCTGCGAGCCTGCCGGGACTTTGACTTTGATCTGACCCGTCATGGTCGGTACCGTGATCTCGCCGCCGAGTACGAGCGTGTAGAGGTCGACCTTCTGCTCTTCGTTTAGGTCGTCGCCCTCGCGACGAAACGTCGCATCCGATTCGATGCGCGCGATCAGATACAGATCGCCCGCTTGACCCCCGCCTGCGCCCGGTTCGCCCTGCCCGGCGAGCCGTATGCGCTGGCCGTCGCGAACGCCGGCTGGGATCTTGACCTCGAGCGACTTCCCCGTCGAGAGCTGCAGCGTGCGTTTCCCGCCGGCGTATGCATCGCCCAGCGTGAGTTGGATCTCGCTCTCGATATCCGAGCCGCGGCGCGCGCGTCTGGCGCGCTGCGTAAACCCACCGGTCCCGCGACCCATGCCCCCGAAGATCGACTGGAAGAACTCGGAAAAGCCACCCTCACCGAGATCGCCGATGTCGAAGGTAACGCCGCCGTCGCCTTGCGGAGCGCCGTAGTGGACGCTACCGGATTGGAAATCTCTGGCCCGTTGTTGCCAGTCGCTGCCGAGCGTGTCGTAGGTCTTACGCTTCTCGGCGTCGCTCAAGACCTCGTAGGCCTCGGAGATCTCTTTGAATTTCTCCTCGGCTTCTTTTTTCCGGTTGGGGTTGACGTCCGGGTGCCACTGGCGCGCGAGCTTGCGATACGCGGCCTTGATCTCTTTGGTCGAGGCGGTCTTGGCGACGCCGAGGGTCTTGTAGTAGTCCTTATATTGAACGGGCATGCCGCGTGCCCGTCACTCGGACGAGGAGACGATCACTTGCGCCGGTCGCAGCAGCTCGTCGCCGATGCGATAGCCTTTGCGGGCCTCGTCGAGCACGACATTTGCTGGTTTGCCAGGCTGCGAACGGGTCCCGACCGCTTCTGCGAGCTTTGGATCGAATGTCTTGCCGGCGACTTCGATCGGCGTGACACCCTCCGCTTCGAGCAGCGAGCTGATCTGCTTCACGGTCGCGAGCACGCCATCCACGAGCTGCTCTGGAGGCGTGCCGCTCTGCCGATAGGTCGCGGCCCGGTCGAAGTTGTCCAGCACGTCGAGCACGCGCAACAGCAACTTACGCCGCGCTGCATCTGCGCGCGATGCGGTATCTCGCTCGGTCCGCCGCTTGAAGTTGTCGAAGTCGGCGAGCGTTCTCAGGTAGAGGTCCCGCTGTTCGTTCAGTTTCGACGTCGTTTCGTCCAAGCGGCGTTGCAAAGCGCCGGCATCGGCGGAACCCTGCCCGTTGGGCGGGGCTCCGTCGATACCTGGAACCGCTGCGCTGGAAAGCGAGTCGAACTCGTCCCTGTCCTCAGGCATGCGTCAAAAAGCGCCCTTTACGTTTCCTTGTACTCGGCGTCGATGACGTCGCCATCCTGGCTTCCGCCGGCTTGCGCGCCGCCCGCTGCTTGGCCGTCCTGCGCGCCGGCTGCGCCGTTGGGCGCACCATCGCCGGGCGTGCCCGCCTTTTGATAGACGCCTTGAGCGAGTTTGTAGGAGAGCTCCCGCAGCTGGTCAGACGCTCGGCGCAGCTCGTCCGTGCTGCCGCTCTTGAGCAGCGAGCGCACGTTGTCGAGAGCTTTCTCCACCTCCGCGCGGTCGGAGGGAGTGACCTTGTCGCCGAGCTCCTTCAGCGTCTTGTCGACGGAGTACTCGAGCGTTTGTGCGTTGTTGCGGACCTCCGCCTCGTCGCGCTTGCGTTTGTCTTCCTCTGCGTGCGATGCCGCATCTTTGACCATCCGGTCGACCTCATCTTTCGAGAGGTTGCTTGACGCGGTGATCGTGATGCGCTGCTCTCTACCTGTGCCGAGGTCCTTGGCCGTGACGTGCGTGATGCCGTTGGCGTCGATGTCGAACGTGACCTCGACCTGCGGCACGCCGCGCGGGGCGGGCGGAATACCCTCGAGCCGGAAACGCCCGAGCGTCTTGTTGTCCGCAGCCATATCGCGCTCGCCCTGGAGGACGTGGATGTCCACCGAGGTCTGCCCGTCGTCTGCGGTCGTGAAGGTCTGCGATTTGCGCGTTGGGATTGTGGTGTTGCGCTCGATGAGCGGTGTACGTACGCCGCCAAGCGTCTCGAGCCCAAGCGTCAGCGGAGTGACGTCGAGCAAGACCACGTCCTTGACTTCGCCGGCCAGCACGCCTGCCTGGATGGCCGCGCCTACTGCGACGACCTCGTCCGGGTTGACGCTCTGGTTCGGATCCTTCTTCGTGAGCCGCTTGACGAGCTCTTGGATGACCGGCATGCGCGTGGCGCCGCCGACGAGGACGACTTCTTTGATGTCGTCGATCGACAGCTTCGCGTCGCGCAGCGCGTTCTCGAAAGGTTTGACGCAACGATCCGTGAGGTCGCTCGTGAGCTGCTCGAATTTGGCGCGCGTCAGCGTGTAGTCGAGGTGCTTGGGACCGTTCTGGTCCGCCGTGATGAAGGGCAGGTTGATTGAGGTCTGCGTCAGCGACGACAGCTCGACCTTCGCCTTCTCCGCGGCCTCGGTCAGACGTTGGAGCGCTTGCCGGTCGGAGCCAAGGTCGATGCCTTGATCCTTCTTGAACTCGGCGACGAGCCAGTCGACGATGCGCTTGTCATAGTCATCACCGCCCAGATGCGTGTCGCCGTTCGTGGACTTCACTTCGAAAACGCCGTCGCCCACCTCGAGGACCGAGACGTCGAACGTCCCGCCGCCGAGGTCCCACACGAGGATCGTCTCGTTGCCCTTCTTTTCCAAGCCGTAGGCCAGCGCGGCCGCGGTCGGCTCGTTGATGATGCGCAAGACGTCGAGTCCGGCGATGCGGCCGGCGTCCTTCGTCGCCTGGCGCTGCGCGTCGTTGAAATACGCGGGCACGGTGATGACCGCTTTCGTGACCTTCTCTCCGAGATAGGTGCTCGCGTCAGCCACGAGCTTTTGCAGGATCATCGCCGAGATTTCTTGCGGGGTGTAGGATTTGCCATCGATCGTGACTTTGTGATCCGTTCCCATGTAGCGCTTGATCGATGAGATGGTGCGATCCGGGTTCGTGATCGCTTGGCGCTTGGCGAGCTGGCCGACGAGGCGCTCGCCGCTCTTGGTGAACGCGACGACCGATGGGGTGAGCCGGCTTCCCTCCGCGTTGGTGATGACGGTCGGGGTCGTGCCTTCCATGTAGGCGACCACCGAGTTCGTCGTGCCGAGGTCGATGCCGACGACTTTAGCCATTGTTCTTACTCCTTATGACCAGGCCGGGTATATCGCTATCCCGGCCTGGCCTGATTCGATTTGTCGCGGCCGGGACCCCCGGCCGCACGGTTGGTGAAGGGGGCGATTGGAAATCGCCCCATTGCTTAACCTTGGATGGTCTCCGGCCGGTCGCCCAGGGTCACGTCGATCGGCTGTAGATTGCCATTCCTCCAGACGAGCAGCGTGATCTTGTCGCCGACCTTCATCTTGGCGATCGCGTTGCGGATCTGGTCGGAGCTGGTAACCTTCTGGTGGTTGAGCTCCAAGATGATATCGCTCGACTGTAGGCCCGCCTTATCGGCTGGGCTTTGCGGAACCACCTCGCCGACCACCACGCCTTGGGTTCCGTTGTAGCCGAGGTAGTTCGCGATCTGCGGCGTGAGCGATTGCATCTGGATGCCGATGAACGGATGTTGGACGTGGATCCCGTGGCCCGTGGTCTCGATCTCGGCGAGCACGGGTTCGGCTGCCGTGATCGGTATCGAGAACCCGATCGCCTGGGCTTCCTCTGCCACCACCGCATTGATACCCACGACGTGGCCGTCGGTTGTGATGAGCGGGCCGCCGGAGTTGCCGGGGTTGATGGGCGTCGTGATTTGGATCATGTCGTTGTAGTGGAAGACGGGGAAACCCGGGCCGCCGCCCGCGTCGATGCCGGTGCGGTGCAGCGCCGACACGATGCCGAGGCTGACGGAGTTCTGGAACGACTCTGGCTCACCGATAGCAAGGACGAACTGCCCTTGCTGCAGATTCGACGAGCTGCCGAGCGGTAGCGCCGGCGGAAGATTCGATCCGTGGATCTTGAGGATCGCGAGATCCGCGTCGTCATCGGCGCCGACGACTTCGGCGTCCACTTGCCGTCCGGTCGAGAGCAAGACTTGGACTTTGTCGGCGTTGTAGACCACGTGCGCGTTCGTCGCCACATAGGCCGAGTCACCATCCCGTCGGATGATGAACCCAGAGCCCGAGGCTTGCACGGTGAACGACTGGTTCTGCGGTCCCTGATCGCCGAAGAATTGACGGAAGAACGGATCGTTTTGGAACGGGTTGTATATCTGCTGGACGCCGTGCACCGTCGTCTTGATCAAAACGACGGAAGGCTCGCTCGCCTTGACGACGCTGATGATGCGTTGTTCGAGATTATCGTTGCTCAGAGGGGCGAGCGGGGCTGCCGAGGCAGCGCTGAAGCTCAGCGACTCCTGTTGTGCATGCCAGAATCGGGGCGCGAGCACCATCACAACGACTGCACCGATGAGCACGCCGAGAATCCCTACGAGGAGGAAGCCAAGCGACGTGCGGCCTTGCGAACTCATCCTTTTACTGTACTCCTTTGGTCTTTGGAAGGCGTGGAGCCCGCACGAGGGCCGCGGCGGGTGCCTACGCCTTTAGTTTCTACCTCTAGAAGCTGGAATTGTTGCCCGGGGCAGCTATCTGCCCCTCGTCCCGAGATGCGGTCGGGAGCCGGGGTAAACGAAACTGTTAGCACTATAACATCGAGAGTGCTAACGCGTCAACCGAGCGGCCATTACCAATGTAGCGGCCGACCTTTAGGTCGGCCCCGACTCCGCTACTTCGTCAGCTTGATGAGAACGTCTTGGATCGGTACCGAGACCGCTTGCAGCACGTAGGTGTTCGGGTCGTACCACTCGTCGAAATTCACCTTGCTTTGGACCGCGAGCGGGAGATCTTGTGCGGGGACTTCGGCCGGTTTGGGACCAGCCGTGGTGGGGCTGATGCGGCTCGTCAACACGAGCACTTGGCTGGGGATCACCTGCATGAATTGGGTGGCTCGCGACGCGTGGATCTGCGCGGGTAGCAAGAAGAAGCCCGTGAGGAGCGACTGCTCGAGCACGTATGCGTTCCTATTGCCCGCACTCATGGGGAAAGCCTGACTGCCGGGCACGCCGTCGAAAGTCACGGTCGCGCCGTTGCGGTCGAACGCTCCGCGCGCGGTCTGCGTGTAGTCGCCTTTCGTATAGCTCGCGACGTAGGTCTTGGGGTCGAGCGTGCTTCCGTCGACCGTCTCATCCACGACGAACGTCAGCGTCCCCATCGTCTCGGCTTCGTGCAGCGTGATGTCGGACCCGGAATGTTTCACCGTGACCGTGCTCGTGCCGATCTGGCTGCCCGACTGCGTGATCGAGTAGTTGTACGTGCCGTCGGGTGGTGTGGCCGCACCGCCCACGGGTGCCGAGCTCACCGTTGCGGCGGCGACGACTGCGAGAAGAATCATGAAGCTCCTCCTGTGACTGGCGGCGTCGAAGCGGGCGCGGTCACGCCGGCGACCGGTTCGACGATGCCTTGCGACGCACCGATGGACGCCAATCCGCTGATCGCCCCGAGGCCCATCGTCTCGACCGCTGTGCTCGGTACGACGATCATCGCACCTTTCTCTTTCAGCCCTTCATACAGCATGTTCATAGCACGTAAGTGCAGGGCCACAGGGTTTCCGGCGTACGATTTCGCCGCAGCGAGGAACGACTCCGCGATTTGACGCTCGGCATCCCCTAATATAACGCGCGCTTGGCGCTCGCGTTCCGCTTGGGCTTGCCGAGACATCGCATCTTGCAGGTTTTCTGGGATTTTGATGTCGCGGATCTCGACCGACTGGACGGTGATGCCCCAGGGCGTCGTCCGTGCATCGATCGCGTGCTGGAGGTTCGTGTCGATCGCCTGGCGGTTGGAGAGCAAATCGGCGAGGTACGTCGTGCCGATGATGTCGCGCAGGGCGGTCTGCGCCGCCCAGCCGATGGCGTCGCGGTACGAAGCGACCTCGAGGGCGGCTTTCTTGGCGTCCCAAACCACCCAGAACAGGACGGCATCGACATCCACCGGCACCGTGTCGCGCGTGAGGGTCTGCTCGGCAACGAAAGTGCTGGTTTGCACTCGTTGATCGATCCAAGCAGCGATGCTGTCGAACGCGGGGACTAGGAGGAAGATACCGGGGCCCGCGAGGCGCTGGAACTTGCCCAAGCGCAACACGATCGCTTTCTCCCACGCCTTGGCGACCTGGATCGACGCCAAGGCGAGCAGCGCCAAAATCGTACCTGCGATCGCGTAGATGACCGACTCGGTCCACGCGAACAAGACGAGTCCGCAGACGAAGAAGATGAACGCGAGCAGCCACGAGATCGCGTTACCGAAATGGGTGCTTTGCCCACCGGCGATGACGGCGCTAGACGGGCCGCTCGCCGGCTGGCTTGGGGCGGTGATGATGGGCATGGTCAGACCTCCTTCAGGCGCTTGATCGCGCCGACCAGGTCGTCAATGGTGAAACCGAAAGCACGGCACTCGGCGAGCGCACGGCGGCCGATGTCTGCGAGGCGATCCGCCTTCGCTGTTTTCGTCTGCACGCCGATCTCAGCCACGAACGTTCCTTTACCTCGTCTGCTCGAGAGCGTGCCGTCCTTCTCAAGCTCGGCATAGGCGCGATTCACCGTGTTCGGATTGATGGCGAGGTCGATCGCGACTTCTCTGACGGTCGGCAACTGATCGCCGGAGCGCAATCGGCCGGTGGAGATCGCGTGCAAGATCTGCTCCCTCAACTGCAAGTAGACGGGTATGCCGCTTTGGTCATTGATGTGGAAGAGTGCAGCCGTGATGTGCGTCCTATTGTCTTAGTGTTTTAAGACAATTATACGGGACCTGCCGCGGTGATGTCAAGCCTTGTCTTCCGGGTCGCCGCGGGGGAAGAGCGCCTATGCTCTCCGTCATTCTTGCAGCGACCCTGCTGCTTCCGAGCCCGTCTGCCTGTGACACGCCCCCACCGCTCGCCCACCACGACAGGGGCTACGCTCCAGGGGAGCGCCCACGGCCATTAGTGCGCCGACGCAAGACGAAGGTACGATCGCAAGCATCGGTTGCGCGATGCGTGCGGCTCCGGATCCTGCAGCAGCGCGAGGCGCTCTTGCATGATTTCTTGATCCGCGCCCAAACCGAACAACCGCAATTCAGCGACCCGCGCTCCTACCGGCTGTCGATCGGCGCATCCATCGGTCCGGTCGTGGTCACGCGCGACTTCGTGGGTAGCCCGATCATTCGGGCGCGCGTGACCAATCTGGGCGCGGCCGATCTGTCCTTTCTGCTCTCCGCGACGCTCGCCTCGGCGCGTGGCGTGCAGACGGGTGCGACCGCGGTCGTGCTGTTACATGCGCACGAGACGCGCACCGTGGAACTCCTCTGCCCCGATGATGTCGCACCGCAGTCATTGACGTGGAGCACGATGCCGCTCTAAGCGGCAGGCCTAACGCAGATGCCGCCTAAATGACGGCGTGCATGCTGCATGAGTTCTTTCCGGCATCCCAGCACAACGTGCTCGAGCCGCTGACGGACCCACGCGGTCCCTACTTGCGCGTGATCCCGCTCGGCGGGTGTGGTGAGATCGGGCGCAACATGACCGTGTACGAGACGCGGGATGACATCGTGGTGGTCGATGCCGGAGTCCAATTCCCGGAAGAGGAGATGCTGGGCGTCGACCTCGTCATCGACGACATCTCCTATCTGGTCGAACGGCGAGACCGCGTGCGTGGTCTCGTCCTGACCCACGCGCACGAAGACCATATCGGCGGCGTGCCGTTCTTCCTAGCGCAGCTCAACGTGCCGGTGTACGGCACGGACGTGACGCTCGCGTTGCTCCGAGGCAAACTGCGCGAGCACAAGCTCCTGGAACGGGCCGATCTACGCGTGGTCGATCCTGGCGATCGCGTGCAGCTGGGTTCGATCGAGGTCGGCTTCATCACCGTCACCCACTCCGTCTCGGGATCGTGCGCCATCGCGCTGCGAACCCCCCTCGGCACGGTGATCCACACGGGTGATTTCAAGTTCGACCAGACGCCGATCGACGGCCGGCCGACGGACATGGCGCTGATCGCGGAGTACGGACGCGAAGGCGTCTTGTTGCTCGCATCGGACTCGACGAACGCCGAGCTCCCCGGTCACACGCTCTCGGAGCGCGTCGTCGGGGAGACCTTCAACGATCTGTTCGCGCAGTGCTCGGGGCGCATCATCGTGACGATGTTCGCATCGAACGTGCCGCGCCTCCAGCAGACCGTCGACGCGGCGAGCCGCTACGGACGCAAGGTCTGCTTCGTCGGGCGCAGCATGCAAAACGTCAGTTCGATCGCGCTCGAGCATGGCTACCTCGAGATCCCCCAAGGCGTCCAGATGCGCGATCACGAGATTGAGAACTATCCGGACGACCGCCTGGTGATCTGCACGACCGGATCGCAAGGCGAACCGATGTCGGCCCTCGTGCGCATGGCGGCGAACGACTACAAGCGCGTGAAGCTCAAGCGCGGCGACACCGTCATCATCTCCGCCACGCCGATTCCGGGCAACGAGCGCAGCGTCGGGCGGACCATCAACAATCTCTTCAAGCTGGGCGTGAACGTGATCTACGGCCAGCAGCGCTTGGCGCACGTGTCCGGGCACGGCCGCCAAGAGGAGCTGCTG
>DASPVP010000062.1:0-3942 GCA_035622315.1 Candidatus Acidiferrales bacterium | reverse complement strand
CGAACCAGGAACATCACGCATCTCGCATGCGCTGAAACTTGGCACGCTCAGCGCCCGCAGTTGCCTGGACGCTGTCCGGAGAGCGGTGCAGCGCCGACCTGAGGCCGCCAAAGCAGCGCAGAAGTGGATCGACGAGCTCTTGTGGCGCGAGTTCTTCTATCACATTCTCTGGCATTTCCCACACGTCGCGACCAGCGCGTTCAAGAGCCAGTTCGACCGTGTGGCGTGGCGTGATGATCCTCAAGATTTTGCGCGTTGGCAGCGGGGTGAGACCGGATACCCCATCGTCGACGCGGGGATGCGGCAGTTGCGCGACACCGCGTGGATGCACAATCGTGCCCGCATGATCGTGGCGATGTTCCTCACGAAGGATCTATTGATCGATTGGCGCCAGGGGGAGCGGCACTTCATGCGCTTCCTGGCCGACGGGGACCTTGCGAGCAACAACGGCGGCTGGCAGTGGTGTGCCGGCAGCGGCGCCGACGGGGCGCCTTACTTCCGTATCTTCAATCCCACGACGCAGGCCATACGATTCGATCCAGCCGGCGTCTACGTGCGCCGCTACCTGCCCGAGCTCGCGAAGCTCCCTGACGCATGGATCCACGAACCATGGCGCGCGCCTGCCCACGTCCTCGCCGAAGCCAAGGTCACGCTCGGAAAGACGTATCCGAGGCCGATCGTGGACCATGCGAGCGCGCGCATCCGGGCGCTTGCCGCCTATGGCGCGATCAGGAAGAGCTTGGAATAGGGCTCGGTGACGGCGACGGCACGACCTGCACGAGCTTCATCACATAGTCATCGTCTTCCGAGCCGTAGGAGATCCACACGTTGTGGGTCGTCGGATCGACCGCCACCGTGTGCGCGTGGCGTGGCACGGTGATATCCGGCAGCGACGCGAAACCCGCGTCCGTCTCCTGGACCACGGACAACAAGCCCGTTCCACTCGCGCAATAGATCCGCTTCATGTCCGGGTCGAAGGCGATCTGGTCCACCCCGGGCGCGATGTCGGCGGCCGCGATGACTGCGCCGGAACCTGTGTCGATCGCGTCAAGTTTGCCGTTGCCGCCCGCCACGAAGAGCCGGTGCGTCGCGCTGTCGACCGCGAGACCGCGTAGCTGTGCCGCGGGAGCCGCGGGCCAGGTCGCGACCACGGCGTTCTTCGCAGGATCGATCACAGCGACCATACTGGTCGAGGCCACGTTCTGGTAGATCTTGTCGGATGCAGGATCGTACACCACGTATTCCAATCGCCCGCCCACCTGGATGCTCCCGAGGATGTTGTGGCTCTTGGCATCGATCACGACAACTTGGCCGTTGTCGGAGCGGTCCGCGTAGATCTGGTCGTTCTTCGTATCGAGCGCGATCGCGTCGATCGGTCCGGCCATGGGGACTTGGTTCTGCTTCACCATGAACTTACGCTGGATGTCGACGACGAGCGAGGGTTGTTCGGTGCCCACGAAATAGCGACCGTCTTTGACGTCGACCGCAATGCCGTGCGCATCGCCGACGTCGATCTGGCGCGCCACCGTCTCGTCTGTCAGGTCGATGATGTCGAGCGTGTGACTTGCCGTATGCGCGACGAGCAGGCGACGGTATTGATCGTCCACCTGCATATAGTCGAAGAATCCAGGCGCTCGGGGGATCAGGATCGGTGGACGGGGAGCCAACGTCGGCCCCTGCGCACCCGATGCCAGGTAGACGACCGTGCAGCAGATAGCGGCCGCACCCACGATGAACGCAGCGAAACGCGACATGACGCCTCCTAGCCGACCCTCGTCGCGACGCCGACGCCGTCACCCACAGGGATGATCGTGGCGAGCAATCGGGGATGCCGGAGCAGTTCTGCATTGAACTTGCGAATCGCTTTGACGGAATCGGCCTCCGTTTCGCTTGGCTGCATGGAAGCCCGGTGGCCCCACAGCAGATTGTCCACAAGCAGCAAACCGTATTCTTTCAGGAGGGGAACGGCCAGGCTGAGATACTCGCTATACTCCTCTTTGAGCGCGTCGATGAAGACGACGTCGAAGCGGCTTTCCGGCAGTTCGCGCAACACCTCGAGGGCCGGTGCGTTGCGGATCTCGATCCGCTCGGCAACCCCTGCACGTTCGAAGAACCTGCGCGCGATCCGGGTGCGCTCGCGGTCCGGGTCGATCGTCAGGATGCGGCCGCCGGAAGGCAGCGCGCGCGCCATCCAGAGCGTCGAGTAGCCGAAGGCGGTGCCGAGCTCGAGCACGTGCTCCGCGTGCTTGGCCGCCACCAGCACGGCGAGGAGCCGGCCGGTCTCGCGATCGACGATCGGAATGTCCTCCGAGTGGCCGGAACGTTCAAGCTCGGTCAGCACCGAGTCGGGCTCACCGCTGATCCTTTCCAAATAGTCGAGGTCGCGCTGCGAGGCAGCCTCCATGCCAGCTTCGTCCGCCGTGGCGGCGGCCGTGAGCCGCTCGACCAGTTCGCCCGCTCTGCGCGCGGCGGCCGCGATTTTCTCGAACGCGGCGCGCGTGTCTGCGCCATTCGCATCGCGTCGCGCGTTCAGATCGGCTGACGCGAGGATCGCGCTGAGCGCGCCGTTGAGATCGTGGGCATGAGTGCGAACGTCTTGACGCATGACGGATCCCTCATGGGGTGGATGAGGAGTTATAAGAAGGAGAGTTGGTCGCGGTCTTCGCCTGCTGCGGTGCGGGCCTCGAAGGGCACGAGGTCGCCGAAGCGAGCGACGAAATCTGCGACGCGCCGCACGAGATAGTCCCGGTCTTCGTCGTGGGCGTACTCGTCGAGCAGGGCGAGCTCGCCGCCGACACGCTGGTAGATGCGTACCTTGTCACCCACTGTCAGGCCTCGCTCGGTGAGGGCACGCGCCAGCCTGCGATTGCCTGGGGCGTTGAAGGTCTTCGACGTGATGGATTCGCGGCGCGCGAACTCTTCAGGTGCGAGCTTGCGTTCCACGATGGATTCGATCGTCTCGCGCACGAGTTCCGCGATCTCGCCGGCGCGATCCTCGATCAGCAATTTGGCGATCTGGCCGACCAGCGCTCGGCCGAATGGCTCGTCACGACCGGAGCGAAGGGCCGAGCCCCGCATCACGAGCTCACCGGAGCGGCGTTTGAGCACGTAGTTCTTCGCCTTGACCGACAGCATCGCCGTGTAGCGCTCCTCCGCGACCAGGCGCAAGTCGTCGCCAAGCGTGTTGCCGATCGCCGCGACCACGCCTTCGGCGTTGCGCTCTGGCGCTACGAAATACGCGCCATCAGTGTCGGCCTCGATCACCGTGCAGCCTCGATCGCGTAGGCCGCTCACGATCGCGGCCATGACGGTGCGACCTGCCTCGGTCACACGGCCTCCCGCCACCGGATCGTTGAAATGCAGTCCGTGCGTGCCCAAGAACCCGAAGAACGAGTTGATGAGGATCTTGAACGCGCTCTGCAATCCATCGGCCGCGAGCTCGTCTTCGGCGCGCCCTTCCGTCCTTGCACGCTCTGCTTCGCGCTTGGCCTCGAGCCGCCGCTCGCGCAGGCCGGCGAGCATGGGCAAAAACACGCCGAGATCGTCGTCCCAGGGCGAGATGCCGCGCGCGAGCATAAGCGACGGGTACAAGCTCTCGACGTCGCACTTTGTGACATCGTGGAAGATGCCCGTCAGAAACGCCTCTGTGAAAGCGCCTTCGATGGGCGTCGTGGGCCGGGGGCGCGGGATCGACCAACGTTCGCGCAGGTAGGCGCGCACCATCAGCCGCTCGATCCGGCTCCCGATGCCGACGCTTGCGATGCTTTGCAGCGTCTCCGGCACTATCTGCGCCTGATAGAACTCGTTGGGCGTGACGAGCACCGACAAGCGGTCCGTGTCGCGCGCGTCGTCGAGACAGTAGGCCTTGAGCTTCGCGCGCATGTCAGGATCCGACCACAGCGTGCGCATGTTGGCCGCGTCGACGAGCGTGCGCCCTTCGTC
>DASPVP010000061.1:0-32114 GCA_035622315.1 Candidatus Acidiferrales bacterium | reverse complement strand
CACTGTCAGATCTATCTTGCAGCTGAATAACGCGCAGGGGGCGGCCGCTCAGCTTCTCGTGAGCAACGATTCGGGCAAACTAATCCTCGCCGATGCAGCCACCAGTATCAGAGTTGAGGCAGGAACCGAAACAAATGGCTATGGTAGCGTCAAGGTCTCAGGACCGACGGGAAAGTGCATTCCAGCGATCCCTTGTATGTTGGTAGGGCACTGAACTGGATTGTGAAACGAGCAGCACCTAATAAGAGAGGGTATTGGAATCGTCTGAGCGCATAAACTCGCGTATGTCGGTACCCCGAAAACGATATCGCACATCTGGTTCTGTGGCGTGCACCCCGTGGGGTGACAAAGGCGTCGTGTTCTAAATGATTGACCGTGTAATCGGCGACGGCAAAGTCGTGCTCGGGATGATCGCTCTGGCTGCACTCGTCTACTATGCCGTCTACAACTTTGCTTTGAACTTTGACAAGCCTCGACCGCCCCGTACCCGCATTAGTCTCACAAAAAGCCTCGTGATGTTGGTGCTCGGCTTCGGCACCGCGTTGCTGCTGGTCGGCGTACTGCACGTGCAGCCTTTATGGTTGATCGCCATCGCTCTCATAGGTTCGGTGGTGTCGTCCTTCATCGAGCGGAAGCGGGCGCGGCCAGTCACGTAGCTCAGCATGGCGGCAAAGATTCGTGGCGGAAGCGCCTAAGACGTCTGAGACCACTCGCGAAATTCCGATAGAACCGAGCATGGGCATGTGGCGGAATTGGCAGACGCGCCGGACTTAGAATCCGGTGGCCGAAAGGCCGTGTAGGTTCAAATCCTATCTTGCCCACGCAACGCAGGCAGCTCTCGGATCCTAATTCGAGAAACAGAAGGAATCCGAAGAAGCGTCTCCACCTTCGAGTCGCACTTGGTGCGGTCGTCGGTCGTCGAACTCGACGAAGAAACGCTTATCGAACGCGATGCCTCCGTTTTCGCTCACATCCAATTTCGCTAACCATCCTTTGACGCCGTCGGGATAGAACTGCTCGTCCCATGAACGGTACAGCGAGTTTGTGAAGTACACGCGCTTGCCGTCGCGGCTGATCTCGACCATCTGCGGACCACCGTTGAGCTTTGCCCCCGGCTTCGCAGGGTGGTCTGTACGGCGAACGATGCCGCCGATGTGCACTGATCCCACGAGTTTCGGTTTGAACGGGTCTGAAACGTCGTACTGCCGGAGCTCGCCCGTGCCCCAGCACGACACATAGAGGAAACGGTCGTCAAGCGATAAGTCGATGTCCGTGACGAGCGGCGGTACTGCCTTGAAGCCTTTAAGTAGCGGCGGCAGATCGGCTTCATCGGCTGGCTCGGGCGGGATATCGATGACCTTCGTCACCGCCCACTTGTCCTTGTCACGATGCCACACCCAAATGGAACTGGACAGGTCCTTGATCGAAATCACCGTGTTGACGAACCCGTACTCCTTGTTCGGGTCGTGCGATGGACGCAACTCGAGAACCGCCTGATATTCGGCTCCGAGATCGACGGTCTGGAGATGTGTGCGCTTGCGCAGGTCCCAAAAATGCAGTTCGTGCCCATACTTGCCGCCAAGCAAGAGTTCGGGATTCAACCCGTCCTCGATCATGTCGGGCGTGCCCCACTCGCTTGTGACCATGACGTCGTGACCCAGGTGCCAGAAGAAGTCGTACGCGAGGTATTGCGGACCTCGGTCGGCCTCCCACTGCCCTTTCACCGTGAAGTCGTAGTGATCCAGGCGCAAGATGCCACCCGGACCTTTGCCTTCCGCGTTGCCGAGCGCGCTGACGTAGATGTCATCTGGACCGCAGTGCACGGTATGCAGGCGCGAATAGCCAGAACGAGCCGCCACATCTTTGCCTTCGATCACTTTGACGACTTTTGGATTGCGTGGATCGGGCTTCGTATCTAAAACGTACACGCGTGACGAGCGCAATCCCGGAACGATCAGATATCGCCGTTCGATATGCGGGTGGCCGGCCCACGGGCACAAGGCAGAGCTGCACGCATTCCACCCGAAGTGATGGAGCTCGTCGTCGGTTTGCGGCATCTCCACCTGACCGACGCGTTTGCCGTACGTGGGCGACGACGGATCGACATCGATGACCGCCATGGCATCGTGCTGGCCTTTACCCTGAATGCTGAGCATCGCGACATAGGCGAGTTTTTCAGGCGGTGCTTGCATCGCCGTCTTCGCCGAGGTGTAAAAGGTCGGATCTGGCTTGAGCTGCATGTGCGTGGTCCTTTGCTTATTTCCGACTGATTCAGTGGGGAATCCGAGTTTATTCCGAGAGCGGGAAACTCCTATCGCTCGTCCCCTAGAGGACCAGGATAAGCAAGCCGCTTACGATGAGCGCCACGGCCCAAACGAGGTCGAAGTTGAACCACGTCGACCTGAGGATGCCCACACCTGTGCGGTCGTAGACGATCCAAGCGGTCGCGGTCATGGTCGCCAGATAACCGAGAGTATGAACGCCGATCGCGGTTGCCCATTGCGAGGTGGGGAGCGCCGGAAGTTGCCTACCTTGGGCCATGTTCATCTGCATCGACGGGTTGTGGTGCCCGACCGAGCCGGTCAGAAAAGGCAGCAGCATCAAACCTGCCCCGTGGCCCGTTGCCATCAAGAACGCCCACGTCGCAAGGCCGGCGAAACCGACACGCATGCCCACCCACCTGATGTGCCGAGCACGGATCAACCGAAACGCACCAAACGCCAAGAGCAGAAGAGCCGCCCCAATGCGCAAGTCGTTCTGCGGCAGCTCGCGCTGGGCGACGCCTATGATGAAAACAAAGGCAGCGACAGACGCGACGTGTCCGAGCAAGATCGGTGGCAGCGCGGCGAACACCGCTCGAAGACTTTTTTCCTGAAGCCCGAGCGCGACGGCGAAAAGCCAGCCCATGCCGGGATTGATGCCGTGATAGCAACCGAGGACAAACAGTGCGACCCAGACCCAGGCATGACTCATGGCCGCACTCAACGACTGAAAGACCGGCTAGATTGAGATCCTATTCCGTCGTGGCGAACGACCACGTCGTCGTGATCGTCTCGTTATGGCCCTTCACATTCACGGTGTCGAATTGCGTGCCTGAGACTTGCGCTTGGGGGCCGGGCGCGAAGTGCCCGATCACCGTGAGCTGCGAAGACACGGGAAGCGGCCCCTTGAGCGCTTTCTGAATGTTCTTTTGCTGGATGCGGCTTCCGATGTGCAGCGCGATTCCCGCGACCGGGCTCAGCGCCAAACTCACCAAGAGCGCGAGCCCCGTCGTCTTCATCTTTTGGCTCTTGGCCGCTTTTCCGTTGCTCGGCGGCAGGATCGTCATCGACTGCCCCTGCGTCTCACCCTGATAGACGACAGCGCCTTCGTCGGCTTGTCCAGGCACCATGTTCAGCGTCGTTGGAATAGGCGTGCTCTCGCCGATCGGCACCAGATTATAGGGCACAGAAAATGGGGCGCTGCCCTTCAACTTCAACACGTTGGAGGCGATCTTCGTCGTCAACAGCAGACGGCCCAGCATCGCCTTCGCAGCGGCGGCGGTTTGCGGATCTTGTTCGTTCACGCTCATCTGCGCGATGGTCTCTGCAGTGGGTTGATACGAACCGTCACTGGCCTGCGTCAAGTCCAACGTCTCCGGCGTGCCGCCGTCCGGCGACAACGTGATGCTCACCGCGTTCGCAGAGCTGCGTGCGATTTTGACCGTACCTGTCGCAGTAGTGCTGCTGCCCTGCGCTTGCACGGATGTGCGGAAAGCCAACGTGATGCTCGCGCCCACCGGGAGCGGTCCGCTCCCAGGCGCCGCTGTCGGCTGCGCCAGCGCTAGCACTACCTGACCTAAACCGAGCACGCCGGCAGAGAAAATAGCAATCGCCCGCACCATCATAATACGCTCGCTTTCTGTTGGCCTCGTAAGTTTGAGCCTCTATCGGCGGCTTTCCCGCCGCGAAGGGGCAGGGCTGCGGCGGGCGAACCCCTCGGCCCTCGTCTCTTTGGGGGTGTTTCCATGACGCAGACATCGATTTTGCGCGTGCGTCGCGCGCTCTTCATCGCATCGATCGCGTTTTTCGCAGCGCCGCTCGCGTTTGTTGCTAGCGGCTCGTCGGCGCCGATGTACCACGTGCTGTTCAACGGGCAGTACGTGCCGTTGCCGCAACCACCCGTCCAGCGCGGCGGCCGTGTCTTCGTCCCCATGCGCGCGATCTTCGAAAAGCTCGGTGCTGGCGTTGCGTACGACAACGGTACGATCAACGCGACCGCGGGCGACAAGACCGTGCAAGTCAAGATCGGCTCGAATCAGGCGATCGTGAGCGGCAAGCAGACCTACCTCGACGCAGCACCTTTCACGATCGGATCGACGACGATGGTGCCATTACGTTTCGTATCCGAAGCGCTCGGCGCGACGGTTGAATACGACGCGAACTCGGGCGCGATCAACATCGCCACCGTCAAACCCACCATACCCGCGGGCGCCAGCATCCAGGGCATGCTTCTCCAAGACCTGAGCTCGAAGTCGGCGACCGTCGGCCAGCTCATCTCTGCAAAGATCCAAGAACCCGTGCCCGATGCGCTGCTCGAGGGCGGAACCCTGGTCGGCAAAGTCATAGAAGCGGCTCCTGCAAGTCAAGGACGCAATCCGAAACTCGAGCTTTCATTCAACGGCGTCAAGCTCGCCGGCAGCACCACGACGATCCCCATGTCCGCCAAGATCGTGAAGATCAATATCACGCAGAAGTCCAACGCCATCAATGAAGCTGCAGGTGCAGCGGCTGGGATGGTCGTGGGGAATATCGTCGGGAAGTGGCTGGGTACGAACGCGGGCGGAGCGCTCGGGGCTGCGGGCGGCTACGTTCTCACATCGAATGCGAAGCAAGACTTGAGCGTACCCGCAGGCTCGCAGGTCGCGCTGCAACTGCAACAACCCTTAGCACTCAAGTAGCTTCGGATATCGAAAGGGGCGATCGCAGATCGCCCCTCTTCATTTGATGATGCGTTTTGCGTTTAATGATGCGTATTCGGCGGGGGGTCGTTCGCGTGGGATTCGCGGACGCTGATCACGGTCGTCCACAACATGAGGCCTATGTAGAAGAGACCGCCGAGCGTGAGGACGAGAAAAACCATCGAGCTGTCGCTCATGCAGCGGCTTTCGTCTCGCGTGGCGGCCTTCCCCCGCAAGAATAACGCATCGAACCGCTTAAGAACGACCACCATCGCGGAAGTAGCTCAGCGGTAGAGCATCGCCTTGCCAAGGCGAGGGTCGCGAGTTCGAATCTCGTCTTCCGCTCCATCGAGGCGGACCTGCAGGTCCGCCGCTCCACGTCTTGCAGTCCCGCAACACCTTCAAGGAGAGCCCCACGGCCGGTCGAAGCCGACTTATCCCTATGCACCGTCTATCGCGCAAGTCACGTTGAGCGCTTCCGTCAAGAAGCTCGGACCCACTGAGGTCGAGCTCGAAATCCACGTCTCTCCGCAAGAGTACGCCGCCGCCCAAGATCGCGCGTTTCGCAAGCTCGCGCAACGCTTCAAACTGCCCGGCTTTCGCGCGGGGCGCGTGCCGCGCAAGATCTTCGAACAACACGCCGGCGCCGAGAGCATCGACAGCCAAGCGCTCGAGGATCTCGTGCCCGAAGTGTACGCGAGCGCGCTCAAAGAGCACAGCCTCGAGCCTGTGGACCGTCCGCACATCGACCTCGATCGAAAATCAGGCGAAGGCGTCACCATTGTGGCCAAGGTCGCGGTCCGGCCGGAGATCGCGCTCGCAGATTACCGCAACATCCCAGTCACTCGCAACGCAGCGGTCGTCAGCGATACGGACGTGGACCATAGCATCGAGAGTCTGCGCAAGCGCGCCGCCTCGTTGGAACCGGTCGAAGATCGCGGCATCGAGGACGGCGACGTCGTCACGCTCGACTACGAAGGGCGCATCGGCGGCCAACCGTTCGAAGGCGGCACCGCGACGAACCACACGACAGAAGTGAGCGCCGATCGATTCGTGCCCGGCTTTGCCGAACAGCTCCACGGGCAGAAGGCCGGCGAGCAGCGCACCCTTCGCGTCACCTTCCCCGCGAACTAT
The DNA here is from genome assembly GCA_035622315.1 of Candidatus Acidiferrales bacterium. Classification (GTDB taxonomy): domain Bacteria; phylum Vulcanimicrobiota; class Vulcanimicrobiia; order Eremiobacterales; family Eremiobacteraceae; genus JAJPHJ01. Next base: position 26,041 of record DASPVP010000061.1, on the reverse strand, counting down.
CGCGCTACCGAGCTGGCAGGCAAAGAGGCGACGTTCGACGTCACCGTGCACGAGATCAAACGCGCGGTGCTGCCCGAGCTCGACGATGACTTCGTGCGCACCGTCTCCGACCGCACCACGATCGCGGAACTACGCGACGACGTGCGCCACAGATTGGAAGCGGTGAGCTCCGCGCGCGCACGTGAGGAGATGCAGCGCCAGGCGCTCGACGCTCTCGTCGCTCGCAACGACATCCCGTTACCAGAAGTCCTCGTCGAGCGTGAGATCGACAATCTTGTCGCCGATGCAAAATCCTACATGCAGCGCATCGATCGCTCGTGGGACGAGTATCTGGCCGCCAAGAAAACCGACGAAGCGGGACTGCGTGCGGAGTACCGGATCGAAGCGGAACGCCGCGTGAAAAGCGCATTGTTGCTCGAAGAAGTGGCTAAAGGGGAGAAGCTCGAGGTCACGACAGCCGATATTGAAAGAGAGCTCGATTCAATGGCGCGCTCGTATGGCCAGAGCCGCGAAGCCGTCATCGAGGCGCTGCGCCGGACGACCGGGTTCGGGATGATCGTCGACACGGTGCGCCGCGGAAAAGCGTTAGACTTTTTGGTGGAACAAGCGAGCGTCAGCGACGCGCCGGTTGCCACCGTCGCTACCACGTAAGTAGGGGATCACAATGGGACATTTGGTACCAATGGTCGTCGAGCAAACTGCCCGGGGAGAGCGCGCTTTCGACATCTTTTCCCGGTTGCTGAAAGAGCGTATCATCTTCGTCGGAGGCCCGATCGACGACAACTTGGCGAACCTCGCGATCGCACAGCTTCTATTCCTCGAAAAAGAAGATGCCGATAAAGACATAGAGATGTATATCAATAGTCCCGGCGGCAGCGTGACCGCGGGTCTTGCCATATACGATACCATGCAACTCGTGAAACCGGACGTCGCGACGTTTTGCGCGGGACTCGCAGCAAGCGCCGCGTCGATTCTGCTCACGGGCGGCGCCAAGGGAAAGCGTTTTGCCCTCCCGTACTCGAAGATACTCATCCACCAGCCTTGGGTGTCGCAAGTCGGCGGCCAGGCGACGGACCTCGAGATCTACGCGAGAGACCTCTTGAATACGCGGAAGATCTTGTCCAACATCTACGTGCAGTGCACCGGACAACCGCTCGAACGGATCGAGCGCGATATCGATCGGGACTACCATCTGACCGCGGAGGAAGCCGTGGAGTACGGACTCGTCGATTCAGTCATCAGCCGCAGCTCGCGGGATGCGAGCGCGCCAAAGCCGTCAGGCGGTTAGTTCAGCGTGTTTCGATTCGGGGACGAAAAAGGTCAGCTTAAGTGCAGCTTCTGCGGCAAGTCGCAGGAGCAGGTGCGCAAGCTGATCGCCGGCCCAGGCGTCTACATCTGCGATGAGTGCATCGAGCTCTGCAACGAGATCATCGAAGAGGAGCTCTATAAGAACGTCGACGAGAACCTGCGGCTGCGCAACATCCCCAAACCCAAAGAGATCAACCACATTCTCAACCAGTACGTCATCGGACAGGATCGCGCGAAGAAGAGCCTCGCGGTCGCGGTGTACAACCACTACAAGCGCATCAACTCGAACAACTCGGGCCAGAACGACGAGGTCGAGCTTCACAAGAGCAACATCTTGCTCATCGGACCCACCGGTTCGGGCAAGACGTACCTCGCGCAGACGCTCGCGAAGATTTTGGACGTGCCACTTGCGATGGCCGACGCCACGTCGCTCACCGAAGCTGGCTATGTCGGCGAGGACGTGGAGAACATTCTCCTCAAGCTCATCCAAGCCGCTGACTACGACGTCAAGCGCGCTGAGAAGGGCATCGTCTACATCGACGAGATCGACAAGATCGCGCGCAAGAGCGAGAACCCGTCCATCACGCGCGACGTCTCCGGCGAAGGCGTACAACAGGCGCTCCTCAAGATCTTAGAGGGCACGACCGCAAACGTGCCGCCTCAAGGCGGACGCAAACACCCGCACCAAGAGTTCATCCAGATCGACACGACCAACGTGCTCTTCATCTGCGGCGGCGCGTTCGACGGACTCGAGCGCTTCATCGAAAACCGCGTCTCGAGCCAGAGCCTCGGTTTCCGCGCGGTGCCAGAGACGAAGGGCGAGAAGAAGACCAGCCGTCTGCTCCAGGCGCTGTTGCCTGAGGACCTCTTGCGTTTCGGCTTGATCCCGGAGTTCATCGGCCGCTTGCCGATCGTGGTCACCCTCGACCCGCTCGATGAGCTCGCGCTGCGCCGCATCCTGACCGAGCCGCGCAATGCGCTCGTCCGTCAGTATCAGAAGATCTTCGCCATGGACGGCATCGAGCTGTCGTTCACCAAAGAGGCGCTCGTCGCCATCGCACATCGCGCTCAGGCGCGCAAGACCGGCGCGCGCGGCCTCCGCTCTATCCTCGAAGAGGTCATGCTCGATGTGATGTACGACTTGCCGTCGCTGACGAACGTCAAGAAGTGCATCATCAATAAGGAAGTCATCGAAGCGGCGCAGACCCCGGTGCTCATCCCCACCGGCCAGACGAAGGACGTGCCCGCCTAACCTATCGCGCGAACCCATCGCAGAGAAATGCAGCGGCGGACCTTTAGGTCCGCCGTTTCGTCTGGATGGAGCGCAATTGAAAGGAGCGGGCCGACCCGAAGGTCGGCCGCTACATCTGGGTCGGCGTCGGGTTCGGCGCGAGCGGTGTTACGCTGCGTGGCGCAGCGCGTTTGGGATCTCGAACCAGAAGCTGCCGCCATCGGCCATGCCGATGAGCAACCGGGTCCCCTGGCTTTCGAGTATGAAGAGCGATCCGCGGTTCGTCGGCACCGTGCAGTGCTTGCCCGCAATCCGTTTGGAGTCGTCCGGCAGGGTGCGCATCACGAGCACGCCTTTGGCGGGGTTGTGCCGCAGCGAGCCGGCGTAGATGATGATCAGCTTTCCATTGACGCTGCCGCTCCAGCGGTTCGTCACGTTGTAGAACTCAGCCGGCAGCTCGGCCGGATGGCACTTCTCGATCCCTTTGGTCGCCGTGCGCTTACGAAACTCGATCATGGGTGTTTGTCGCTCCCTGCGGCCCCCAACCGTCAGGTGTAACCTTCTCACCTATTAAACCAAGAATCCACCGCAATCGTTGTTGGGCGGCGGTGAGACCATGGTGAGAGGCAAGTGAGATGTGCCAAGGGCCGGGCCGCAGGGTCGGCCCGGCAGCACCCGAACAACGAGCAGATGGCGACGGAAAACGCCCCCGGCGCGGCGCTTGCCGATAAGTACGACCCGGAAGCGCTCGAGGCGCGCTGGTACGCGCTATGGGAGGCCGAGGGCGCATTTCACGCAGAGCCCGACCCCTCGAAGCCCCCGTTCGTCATCGCCATGCCCCCGCCGAACATCACCGGCCGAGCACACATGGGCCATGGGTCTACCTACACACCGATGGATGTCCTCACCCGCTATCACCGGATGCGCGGCTACAACGCCGTCTGGTTGCCGGGCCAAGACCACGCTGCCATCGCCACGCAGAACGTCATCGAAAAAGAGCTCGCCAAGGAAGGCATGACTCGCTACGACCTGGGGCCAGATAAGTTCCGCGAGCGTGCCAAACTCTGGCGCGAGACCTACGGGCACATCATCTACGAGCAGTTCCGGGCGCTCGGCTTCGGACCCGACTGGCAGCGCGATCGCTACACCATGGACGCGGGCCTGAGCCGAGCCGTCACCAAGGTGTTCATCGATCTCTATCGCGAGGGCCTGATCTATCGCGGCCTGCGACTCGTCAACTGGTGCCCGCACTGCCAGTCCACGCTCTCCGACAGCGAGGTGGAGCACGAGGATGCACAAGGCACGCTCTATTTCGTGCGCTACCGCGCCGAAGACGGCTCCGACGGCATCGTCGTCGCGACCACGCGCCCCGAAACGATCTTCGCGGACGTCGCGGTCGCCGTCCATCCGAACGATCCCCGCTATGCCGCGCTCGTCGGCACGAAGGTGATCCGGCCGCTGCTCCCCGCACCGATCCCCGTCATCGCCGACGCGGCGGTTGAACGCGACTTCGGCACGGGCGCGTTGAAGATCACGCCTGGCCACGATCAAGCAGATGCCGAGATCGGCGAACGCCACGAACTCCCAGGGACCTCGGTCATCGGTTTCGATGCGAAGATGACCGATGCGGTCGAGCCGCAGTTCGTCGGTCTCGATCGATTCGCGGCGCGTGACTTAGCCGTTGAGACACTGCGCGAGCGCAGCTTGCTCGTCCGCGAGGAGCCGCACCAGATTTCGCAAGGCACCTGCTACCGCTGCGACACCGTGATCGAGCCCTTGCTCTCACTGCAGTGGTTCGTCAAGATGAAGACGCTCGCAGCGCCGGCGCTCGCCGCATCTCGCGACGGCAGCGTGCGCTTCGTGCCGGAGCGCTACAAGCGCGACTATGAGAGCTGGCTCGAACGCATCCGCGACTGGTGCATCTCGCGACAGATCTGGCTCGGCCATCGTCTTCCCGTGTGGTACTGCGCGAACGACCACGTCAACGTCGCGGAACGCAAGCCGCAAAAGTGCGCGACCTGCGGCCTGCATGAGCTCACCCATTCCGAGGACACGCTCGATACGTGGTTCTCGAGCGCGCTGTGGCCGTTCTCCATCCTCGGCTGGCCCGAACACACAAAGGAGCTCGAGGTCTGGTATCCCACGCAACTGCTCGTCACCGCGCGCGAGATAATCTTCTTATGGGTGGCGCGCATGGTGATGATGGGCCTGCACTTTTTGGGCAAGGTGCCGTTTAGCGAGGTGTTCGTCACCCCGCTCATCATGGACGAGCAGGGCCGCAAGATGAGCAAGTCGCTCGGCAACTCGCTCGATCCGATGGAGCTCGTGGATGAATACGGCGCCGACGCGACGCGCTTCGGCATCGTCGGGCAGATGCACGCTGGCCAAGACGTACGTTTCTCCATCGAACGATGCGAGGACGCGCGCAAGTTCGGCAACAAGATCTGGCAGGCCACCCGATTCGCCTTGACCACGTTCCCGGAGATCAGCGACGCGCAGGGGCGACTTGCCGGTCGCCCCCTACAGCTGCCGGCGGAGACAGAGCTCGATCTCGCGGACCGGTGGATTCTTGACGCGCTCGTGCAGACGATCGCGCGCATCGAGCGCGCGGCGGCGGCGTACGACTTCTCCGAATGGGCGCAAGCCGCGTACACGTTCATCTGGAATCAGCTCTGCGATGTCTACATCGAGATCGCCAAGGACCGCAAGGCCACCCGAGCTCCCGTCCTGGCACGCACGCTGAGCGCGGCCATGCAACTGCTGCATCCCCTCATGCCGTTTCTCACTGAGGAGCTCTACCAGCACCTCCCGCACGAGGCAGACCGCATCGAGCGCGCGCCCTGGCCCCACGACGCCGGCCGCGAGGATACACCCGCGCGCAAGGAGATGGGCACGCTCCTCGCGTTTGGAGAAACCGTGCGGGAACTTCGAGCCGTTCCCCAGTTGCCGTATCGTGAGCTGCGCGACGTCACCGTGGTGGGCGCCGATCCGTCGTTGCTCGCGCTGCTGACCCGCGAGGCGACCATCGTACGGACCTTGGCGCGGGCAGATCGTGTGATCGCCGATGGCAAGCCGCAGGCCGCCCTGTCGCGCCGCATGGGGACGGTCGAGGTCTTCCTCCCCGTCGACACCTCATATATCGAGCGCGAACGCGACCGCCTGCGCAAGGAGGTCGACAAACTCCACAACGACATCGATGCGCTCGAGCGCAAGCTTGCCACGGGCGGCTTCAAAGAGAAGGCGCCCCCCGCCGTGGTCGAGAAAGAAGAAGCCCGGCTCGCCCAACTACGGGCAACTCTCGAGAAGACTTCAGAAAGGCTCTCCTCCCTCGACGGGCCGACCTAAAGGTCGGCCGCTACATAGCCAAGGGACAGGCAAGGGAGAGAGCGGGAAAGGGCTGGACCCCACGTGGCACAGGCGCCTGCGACGACCCTCAAAGAGAAGAGGGTCGTTCTTTCGGCTGCGGAGCTGCAACGCACGATCGAGCGGCTCGCCCAGGCCATCGTCGAGCCCCACGGTGCCAGCGCCGACCTGGTTCTCATCGGCATCCGCGCCGGCGGCGAGAACCTGACGCGGCGTATCCACGCCCAGATCAAAGAACGCACCGGTGTCTCCGTCCCGGTCGGTTTCCTCAACATCACGATCTACCGCGACGACGACGCCGCGCGCGACATGCCGGACAGCGACATCTCGGTCGATGTCTCGGGCAAGGAAGTCGTCATCGTCGACGACGTGCTGTTCACCGGCCGCACCATCCGCAGCGCGCTCGACGCGATCACCGATCTAGGCCGTCCGCGAGTCGCGCGGCTGTGCGTGCTCATCGACCGCGGACTGCGCGAGCTGCCTATCGCTGCCGACTACGTCGGACGCCACGTACCCACCGCACGCGACGAGCACGTCGAGGTCGAACTCGGCAGAGAGCCTCGTCCGACGGACCGCGTCGTCATCTACGAGCGAACGTGAACAAGTCGCGCCACCTCCTCGACCTCGATGACGCCGACAAGCCATTCATCGAGGCGTTGATAACGCGCGCACGCCAGTTCAAGGCGGGCGTGCCGAATGAAGGCATCCGCTTGCGCGGCCGCATCGTGATGGGCATGTTCTTCGAACCGAGCACGCGGACGACCACGAGCTTCGCCGTGGCGGCGCAACGTCTCGGAGCTACCTGGATAGACTTCCGCTCGGACGCGTCCTCGCTCGTCAAGGGTGAATCGCTCGAGGACACGATGCGCACCGTGCGTGCGATCGGCGCGGACGCCGTCGTCGTGCGGCACGCCGAAGCTGGGTTTCCTCACATGCTCGCACGCTACTTCGAAGGTTCGGTCTTCAACGCAGGCGACGGCGCGCACGCGCATCCGACGCAAGGGCTCTTAGACGCAATGACCCTCGTCGAGGAATTCGGCGACTTGAAGGGTCGCACGCTCGTGATCGCCGGCGATATCAGGCACAGCCGCGTGGCGCGCTCGAGCGCGCAAGCCGCCGCCGCGTTGGGCGCGCGCGTGATCCTCTGCGGCCCACCCTCGCTCTTGCCGCCGAAAGCGCCCGCCTGGGGGTTCGCCGAGCTCGAGACCGATCTCGACAGTGTGCTCGCGCACGCCGACGCAGTCATGCTGCTGCGCATCCAGCGCGAGCGCGCGGCCGGCGACATGCCGCCTCCTTCGGATCTGGCACGATCTTACGGCCTGACGACCGCGCGCGCGAAAGCGCTGCCCGCGCACGCCATCATCATGCACCCGGGGCCGGTCAATCGCGGGCTCGAGCTGGACTCTTCGCTCGTCCGCGGCGAGCGCAGCCGCATCGAGCGGCAAGTGGAGAACGGCGTCTACGTCCGCATGGCGTGTCTCGAACGTCAACTTGGCGCGCAGACGAAGGAACGCGTCGCGTGATCGGCGTGCACTTCGATCGCAGCGGCAACCGCGACTTCGTCGGCGGACGCGTGGTGGATCCGTCCACAGGTCTCGATGCGATCCGCACCATCGTCGTGCGCCGCGGCGTCGTGGCCGCGCTCCTCGAGGGCGCTCCTGCGACGACCGACGCCGACTGCGAGCGCATCGACTGCGCGGGCATGGTGCTCTGCCCGGGGTTCATCGATCCTCACGTCCATCTACGCGAGCCGGGCGATCCCGCGAAGGAGACGCTCGTCACGGGCCTAGCAGCCGCCGCAGCCGGCGGCTTCACGGCCGTCGCCGCGATGCCGAACACACGCCCCCCGCTCGACACGCCGGAACGCATCGCGGCGCTTGTGCGCGACGCGAAAGCCGCAGGAGGTCCGCACTGCTATCCGATCGGGGCGATCACGATTGGTCGCGAGGGGCTCGAGATCGCGCCGCTGCGCGGCATGGCCGCGGCCGGAGCGGTCGCATTCTCTGATGACGGAGCCGCGACCCGATCGCTCAAGGCGCTCTACGCTGCCGCCCGCTATGCAGCCGATCTGCCGCAAGCTTTCTTGTCGCACTGCGAGGATCCAAGCTTCTCCGATGCCGTCATGAACGAGGGAGCAACGAGCGACATGCTCGGGCTTGCAGGCTCGCCGCCCGTGGCCGAAGCTGCCGTCGCCGCACGCGACATCCTCGTGGCGCAAGCCACAAGAAAGCGCTGGCATCTCTGCCACGTGAGCGCTGCGCAAACCGTCGAAGTGCTGCGCTGGGCTCGATCGGCCAAGATCGATGTCTCGGCAGAAGTGACGCCGCATCATCTCCAGCTCCACGACGAGCTGCTCGCGGGCTTCAGCGCGCGCAACCGCGTCAATCCGCCCCTGCGGACGCCGTACGATTCGGCGGCGCTGCGCCAAGCCGTCGTCGATGGCGTCATCACGGTCTTCGCGAGCGACCATGCCCCGCATACAGAGGAAGACAAGGACGCGCCGCTGGCGCACGCCTGCGTCGGCTTCAGCGGTCTCGAGATCGCCGTCGCCGCTACGTTCCACGCGCTGCCGGACGTGCCGCTCGCCGTCATGGTCGCGAATTTCTCGACCAATCCAGCCAAGCTCTTGGGCGTGCCCGGCGGCACGCTCGCCGTCGGCGCACCGGCCGACATCACCGGCCTGCACATGCAACGGCCTTGGAAAGTCGAACCTCGCGACTTCCGCTCCAAAGGCCGCGTGACGCCGTTCGAAGGGATGACGTTCGCCGTGAAGCCATTGCTCGTGGTCGTCGGCGGCAACATCGTGATGCGCGAGGGCGATCTCTCGGCCAGCGCGCTCGCTCGAAGCAGCACGAAGGTGCGGTCGTGAGCGAACGCCCTGCCCTCTTACTGCTCGCGGATGGGGCCTCATACGCGGGCGCCGGCATCGGACCCGACGGCCTCTCGCAAGGCGAAGCGGTCTTCAACACCTGCATGACTGGCTACGAAGAGGCGCTCACCGATCCATCGTATGCGGGTCAGATCCTCGTCTTTTGCTATCCATTGATCGGCAACTATGGGCTCGACCCAGCGGTCCGCCAGCACAAGACCATCTGTGTTGCCGGCGCCGTCTTCAAGCGCGTGAGCCGCCACCCCAACCACTATCGCAGCAAAGGCACGCTCCCTGAGTGGCTCGAGCACAGCCACGTGCGCGGCATCGAGGGCATCGATACGAGGGCGCTCGTCACACGCTTGCGCGAAGCCGGCACCATGCGAGCGGTGCTCGCGGTGGGCGCAGCGGCTGTGAAAGAGGCACCCGCAAGCTTGCAACGTTACTTGGGCGAGCCGCTCGACACGCCAGGGCTCGTGCGCTCGGTCTCTGTGCGGCGCGACAAGACAGACGGCGCCGGCGCGCTGCGCGTAGGCCTGCTCGACTGCGGCACCAAGGAGAACATCGTGCGCTGCCTCGTGGATTCCGGCGCCCAGGTCGTCGAAGTGCCCTATGATTCGACGAGCGCGCAGTTGCGCGATCTGCATCTGGATGGGCTCGTGGTCAGCAACGGCCCCGGGGACCCGGCGGAACTCGAGCGGGTCGTGGGCACGCTAAAGGACACAATCGCGCACCAAGATCTGCCCATGCTCGGGATCTGTCTCGGGCACCAACTGCTCGCAGAAGCGTTGGGGGCGAAGACCTTCAAGCTCAAGTACGGACACCGCGGCGGCAACCAGCCGGTGATGGACACCCGTAGCGGCGAGGTCATCATCACGGCGCAGAACCATGGGTACGCCGTCGATCCCGCGACCCTGCCGCCCGACGTCGAACAGACTTTGATCAACCTCAACGACGGTACGAACGAGGGCCTGCGCCACCGCCGGCTCCCAATCGCATCCGTGCAGTTCCACCCGGAAGCTTCGCCCGGTCCGTCGGACGCGCGAGGCGTCTTCGCCGACTTCTTGGCCACGGTCCGCAGTCACAAGGACAGCCCCTAGGTGAGCGACGCGCAGATCGGCTCCGTCCTGGTCGTCGGCTCGGGACCGATCATCATCGGCCAAGCGGCTGAGTTCGACTATGCCGGGGTGCAGGCGTGTCGCGCCTTGCGCGAGGAGCGCGTGCGCGTGATCCTCGTGAATTCGAACCCGGCGACGATCATGACCGATCCCGAGATGGCGGATGCCGTGTATCTCGAACCGCTCGTGCCGGCATACGTTGAAGCGATCATCGAACGCGAGCGGCCGGACGCCATGCTCGCGACGCTGGGAGGCCAGACAGGTCTCAACCTCGCGGTCGCGCTCGCCGAGCGCGGCACCCTCGAGCGCTTCGGCGTTAGACTGCTCGGCACGCCGCTGCGCACGATCCGGCTGGCTGAAGACCGCAAGCTTTTCAAGGAAGCGATGCAGCACATCGGCGAGCCGGTCCCGCGCTCGGCCATCGTCACCAATGAAGCGCAAGCCCTCGAGTTCGCGCACGAGCAAGGCTATCCGCTGATCGTGCGGCCCGCCTACACGCTTGGCGGCACCGGTGGCGGCGCGGTCCACGACGAGACCGAGCTGTTGACGACGGTACGCACCGGCCTCGCCGCGAGCATCATCCACCAGGTACTGCTCGAGTCCTCACTGCTCGGCTGGAAAGAGATCGAATACGAAGTCCTGCGCGACGCGGACGACAATTGCATCACCATCTGCAACATGGAGAACATCGATCCGGTGGGCGTACACACGGGCGACTCCATCGTCGTCGCGCCCTCCCAGACGCTCTCCGACCGAGACTACCAGCGTCTGCGCACCGCAGCCATCAACATCATCCGGTATCTCAAGGTCGAGGGCGGATGCAACATCCAGTTCGCGCTCGACCCGCGCAGCGACGCGTACTTCGTCATCGAGGTGAACCCGCGCGTCTCGCGCTCCTCCGCGCTCGCGAGCAAAGCGACCGGTTACCCCATCGCCAAGATGGCCGCGAAGATCGCGCTCGGCCGGCGTCTACCCGATCTCCCCAACCCCGTGACGGGAGTGACGAAAGCTGCGTTCGAGCCCACGCTCGACTACTGCGTCGTGAAGATCCCCCGCTGGCCCTTCGACAAGTTCCCGCTCGCGGACACGCGGCTCGGAACGCAGATGAAGTCCACGGGCGAAGTCATGGCGATCGGGCGCACCTTCGGCGCTGCAATCCTCAAAGCGGTGCGTGGCCTCGACATCGGCCGCGACACGCTGACCGGCGGACCCTACGAGCACTGGAGCGACGACGAGCTGGCCGATGTGGCGCGCACACCCACGCACGAGCGGCTCTTCGTGCTCGCCGAGTGTCTGCGTCGCGGCGCGCGACCGGCCGAGCTTGCAGCGCAGACCGCGATCGACGAGTTCTGGTTGTGGGAGTTCTTGGAGCTCGTCCAACTCGAGGGGCGGCTCCGTGAAGCAGGCGCGAGCGACGCTGCGGCGATCAACGCCGCCAGGCAGGCCGGCTACGCTGACACCACCATCGCACGGCTCTGCGGCACGAGCTTGGATGCCGTGCGCAAATCGCTCACGCCCGCTTCCGCCACCGCGTACAAGATGGTCGATACCGCAGCCGCCGAGTTTCCCGCGCAGTCGCCCTACTACTACGCCACGGTCGGAGAAGAAGACGAGCTGCGCAAACCCGAGCGGCCTTCCGTCGTCGTCGTCGGTAGCGGCCCCATCCGGATCGGGCAAGGCATCGAGTTCGACTACTCGTGCGTGCACGCAGCCTGGGCGCTCCACGAATCCGGTTTCGCATCGGTCATGGTCAACAACAACCCGGAGACGGTGAGCACCGATTTCGATGTCTCGGACGTGCTCATCTTCGAACCGCCTTGCGCGGACGAGGTTGAAAACGCCGTGCGGGCCACCGGCGCTCGCGGCACGCTCTTGATCTTCGGCGGGCAGACGCCCATCAATCTGGCGCGTGACCTGCACGCGCGCGGCATCGCCGTTTTGGGCACGAGCCAAACGGCATTGGATCTTGCCGAAGACCGCCGCAAGTTCGACGCGCTCTTGGCGCGGCTCGGGGTCGCGCGGCCGCCCGGCAAGACGGCCCTCTCGTTCCGCAAGGCCCGCGAGATCGCGCGCTCGCTGGGCTTCCCTGTCCTCGTCCGCCCTTCGTACGTGCTGGGCGGGCGCGGCATGGAGATCGTTTATAATGAAGCGCAGCTCGCCGCGTACGCGGAGAGCGCGCCTCCCATCCTACCCGGCGCGCCGCTGCTCGTCGACAAATACCTCGCCGGCACGGAAGTCGAGGTCGACGCGGTCTACGACGGCGAGAGCATCTGCATACCCGGGATCTTCGAGCACGTCGAGCGGGCGGGGATCCACTCGGGCGACTCGATCGCCGTCTACCCGCCGCAGACGATCTCGCCCGCGATGCAGGCCAGGATCGCGGACGTGACCGAGCGGCTTGCGGCCGAGCTCGGCATCCGCGGCTTGATCAACGTCCAGTACATCGTGAGAGATGATGACTTGTTCGTCATCGAGGCAAATCCGCGGGCCAGCCGCACCGTTCCCATCATCGCGAAGCTCACGGGCGTGCCGCTCGTGGCCGCGGCTACCTCAGTAGCGCTGGGCCGCTCCCTGCGCGAGCTCGGCTTGCAACCGGGCCTCGGTCCGCCGCCAGACTTCGTCGCAGTCAAAGTGCCGGTGTTCTCTTTCTCCAAGCTGCGGCGCATCGAGACGCTCTTGGGCCCCGAAATGAAGTCCACGGGCGAAGTGCTCGGCATCGCGCGGACCTACGCGGGCGCGCTCTTGCGCGGACTCATCGGCACGGGCATCGTCCTGCCCCCGCCCGGTGGGCGCATCCTGCTTTCGATCGCCGACGAAGAAAAAGCCGCAGCGCTTCCCGTCGCACGCGCGCTGAGCGAGATGGACTTCGAGCTGCACGCCACGACCGGCACCTGGTCGTTCTTCAAGGAGCACGGCATCATGACGACACGCGTCAACAAGATCGCCGAAGGTTCGCCGCACGTGCTCGACCTCATCGGCGAGAGCGGCGTCGACCTCGTGATCAACAACGCGGCGGCGACCTCTTCGGCACAGTCCGACGGCTTCCGTATCCGGCACGCGGCCCTCGAGAGCGGGGTCGCGTGTCTCACCTCGCTCGACACGGTGCGCGCCCTCGTGCTCGCGCTGGCCGCGCAGGGCGAAAGCCCGCTCGACGTCTGCCCCTTGCAGGAGTACGTGCGACCACGCGTCGCCGTGCGTTGACGCGCATGCGCAGCCGCATCCAGAACGTCGCGCTCGTCTTCGCCGGGATCTTCCTCGTGCTCGCGATCCAACTGGCGCGCGATCAGATCGTCGACCGCCAGGCCATTTTGGACCGCCCTGGCGATCCACGCCGCGCGGAAAGCGCCGCGGGTAGAGGCGAGCTGCTCGACGCCACCGGCGTGCCGCTGGCCCGCAGCATCGGCGAACGCCGCGTGTACAGCGCTGGCCCCGCGCTCGCCCAACTCGTCGGCTATTCATCGCCGATCTACGGCGAATCCGGGCTCGAATCGGCGCTCGATTCGATCCTCGCACCGCGCTCGGACCAAGATCAGACGGGCTTCTCGGGCCTCTTCGGAGCAAAGGCGACGCCGACGCGAACGCAAAGCGGCCAGGTCGTGCTTACGCTGCGGCGCGACATCGCGGCAGTCGTCGATCAGGCGATGCCCCAAGATGTCCACGGCGCGGCCATCGTGCTCGATCCGCGTACGGGCGCGATCCTGGCAGCCGTCAACCGCCCGACCTTCGATCCGAACCAGCTCGTGGCGGAATGGAGCAAGCTGCACGCCCGTTCTGACGCGCCGCTGCTCGACCGGGCACTCGACGGGCTCTACCCACCGGGGTCCACCTTCAAGATGGTCACCGCGAGCGCAGCGCTCGACAGCGGAACGTTCGATGTGGACGACACCTTCCACGATCCGGGCTACTTCAATATCGGAGGTTTCACGTTACACAACGACGAGCACGAGGCGACCGGGACCCAGTCGTTGACCGGCGCCTTCGCGCTGTCGAGCAACGTGGATTTCGCGCAGATCGGCGTCGCGCTCGGCGTGGACACGTTCTACGACTATCTGGCGCGCTTTCAAGTCGGCGAGAACTCCGGGCTCGCCGTCTCGGTCGCCAAAGACAACGTCCCTCCGGCAGCGACCGTCTCAGATTCGGAGCTCGCCCAGATGTCCTTCGGCCAAGGCAGCCTCACCGTGACACCGTTACGCATGGCGCTCGTGGGCGCCACCATCGCAAACGGCGGCGTCATGATGCGCCCCATGCTCGTCAAGGAGATCCGCGAGCCGGGTGAACCCGCGTTGCGCACCATCCCGGTCGTGTGGTCCAGGCCCATTGCGGGCCAGACAGCCGACGCGATGCGCGATCTCATGATCGCAGTCGTGCGCTATGGAACCGGAACTGCGGTGCGCTTGCCGAACGTCACGGTCGCCGGCAAGACCGGCACCGCAACTCATCTGGGAGGTGCGCCTGACGCGTGGTTTGTGTGCTTTGCTCCGGCTGAAGCGCCGAGGCTGGTCGTGGCCGTCGTGATCGAAGACTCGGGCTACGGCGGCGTCGTGGCCGCGCCGATCGCACGGAATATCATGGCGGACGCGCTCACCCTCTATCAATGATAGACACGATCCTCAACAACCGCTATCGCCTGGACGCCGTGATCGGCCAGGGCGGCATGGCCGTCGTCTACCGCGGCTACGACCTCTTGCTGCGCCGGCAGGTCGCGGTCAAGGTTCTGCGTCCGCAGCATGCCGCGGATCAGACCTTCGTGCAGCGCTTCTACGAAGAGGCGCGCGCGGCGGCCAAACTCTCGCATCCCAACATCGTCAACACGTACGACGTCGGCGAGGTCGATGGTTCGCACTACATCGTCGAGGAGTTCGTCGCGGGCGAGACGCTCGCCGCGCTCATCGCGAGGAAAGGCAAGCTGCCCGAGGCCGCGGCCGTGCGCTATGCCCGGCAGATCTGCCTCGCGCTCGGTGCGGCGCATCGCGCCGACCTGCTCCATCGCGACATCAAACCGTCGAACGTGCTCATCACGCCCGAGGACACCGTACGCGTCACCGACTTCGGTATCGCGCGCGCCGCGAACGCGGCCACGCTGTCCGGCGTCGAAGCGATCATGGGGTCCATCCCATACTGCTCGCCCGAGCAGCTTTCGGGCAGCGCGCTCGCGCCCTCGGCCGACCTGTACAGCCTGGGGGTGGTGCTCTTCGAGATGGTGACAGGCACGCCGCCGTACGCCGCCGAGACCGCGCTCGGCGTGGCCATGGCGCACGTGAACTCACCCATCCCCGATCCGATCGAGCGTGGTGCGGAGATCGGCGCGCCGTTGGACGACGCCATCAAGAAATTGCTCAGCAAGAAGCCCGAGGACCGTTACCAAAGCGCCGGCGAGACGCTCGCGGCCCTGCGATCGTGCGGACGATCGGACGCGGGCGAACTCGACGAGGCACCGGGCGACGATGCGTCCACGTCGCTCGTGCGCCGTCGCGCGTTGATACCGTCAGCCGAAACCCCCGAGCACGAAGTTGTCGAACGAGCCCCAGTATGGAACGTGCGGCGTGCGATGCTCGTCACCACAGCCGCTGTGGTAGTGGTCGTGCTCGGTGCGCTGCTCATCGCCGCCCGTGAAGGGGCCTCGCGGGGCGTGCACCTGCCAGATCTCTCCGGCAAATCGCAAGTGGAAGCCGTCTCCGCCCTGCACGACATGGGCATCGACCAAATCAACTTCGCGCAACACGAAGACGCGGTGGTTCCTGCGGGGCTCGTTGACGGATCGTCGCCCGCGCCCGACCAACCGGTGCGGTCCTCGGACATCGTGACGCTGTTCTTGAGCGCAGGGCCGAAGCTCTTGGCGATCCCCGATCTGTCCGGCAAAGATCCGCAAGCCGCCATGGCGCAGCTCACCGCGCTCGGCTTTGACGCGAAGCTGGGACCTGCCGTGCATGCAAACGTGAAAGCCGGCCTCGTCGCGCACACGAACCCCGCCACCGGCAGTCCGACGGAGCATGGCGCCGTCGTGATGGTCGATACCAGTTCCGGACCCGCGCTCGTCCTTGTGCCCAACCTCGTCGCGCAATCAGCCCCGGCCGCGCAGGCCCAGCTCGCGAAACTCGGTTTGAAGCTTTCGATCAACATCGTGCCGAGCGTCGACATCCCCGCCCAGACGATCATCGATCAAGATCCGCCGGGCGGCTCCCAAACGCAGCCGGGCTCGACGATCAGCGCCGACGTCAGTGCGGGGCCGAATGCGGTCACGGTGCCGAGCGTTGTGGGCACGAGTTTGGACGATGCGAAGACAGCGCTTGGGCAAGCGGGTCTAGCGGTGGGCAGCATCGCGTACGCGCAGGTCACGGACACGAGCCCGGGTACGATCATCGGACAGCATCCGGACGCCGGGTCGCAAGCGCCGCAGGGCACGACGGTCGATCTCGTGTTGGCACAAGCGCCGGCCTCTCCCACGCCGCAAGGAAGCGCATCGCCCGCAGCCTCTGCAAGCCCGCAAGCAGCAGTTCCGGTGCCGGATGTGATCGGCATGAGCGTGGCAGACGCGCAAGCGGCGATCGGACGCGCCGGTCTTGTCGTGGGCCGCATCGACATCGCTCCCGGCAGTCCGCCCAACGCGCGTGTCGTGAGGACCGATCCAGCCGCCGGTCAGCAAATCGCGCAAGGCGGCTCGGTCGAGCTCTACCTCGGGCCGTCGCGATGAGGATCCTCGGTCTCGACCCAAGCCTCCGGTGCACGGGCTACGGGGTCGTGGAGTTTGCGAACGGATCGACACGGCTCGTCGAAGGCGGCATCATCTCGCCTGCCCGCTCCGGCACCCTCGAGGAACGGCTGGCCGAACTGCAGCGCAGCCTCGCCGAAATCCTCGGGTCCCTGCGCCCTGACGTGATGGTTGTGGAAGAGGTCTTTTCGAGAACGGCCTATCCGAAGACCGCAATCGTCATGGCGCACGCGCGCGGCGCGCTCATCAGCGCAGCGGCGCTGGCACACACCCCGATCTTCCATTACTCGGCGACGGCGGTGAAACGCGCGCTCGTGGGCAACGGTGCCGCGAGCAAACAGCAGGTCGCCGCCATGGTGGTGCAGACGCTGCACTTGAGACGCAGACCCTCACCTGCCGACGTCACCGACGCGCTCGCCCTCGCCATCGCGCATGGCAGGCGGCACAACGGGAGAACACGGTAGTGTTCTCGCGCATCGAAGGCATCCTCCGCGAGAAGACGCCGAGCTCGGCGCTCGTCGAGGCCGGCGGTCTGTGCTATGAGGTCATGGTCCCGCGCTGCGTGGCGGACAAGCTCGACGGCGTGAATCCTGGCGATCCGATCAAGCTTGAGATCTTCTCGTACCTCCAGATCGACGGTAATAGAGGAAGCTCGCAGTTCGTCGGATTCACGAACGCGGTGGAGCGAGAGTTCTTCGAGGCGCTCTTGACCGTCGCGAGCATCGGCCCGAAGACCGCGGTCAAAGCGTTCTCGCTGCCCATGGCGCAGATCGCGCGCTTCATCGACGCAGGCGACCAAGCCGCATTGCGGCGCCTGCCGGGTATCGGCGGCCAGAAAGCCAAAGACATCATCGCGAAGCTCCAGGGAAAAGTGGCGCGCTTCGGTTTGATCCAAGGAGAGACGCAACCGCGCGAAGAGGCGACCCCGGACTTCGTGGCCGAAGCGGTCGAGGTGTTGCTCCAGCTGCAGTACCGGCGCGCCGAAGCCGACCGGATGGCCAAGGAGGCGCTCCAGCACGCGAGCGGGATTACGACGGCAGAAGAGCTCTTGACCGAGATCTACCGCCGCCAGCAGCCCAAACGAGCGGGGCGCGATAATGGAAGGACGGACTAGGTGCCGAGGAAACCCACGATCCGCCCAGAGGGGCAAAAGGATGCGGCCGATCGTGAATCGAGCGATCAGCGGCCACGGCACCCGATCGTCGACGCCGCAGAGAGCATCGAAGACGAGATCATCACGGTCACGCTGCGGCCCACGCGCTTCGATCGCTACGTCGGGCAAAAAGACGTCGTCGAGAACCTCAAGATCTCGATCGAGGCGGCCAAGCGCCGGGGCGAACCCCTCGACCACATCCTCTTACATGGGCCGCCCGGGCTCGGCAAGACCACGCTTGCGAACATCATCGCCCGCGAGATGGAGGCGACCTTTCGCCAGGCTTCAGGGCCGACGCTCGAGCGTCCGGGCGATCTCGTCGGCATCCTCACGAATCTCGAGCGCGGCGACGTGCTCTTCATCGATGAGGTGCATCGCCTGAGCCGCGTCGTCGAGGAGTTCCTCTATCCGGCCATGGAGGACTTCGCGATCGACTTTATGGTGGACAAAGGCGCGTATGCCAAGACCATCAAGATCAACCTGAAACATTTCACGCTCATCGGCGCCACGACGCGGCCGGGCATGCTGACCGCGCCCTTGCGCGAGCGCTTCGGCATCGTGCATCGGCTCGAGTATTACAGCGTCGACGATCTCACGGCCATCGTGCAGCACTCGGCCACCGTGCTCGGCGTGCGCATCGACGAGGCGGGCGCCCGCGAGATCGCGTCGCGCGCACGTGGAACGCCGCGCATCGCGAACCGGCTGTTGAGACGCGTGCGCGATTTCGCAGAGGTGCGCTCGGCCGGCACGATCGATCGCGAAGTCGCGCAGGCGGCCCTCGAGCTCGAACGGATCGATCTGCTCGGCCTCGATCCGCTCGACCGCGCGTTCTTGCGCGTACTCGTGGAGCAGTACTCCGGCGGACCGGTCGGGATAGCGGCGCTCGCGGCGAGCCTCAACGAGGACGAGGGCACGCTCGTCGACGTGGTCGAGCCCTTCCTGATCCAGATCGGTTTCGTGGCGCGCACGGCAGCGGGGCGTCGGGTGACGCCCAAGGCGCGCGCCTACCTCGGCAAACCGTCGGCACACGAACACCCCCGGCTGCTGTGAAGCGCTTCGTTACCTGCATCGCGTGCGCCGTGGGCGTGGTGCTGTGCGCACGCCCGAGCTTGGCGCAGACGGACCTGCGCGTGCTCTTGTTCCAGCACCAGTTCGAAACCGTGGTGGCCTCCGCGGGCGGGCTCGTCGTGCGCCCGTACCTCACCGGCGGCGCGCCGCTGCTCACCCCTGACGTCACGACGGTCATCGACGTCCACCCAGACGCCGATGGGCTCGTGCTCGCAGGCAGCATCCGAACGCAATCGCAGATCTTGATCACGCCGCTCTCCGACGTGCCCCTGACGCTCGACGGGCAAGAGTACCGCGGTAGCATCCTCTTGATCCGCGACAACGATGCGTCGCTGCGCATCATCGACGTCGTCGAGCTTGAGGACTATCTGTACAGCGTCGTCGGCAGCGAGGTCGCGGCGAGCACGCCCGCGTCCGCGCTGCAGGCGCAAGCCGTGGTGGCGCGCACCTACGCCGTCGCGCACCTCGGGGCGCACGAGGAGCTCGGGTTCGACCTGCGCGCGGGGGACGCCGATCAGGCCTATAACGGCGTCGACGCCGAGTCACAACCAGTCGTGGATGCGGTCGACGCGACCCGCGGAGTGGTGATGGTCTATGGCAACCAGCTGGCGAACGCATACTACTCCGCCTGCGATGGCGGCTACACGTCGGACGGGCATGCGCTTGCCGACCCTGAGCCGTACCTGCAGGCCGTGCGCGACCCGTATTGTCCGTTCTCTCCTTATATGTCGTGGAGCGCAGACGTCGCAGTCGCGGGCGTCATCACCGCGCTACAGACCTCAAGTGACCTGCCGCAGGGCTTGTCCGCCGCAGATGTGACCGACGTGCGGGCCGGTCCCGCAGACGCATCGGGCCGGCTGCTCACCGTCGAGTTCGTCGCGGGCAGACGATCGTACGCCGTACCGGCCACGGCCTTCCGCGTTGCAGCGAGCACGCGTGTGGTGAAGAGCACGCGGATCCATGCTTTGAGCTACAGCAACGGCCTCGTGCACGTCGCCGGTTCTGGGTTTGGGCACGGCGTCGGCATGTGCCAGCTCGGAGCGGCCGGCATGGCGCAATCGGGCCTGGGCGTCTATGCGATCCTCAATTTCTACTATCCAGGCGCCCTGCTGACGCAGCTCGCGTCGTATCAGCACCTCATGACGGCACAGGCGGCGAGACTGCGCATCGCAAGCCGGCGCTGACCCCATGCACGCGCGCGACCCCTATAAGACGGCGTCCTACGAGTACGTCCTGCCGCCTGAGCTCATCGCGCAGACGCCGGCCGATCGCCGGGATGCTTCGCGGCTGCTCGCCGTCGGCGCCGACGGCGCGCTCGAGCACCTGCGCTTTTCCGACCTTGGCTCGCTTTTACGCCCCGGCGACCTCCTCGTCGCGAACGACACGAAAGTCTTGCGCGCCCGCTTTCACCCCAAGCGCAAGGGCGGGGGCGCGGCGCAGGTGTTGCTGTTGCACTCGCTCGACCGGCCAGGCGAGTGGCTCGCGATGGCGCGCCCGGGCAAACGCATCCGGCCGGGCGATCGGCTGAGCCTCAGCCCATCGGCTGGGATCGAGGTCATCGACTGGGCAGAGGGCGGCAATCGCATCGTCCGGTTTTTCGGTGTCGAGGCGGTCGAGGCGATGCAGCGTTTCGGACACGTGCCGCTGCCGCCGTACATCCATGCGACGCCGCCGAATGCGAGCGAGCGCTATCAGACGGTCTATGCGAGGACCGAAGGTTCGGTCGCGGCTCCGACCGCAGGACTGCACTTCACCGACGGGCTCTTGCACGAGTTGCAAGCCGCAGGTATCGGATGGACCACGATCACGTTGGATGTCGGCGCTGGGACGTTTCGGCCCGTGAGCGCCGACGACGTGCGCGAGCATTTCATGCATGCCGAGCGCTACACGATCGGGGAGGCGACCGCCGCCGCGATCGCCCGTACGCGCGCCGGCGGCGGCAGGATCGTGGCCGTGGGCACGACGAGCCTGCGCGCGCTCGAAGACGCGTGGCGCGCGTCAGGCGACGGGATCCTCCGGCCCGGTTCGCGATGGACCTCGCTCTTCGTGCATCCGCCTGCGACCGTCTCGTCGGTCGACGCGCTGATCACGAACTTCCACTTGCCGCGCTCGACGCTGCTCATGCTCGTGTGCGCGTTCGCCGGCACGCAGGTGGTCTTGGACGCCTACGCAGAGGCCGTGCGCAGGGGCTATCGCTTCTATTCGTTCGGCGACGCCATGTTCTTCATGCGGGCCCACGAGCGCTAAAGAGGAAATCGCTCGGACCCGCCGCAGACTTTGTGGTGGGCGCACGTCTCTTCATCGTCTGCACGCCGCGCACGGGCAACACCTGGCTGCGCAAGCTCTTGGCAGGCAACCTCGATCTCGCCGAACACCCTGCCCACGCCCTCGACGAACTGGACTGGGAGCGTCTCGAGCCTGGCTTTGCGATCTCCATGCACGTGCACGCGACCCCGCAACTCGTCGCTTTTCTCGCCGCGCGGGGCGTTCGCGTCATCGTCACTGTGCGTCATCCGCTCGACGTGCTCATCTCCATCTTGGCCTGGACGCAGCACCAGCGTCAGACCAGGCGTTGGGTAGGCGGCGACGGCGGCGATGAATCATCGCTCTTCGGCGCGACCCCGACCGACAGGGCTTTCCTCGACTACGCCCTCAGCGAACGGGCGGGCGTGCTCCTCGGGGTTAGCGTCGAATGGCTCGCTCACGCAGCGGCGGTGGTGCGCTACGAAGAGCTCGTGGCCGACACCACAGGAGTTTTGAACGCGCTGATCGCCAGTCTCGGCGCGCCGACTGAGCGCCCCATCAGCCACGTCATCGCTCAGAACAGCATGGAAAAGCTGAGAGCCATCCACACGGAGAACGCGCATCACTTCTGGCGCGGCGAGCGTGGAATCTGGTACAGGCTCCTGCCGCGTGAGGTCGCGGACGCAATCGCGCAACGTCATCGCGCGGTCTTCGAGCGGCTCGGCTACGCCTGCGATGCCGATCCGAATCTCACGAGCGAGCTTGCTAAAAAGAACTGGGCAGCCCTTAGCGTCGCTCCGGACGAACCAGCCACGCAGAGCGCCCGCCCCAAATTCTCGTTGTTCAGGCGCTGAGAAACGCGGCAGGCCGCTGGAAGAGCAGGTCTGCTGATCCGCCTTTCGGCTCCAGGTCTCGGGCGAGCGCGAGCGCGTCTGCCTTCTCCAAGCGGCCCGATCGCTCGAACGTCCAGGCCTCCATGCCGAGCGCGGCCAGCTCGGCGATAAAACGCTCGGGATCGCTCTGCGCGCGGCGCATTTCGGAGGGCCAGAACTCCGTCACGAGCGCGATGTTCTGGCAGCGGCGCAGCGTCGCGAGCATGCCCTGCAACGCGAAATACTCGAAGCCTTGGACATCCATCTTGATGAGCGCGATCGATGGCCACGCAGCGACCAAGTCGTCGACCATCACCATCGCGATCGCCCGACGGGCGCCGCCACCGGGCGCGTCGCCGAATGTCCGGTGATCGCCGCGATTGGCCACACCGGTGCCGGCGAGGATGTAGTGCTCGCCCGAGCGCTCGCCGGCGGCCGCCGCCGCTACTTGCACGGTCGCAGAGAGACCGTTGATCCGCACGTTTTCCTCGAGCAGGCGCAGGTTGTCCGCGTCGGGCTCGATGGCGAGCACCTTGCCGTCCGGTGCCACCGCGCTCGCGAACAGGACGGTGAAATAGCCGATGTTCGCGCCGATGTCGACGACGCGATCCCCCGGCCGCAAGAGGCGGCGGAAGAACTCGGTCTTCTCCGGTTCCCAAACGTTATAGTAGAGGATAGCCGGTCCGATGATCGTGTCGCGAAGATCGACGATGAAGGGCCGCCCGCAGGCTCGCGTCTCGAGGTAGTCGCCAAAGCGGCGCCGCATCTTGCGCATCTCTTCGGAGAACGGCGCTTGCTCCCAGCCCAGCTGCTCGCGCAAGCGGTTCGCGGTCTTGGTGCGCGTTCCACGCAAAAAGCGCGCCCGCAGGCGCAGCGGCAGCTCCATCCTTTCAGGCCTTACACATGCGCGTTGCTCACCCATCCACGCGCACGGTCGAAAAGTCCGTGTACCAAACCTGCCCGGAGCCGCCGGCGCCGCGCCTGCGCACGTGCTTGCGCTGCGTGAAGTCCACCTCGACGCCGGTCGAGCCAATCGCCTTGCTGTGCTTGGCAGCGAGCTTCGCCGCCGCGCGGATCTGCTGCGGTTCGAGTTCGCCGCGCTGCGCTTTGACGATGACGTGCGCTCCCGGCACGCCGCGCGCGTGGAACCACATGTCGTTGGGACCGGCGAGCACGAACGTCAGCCGCTCGTTGTCTTTCGGCGACCTTCCGACGTAGGCGAGCGCTCCTCCGGGAAGCTCGATAGCCCGATCGCGCGCCGCAGAGCGTTTGGGCTTTCGCTGCCGCCGGCGCATCCCGATTGCCTCGGCGATCTCCGCGAGGGCCGCTTCGTGGGTTTGGGCGTCGAGGTCCGTTCGCTCGGCCTCCCAGGCGAGCTGCTCCAGGTGCTCGCGGTTGCGCCGTAACGTCTCCAAGCGGGCGCGCATCGCGCGGACGCCACTGCGTGCCTTCTTGTAGCGGCGGAAGTACGACGCAGCGTTTTGCTTGGCGGTGAGCGACGGATCGAGCTCGACCGCCTCGCCCGTCTCGGTGCGGAAATTCGCGCTGCCCGGTTCGATCTGCGCGAGGTTGCTGTAGATGCTCTCGCCCGCCCGCCGCAGTTCGTCGGCGCGCTCAGCATCCGCCAGCGTTTTTGTCAGGCGATCTGCTTCGTCGTCTCCGCGCGCGAGCATCGTCGCCAATCGTTTGCGCACTGGAGGGGCAGTCGAAGCCTGGGCGCTTTTCACCTCGCGTGTGAGCGCGCTTGCGCACCATTCGTTGAGCGAGGCCCCGCTGACGGGAGCGACTTTTGGCCACGACAACGGCACGAGATGGCATGCAAGCATGTCGTCATCCGCGTACCACGCGAAGACCGGGCCGGCTGCAGCGAGCGCCGCTTCGACTTGCGCGCGCAATTCGGCCCAGACGGTCAGTGCGGCATGCGCAGGCTCCGACGCTTGCGAACGAGCCACCCGATAGATCACCTCGCGCGCGAGTGCCGGTGTGCATCCCGTGTCGAGCCCCGAAAGCGCGCGTTCCCATGCTTTGACATCTTCGAGCGAAAGCGCGCGCGCCGCGACGATGAACCGCGGCCGGTCGAGCGTCGGGCGGCGTGCCGGCGGTGGCTCGTATGGGCTTGCGATCGCAACGCGTCGATGCGCGCCCTCGGCGAAACGTTTTTGCGCAGCGACGATCACCCAGGCGTCCTCACCGCGTGCCTGGCGCAACACGAGGGCATTGGCTTTGCGCGGCTGTAGTTCGAACACGACGCGCGTCGGTGAAGGCACCCCAAAAGCCGAGCGTGAACTCACGTCCGCGACGATCACGCGATCGAGCGGGATCGGCGCGATCCCGTCGATCACGCAGCCGCGCAAGAGCCCGGCGACGTCGCCCAACCAGCCGGCCGAACCCGGGTCTTTCGGCGCGGCGGATGCGTATGCCGCAAGCAGCGGGGCCGACGGATCGAGGCGAGCGTGCAAGACGATCTGCTCGCCCCGCCGATAACAGAAGAAGAGGAGCGCGTTCGGCTGCGCCGTCACTGACTGGATGCGCGCACCGCGCAACGACCGGTCGAGCTCGTCAGCGAGCCGCGCGACGAGCCATGAATCGAGCTTCACACGCGCTCACTCGTGAAGGAGAGGGTCATCGCAGCGTCCATCCGCAGCAGCGTGCTTTTGGTCCTCTCGGGCCCCTCGGGCGCGGGTAAGGATTCGGTCATAGAGCGATTGCGCTCGGTCGAGCCCGATCTCGCGTACGGCGTGTCGGTCACGACGCGTGCTCCTCGCCACGGCGAAGCAGATGGGATTCAATATCGTTTCACAAATCGGGACGAGTTTGAGAAGCTTGCAGTGTCGGGATTCTTCATCGAGACGCGGGAGTATGCAGGCAACCTCTACGGAACCCCGCGCGGCTTCGTCGAGGAGTCGCTGGGCCAAGGTAGAGACCTGATCCTCAAACCTGAGGTCAACGGAGCCCGGGCCATCAAACGCCTTTTTCAACAGGCCGTGCTTGTCTTCTTGACGGTGCCGTCGGAGGGCGACCTCGCGGCGCGCCTAGCACAGCGACACGCCGACAACCCCAAAGACATCGACCGGCGCCTCTCGATCGCGCGCGAGGAAGAAGAAGCCCTCCCCGACTTCGACTATCGGGTCGTCAACGCGGATCTCGAGGCTGCCGTGTGCGACCTGCGCGCCATTCTGACGGCGGAACGGCTCAAGGTCGCGAGGCTGATGGGTCGAAGCGGGCCATGATGGCGCGGACCATAGGATAGGAGCTCGAGCAACGCATGTGCGGGATCGTCGGGTATGTAGGGCCTCGAGACGTCGTGTCCGTCTTGCTGGACGGCCTGCGGCGGCTGGAATATAGAGGCTACGACTCCGCGGGCGTTGCGGTCGTCGACGAGGGCAAGGTTCTCGGCAGCAAGCGGGTGGGCAAGCTCGCGAACCTCGAGCAGGTCTTGGAGAGCAACCCGCTTCGCGGGTCTGCGGGCATCGGCCACACGCGCTGGGCCACGCATGGCCGACCGTCAGACCAAAACGCGCACCCCCATCTGGATTGCGACGGCCGCATCGCCGTCATCCACAACGGCATCATCGAGAATCATGCCGCGCTGCGCGCGGAACTCGTCGCAAAAGGACATCGCTTCGCGAGCGAGACCGACACGGAAGTGGTCGCGCACCTGCTCGAAGATTTCTACCACGGCGACCTTGTCGCTGCCGTTCGCGAGACGCTCGGCCGCGTCTCCGGCGCCTACGCGCTCGGCGTGCTCTGCGCGGATGCACCGGAACAGCTCGTGTTCGCGCGCAACGGCGCGTCGCCGCTCATCATCGGCTTGGGTGAAGGCGAGACCTTCGTCGCCTCGGACATCCCCGCGCTGCTCAACTACACGCGCCGCGAGCTCGTCGTGCAGGAAGGCGAGGTCGTCGTCGTGACGCGCGACGGCGCGAAGATCTCCACCTTCGACGGACAGACGATCGACCGCGAGATCACGCAGATCAACTGGGACGTCGGCTCCGCCGAAAAGGGCGGCTTCAAGCACTTCATGCTCAAGGAGATCTACGAGCAGCCCAAAGTCGTGAAGGACACGCTCGTCGGGCGGCTCACCGAAGAGGGCGGCGTCAATCTCG
>DASPVP010000060.1:0-2314 GCA_035622315.1 Candidatus Acidiferrales bacterium | reverse complement strand
GATCGACGGCCTCTCGTGGCGCGGCATGAGCGGGTCACCCGTGTTCTCGCGCAGCGGCGACGTGGTCGGCATGCTCGTGGGCGCCGAAAACGGCGACGCCGCAGGCCTCTCGGTCGCACGGCCGGCGCGCCTCGTCCTCGCTTTGCTGAGACGAGCGCAGATCCCGTTCTAGCGCCTTAGCCGCCGCCCGCGCCGACGCGATCCGCGCTCGGTTCGACCATGAGCGCAGGGTCGAGGATCTTTTCGAGCTCCGCGTCGGAGAGCTTGGTGCGCTCGCGCGCGACCTCACGGATGCTCTTACCCGTCGCTGCCGCTTCCTTGGCGATCTGCGCGGCGGCGTCGTATCCGATGATCGGTGCGAGCGCGGTGCCGATGGCGAGCCCGCGCTCGACCATCTCCGGTCCGCGCGACGTCGCTTTCAGCCCGTCGACGGCTTGGACGGCGAAGTTCTTCGCAGCGGCGGCCAAGAGCTCGATCGACTGCACCAGATCGTAGGCGACGAGCGGCATGGTGAGGTTGATCTCGAAGTTGCCGCTCTGTCCACCGACGGTGATGGCGGCGTCGTTGCCGATCACCTGCGCGCATACCATGAGCACGGACTCCGCGATGACCGGGTTGACCTTGCCGGGCATGATGGACGACCCCGGTTGCACCGCCGGCAGATCGAGTTCACCAAGACCTGCGCGCGGCCCAGAGCCGAGCCAGCGGATGTCGTTCGCGATCTTGGTCAGCGACACGGCGAGGACTTTGAGCGCGCCGCTCGCGGCGACGGCGTTGTCGAGCGATGATTGCGCTTGGAAGTGGTTCGTCGTTTCGTGGATGGGCAGACCCGTGAGTTTGGCGAGTCGCGCAGTGGCGCGTTTTGCAAACTCCGGATGCGTGTTGATGCCCGTCCCGACCGCCGTGCCGCCGAGCGCGACTTCGCACAGCTCGCCTTGCGCTTGCTGCACGCGCGCGATGCCGCGTTCGATCTGACCCGCGTAGCCTTCGAACTCTTGACCCAAGCGGATGGGGGTAGCGTCTTGCAGATGCGTGCGACCGGTCTTGACGATGCCCCAGAACTCTTTGGCCTTCTTCTGCAGCGAGGCGCGCAGCGTCTCGAGCGCCGGCAACAACTCTTCTTTGATGGCGAGTGCTGCGGCGATGTGCAACGCCGTCGGGATGACGTCGTTGCTCGACTGGCCGAAATTCACGTGGTCGTTCGGATGGATCTTCTTGCCGTACGCACCGCCGCGCGCGGCGCGATGCGCGATGACCTCGTTCGCGTTCATGTTCGTCGAGGTGCCCGAACCCGTCTGGAAGATGTCGACCGGAAAATGCTCGTCGTGCTTGCCGTCCGCCACGGCTTGCGCCGCGGCGACGATCTCGTCTGCGATGCCGCGGTCGATCAGCCCGAGTTCCGCGTTGGTCTGCGCCGCCGCCAGTTTGATGAGCCCGAGCGCCCGAATGAAGCGGCGCGGCAAGCGCAGGCCGCTGATCGGAAAATTCAGGACCGCGCGATGCGTGCTAGCGCCGTACATGGCGCTCGCCGGCACCTGCATCTCGCCCATAGAATCGCGTTCCGCACGTGTCTCGTCCATCATACCTGCTCCGCGAATTACCGATGACTAAAGGGTGCGCATGCCGTTCGGCAGCGCGCGCGGCATGCCCCTGGATGGACGGCGACAGAGGTCGCGATGAAGGACGCAGAGCACAGCAACTCCGGATCGTTGTTCGAGTTCGCCGAGCCTGGCGGTGGCGGCAAATGGGTCGCAAGGCCGGGCAAGCAGACGACGTTTCCGCTCACGATCCGCAACGAGACGGGCGAAGGCCACGACGTCGCGGTCATCGTGGAGGAACCGGCGAATTGGGCGTGGGCCGATCCGCACCGCATCAGCCTCGATCCCGGCGACAGCACGACGGTCTCGATCGTCTTCGCGCCGGAGAGCGAGACGACCATCGCAGCCGGCGTACATCAAGCCGCGATACGCTTGCGCGATCTCGAAGGCGTGATCTTCGCGGAGTGCGTGCGGCCGTTCGAAGTGGAGGAGCGTCAGGAGCTCGCCATGACGCTCACCTTGCGCGGTCCGCTCATGAGTTTCGGCATGGCCGAAGGATTCGTGCTGCACTGCACGCTCGAGAACCGAGGCAACGTCGACGTCAGCGTGACACCGGTCGCGGATCCGCATCCGACGCTCGCGTTCAGCAAGCGCACGGTGTCGGTGCCGTTCGGCGGACAGGTGTCCTTCGATATCGAGGTTCGCTGGAACGCCGCGCGCCGTACGAATCACCCCGACTGCGTCACGCTGCGGGCGCGCTATCGCGACGGCGAGGC
>DASPVP010000059.1:0-18285 GCA_035622315.1 Candidatus Acidiferrales bacterium | reverse complement strand
ACCTGATTGATGTAGCCGCTGATGCCTTGGCCGTCGGAACTCGCATTTGCACCACCCGTGTAGACCTGCAGTTCTTGCTGTCCGAGATTCGTGAGGAGCGACTCTGGGGCGTTATCGTACGCGCGGTTGACGGGCACACCGTCCAGCTCGTAGCCTATCTGATCCTGGTCTCCGACCCGGATGTAGATGGGCTGATACCAGCCTTGTTGCCCCTGCGGTACGTAGATGCCGGGCACCGATGCGAGCGAGCTATAGGCTTGATCTACACCGCCGGGGCCTGCGAGCGGCCGAGCCACGGCGGAGGTCGATGGATACACCGAATAGACGTTGATCGTCTGGCCTGGATTCACGAGGCCCGCGTGCGCGGTGGTGATGACGTGTCCGATGGTGCGCACCGCCGCGACGAGCGTGATGTCAAGACGCGCTTGGACGTCGGCTTGGATCGTCACGCCGTTTTGCACCGACGGGGTATATCCGTCGTGCGTCACGCGTAACGCGTACGTGTCGGGCGACAGAGACAGGAATGCGTAGCGACCTCCCGCGTCCGTCACCGTGTCAGCGGTGCCCGATGGCGCCGACATGTCCACACGCGCGCCGGAAATCGGCGTCCGGTTTGCGGCGTCAAACACCCGGCCGCTGATGCCGCCGGTCGTGCCGCCCTGCGCCTGGCCTGTAGCGGCTAGGACGAACGCGAACGCACAGACGCTCGGAAAAAGAGATAGCCACGCTGCTCTAGGTCGCATGCAAGAGTCTCCCCGCGCGAGACGAAGCGAAGCCATCCTGTTCCGCGAGGGCCGGGCCGCGTCCCGTCTCCACAGTGACCGCGCTCTCGCCGGGTCATCTAGGGTTGTGCAGAACCGATATTCCTGGCATGAGAAACTTCAGCCTCATCGGCCTTCTCATCGTCGTCGCAATCATCGGCTATTGGGCGAAGTCGATGCTCGCGCCGTCCGTCTCCCACGACCCGAACGACAAGACCTCGGTCGAGTATTGGGTGACGCACGAGAGCGATCGTCAGACCATGCTCAGCTACTGCAATGCGCACCCCGACCAGCAGAACACGCAAGACTGCAAGCTGGCCATCGCGGCGCAGACGCAAGTGGATACGCAACCACAAGCAGGGCAGAACGCCGGCCAAAGCGGCGTCGACCAAGAGACTGGCCAAGCGCAGGACGAGCTCGAAGCGCAAAAAGACGCGAACAACCTGCCCTAAGGGCTTTGTGTGGGGGCGATTGCAAATCGCCCCGTCTATGCGCTTGCGCTTTCCTTGCCGATACCTGGCAGCCAGCGATTGACGAGGGCGCGCAGCGCCTCGAGCTGGATCGGCTTGGAGAGATAGTCGTCCATCCCGGCGCCGACGCAGAGCTCGCGATCGCCTTCGAGCGCGTTTGCGGTGATCGCCACGATCGTCGCATGGCGTCGCGTCCCGGCTTCAGACGCACGGATCTTGCGCGTCGCTTCGAAACCATCCATGCCCGGCATCTGGCAGTCCATGAGGACGAGCCCGTAGTCGCGCTTTTTGATTGCGTCGATCGCCTCTTGGCCGCTCTTGACGACCTCGGCGTCCAGGCCCAAACGGCGCAACTGTGCGACGGTGAGCTTTTGGTTGATAGCGTTGTCCTCGGCCACGAGCACCTTTGCCGGTGCCACGGGCGGAAGTTGCGGCTCGAGCTGCTCTAAGATGGTCGCCGCTGCTTGTGGGTCCGCCGGCATGGCGTTGCCGTGGCGGATAGCGGACGAGATGCTCATGAAGAGTTGCGACTGCTTCACGGGCTTGGTCAGATAGGCCGCAAAGCCGGCACGCGCAGCCTCGTTGCGTTGCAGATTGGCATCGAACGCCGTCATCAAGATGAGACGGGTCGCGGAAAGCAGCTGGTCGGAGCGGACGCTCCGGGCGAGCGAGAGCCCGTTCATCTGCGGCATCCAGAAATCAACGATCGCGATATCGTAGGGATCCCCTGCGTTCGCCGCCTTGTGCAGTGCGGCCAGCGCATCGTCGCCGCTCGCGACGCTGTCGGCGCGCATGCCCCACGAGGTCACGTAGGTATAGATGATCTCGCGCGCGATCGCGTCGTCGTCGACGATGAGCGCTCGGTGGCCGCGCAGCTCGGTGCGTGGCGGATCGACTGTGGCGATGGTGCTCTTCGAAAAGCGTGCGGTGAAGGAGAAGATGGAACCTTTGCCCACCTCGCTCTCAAAGCCGATCTCGCCACTCATGAGCTCCACGAGCCGCTTGCAGATCGACAACCCAAGCCCAGTGCCTCCCACGTAGCGTGTCGACGAACCATCGGCCTGGACGAACGGTTGGAAGAGGCGCGTGCGCGCCTCTTTGGGAACGCCGATCCCGGTGTCCATCACCGCGAACTTCAAGATGACCGCATCGCCCTGCTCGCCGTCCTTGGTCACCCGCAGCGTCACGCGGCCGGCATCCGTGAACTTGATCGCGTTGCCGACCAGATTCATGAGCACTTGGCGCACGCGGCCGGCATCGCCACGCAGCGAGCGCGGCACGTCCGGGGCGACGAAGGCCTGAACGGCGAGCGACTTCTGGCGCGCTTGCGAAGCGAGCAAGTCGGCCACGCTTTCCGCCACGACGGTCGGCGAGAACTCCGCGATCTCGAGATCGAGCTTCCCGGCCTCGAGCTTCGAGAAGTCCAAGATCTCATTGATGATCGCGAGGAGCGCGGCGCCAGATTCGCGGATGGCGGTGGCGTACTCGCATTGCTCGCGCCCGAGCGGCGTCGATAGCAAGAGCTCGGTCATCCCGATGACGCCGTTCATCGGCGTCCTGATCTCGTGGCTCATGTTGGCCAAGAACTGCGACTTGAGCCGCGAAGCCTCGGTGGCCTTATCTTTGGCGAGCGCGAGCGCTTCTTGCGCGGCCTTCTGTTGCGTGATGTCGCGGCCCATCGCGTAGAAGAGGTCACCCTCGCCCGCGGGCACCGCATCCCAAAGCATGCTCTTGTACGATCCGTCACTGACGCGGCAGCGCACCTCGAATGCGACTACTTGCTCGCCGGCTGCAAGCTTGCGCAAATTCTCGAGCGAGCCTGGCACGTCGTCCGGGTGGACGAGGTCCATGAACGGCGTGGCGAGGAGTCGTTGTTCGGTCAGCCCGAGCGCGTTTGCGAGGGCTGCGTTGACGCGGACGAGTTTGCCGTCGAGATGGCCGATGCACATGGGGTCGATCGAGAGGTCGAAGTAGCGCTGGCGCTCGCGTTCGAATTGCTTGCGCTCGGTGATGTCGCGGACGATGCCCACGAGCATGTGCTCGCCGCCGACGATCGCGCCTTGTGCGCTGACCTCGACTGGGAATACGGCGCCGTCTTTGCGCCGGTTGAGCGCCTCCCAGGTGGCGCCCCCGCGGTCGGCCGAGGCCATGGATTGCTCGAGCGTTGCAAGGTCCTTCGGGTCGCGCAGATCGTGCACGCGTAAGGAGAGCAGCTCCGAGCGCGTGTACCCGTACATGCGTTGTGCTGCGTCGTTGGCCTCGATGATCCGCGCGTCCGCGCGGCGCACGAAGAACATCGCCTCGCGCGAATGCTGCGACAAGAGTTTGTAGTTGGCAAGCGTGGTCTGGCGCTCTTTGAGGACGGCGGCCATCGCATGGAAGGCCTCGTCGACTGCAGCCACCTCGTCGCTGCCGCCAAGGGACGACCCAACTTCGCCAGAGGCTGCAAAACGCTCGGCCTTTTGGCCGAGCAGGGAGAGCCGGTGCCCCATCGTGCGGCTGAAGAGCGTCATGAGGGCGAGCGTCAGCAAGCATGCTGCGATCGCGCCGCCGATCAGCAAGACGTCGAACTCGTACCAGGCGTTTTGCAGCGCGGTCTCGTGCATCGTGCTGACGCTGCGTTCGTCGGCGATGAAGCGGTCGAGCTGGTGGACGAATTGTTCGTTGAGCTGGGCGCTCGCGATGACTGCCGCCTGCAGGTGGGGACGATCCTTCGCGCCCTCGTCCTGGATCGAACGCACTTGTGAGAGCGAGCTCAAGATCTCGTTGGCCAGCTGAGCGAGCTGCGTCGCCGCGAGCAGCTGGTCAGGGTTCTCGTTCACGAGCTGCTTGAGCCGGTCGGTCTCATCCGGGATGTCGACGGCGGCTTGGTCGTACGGTGCGGCGAGAGCCGAGTCACCGGTCAGCGCGTAGCCACGGATGCTCGATTCCGCGCGCGCGAGTTCGCGCGCGAGCGATTGTGCTTGGACGATGACGAGTTCCGAGCGCTCGGCGTAGTACTCGGCAGAGGCGACTTTGTTGTGCATCTCGTCGACCGTGAACAGCAGCGCCAAGATGAAGGCGAGCGGCACGGCCGTGATGATGAGGAGCTTGTGGCTGAGCTTGATCGACATGCGCCGTCAGCTGCGCTCTTCAGGATAGCGTTTCTTGATCTGGGCGATATCCGGGAGCACCGCGTTGAACGCGGTGACGAGTTCTGGGTCGAAGTGGCGGCCGGCGTTCGCATTGATCTCGGCAACCGCGTCGTTGAACGGCCACGATTCTTTGTACGTGCGCGCGGAGGTCAGCGCGTCGAACACATCGCTGATCGCGCAGATCCGGCCGACGAGGGGGATCTCTGCGCCCTTCAGGCCGCGCGGGTATCCCGAGCCGTCGACGCGCTCGTGGTGCGTCAAGGCGATCTCGGCCGCCATCTGCATCGTGCTCGAGCGCCCAACCTTGAGGATCTCGTAGCCGATCGTGGTGTGGCGTTGCATGACCGCGAGCTCGGCGGCCGTGAGCTTCCCCGTTTTGAGCAAGATGTCGTCGGGGATCCCGATCTTGCCGATGTCGTGGAGCGGCGACGTTGCTAAGAGCAGTTCTTGCTGCGGCTTGGGCAATCGCGCCGCGCGCGCAATCGCTTCGCAATAGTGCGCCATGCGCTTGAGATGCGCAGCGGTCTCGGGATCGCGCCGTTCGGCTGCCATCGACAAGGTGAGAATCGTCTCACGCTCGCGGGCCACGAGCTCCGCGGTTGCCGCCTTCACCTGGTCCGCGAGCCACGAGGCCGTCTCGGTGAGCTGCCGCTGGCTCTGTCGAAGCGCCAGCATGTTCTTGATGCGCACGGTGAATTCGTCGGGATCGATCGGCTTCGCGAGAAAATCGTTGGCACCGGCCTCGAGCGCTTTGCGGCGAACCTCTTTGGCCTGATCGGCCGTGACCATAAGGACGGGGACATGCTCTTTTTCGAGCATCGCCCGGATGGCCTTGACAAAGCCCACGCCATCGGGAGCGGCCATCTTGTAATCGACGACGATGAGGTCGACCTCGTGATCGCCGACCCAGGCGAGCGCGCCGGACGAGTTCGAGAAGCATTCGACGTCGGCGCAGCCGAGGTCTTCGACGAGCTTCTCGTACATCTTCAGGTTGACGCTGCTGTCGTCGACGATCAACACCGTCATGCGCGGACCCACGTGCGCGGCAGACGCCACCTTTGTCGCGGGTGCCGAGGTCACGGGGGTAAGGGGCTGTCGCATTGTGAAACCGTCCAGCTCAGAAGACCTTCTATTGAAGTATCGGTACGCATGAGGCGAGCATAGCGTTTGGGTCGATGCGATGTATGAGCCCGGTCACACAAATCTAGGCGCGACGCCCGCGTTGGATCCGGAGCGACTCGCGGCGGTATTCGGCGACGATCGCGACGCCATCCGCGAGATACTCGAGATGGCGTTGCACTCGATGCACGAGCTGATCGGCCGTGCGAGGGAAGCAGTTGCCTCAGACGACCACGCGGCGGCGAGCGCTGCGATCCACGAGCTCAAGGGCATGAGCGCCAACATCGGAGCGGATGAACTCGCCAAAGCCGCCACTTCCGCGGAAAGCGCGCTCGCCGAGCCGGCCGAGATCCCCAGCAGTCTCATCGAACCGCTCGCGAGCGCGTACGAGCGCTTCGCAGCCGCTGCCAAGAACCTGAAAGAACGCCTGTTGGGCGATTGAAAATCGCCCCAACGGGAACCGGCAGGCTTGCAGCGAACCGCAGTCCGACCCTCATCACTTACGGAGAAAGGCCTTATTCTGATGAAACAGCTCTTCAGTGCATTGGCCCTCGCGCTCGTCTGCTGTGTTTGCTTAGCCGCGACGGCAGGCGCGAAGCAACTGAGCTTCGATCTCAAAGCCCTGAACGGTTCCGGTGAGAGCGGCACCGCGACCATCGCGCCAGGCGCCGACGGCAACCTCGTCGTCACCATCAACCTGACGGGCGAGCCCGCCGGAGCGAGCCAGCCCGCGCACATCCATCCCGGCACGTGTGCGAACCTGAACCCGGTGCCGAAGACCATCCTCAGCAACGTCGTCGGCGGCAAATCGGTGACCACGATTCCCAGGCCGACAACGCCCGTGACCGGTGCCCGATCGATCGTGGTCCACAAGGGACCGGGCGCGGACATGAGCACGTACGTGGCATGCGGAGACATTCCAAGCCCGTAAGGCGCTCTTAAGCGGTTCACAACCACTGGGGCGATTGAAGAATCGCCCCTTTTGCTTCCGTCGGTCGGGGCGTCGTGCAAAGGCGCCGGCTGGCTTCAGGCAGAAACCCGAAGCACGCGGGTCGGCAGCGTGCATTTCCAAGCATGCTGTCTTGCGTCGCGCTTCGTGACCGAAGCGCCGGAGGGGCGGTATGAGCTCCATCGCTCTCGCTCGTCGTCTGATCGTCGTGGGATTTGCCATGGGCGCGCTCACCTTCGCGCAGCCCAGTGCGGCTGACGACAAGCCGCCGGCTGGGATCGTGCCCAGCACAGCCACGCTCGACTCCGTGCTGGCCGGATACGACAAAGCACGCTCCTCCAAGGCTCCCGCAACGATGGTTGAAGATGGCCGAGTCCAGATGTACGGGCTGAGCGGCACCTACCACGATGTCTATTCGCAGGACGATTACATGGAAAGCACGAGCCTTGGGGTCGTCTCGTGGGCGAACGGCTCGTCGGGCGGCCAGCGCTGGTACCAGAACGAAAACGGGATCGTCACGCTGGAGCACGATACGCATCAGGAAAATGAGATCGCGCATTCTGCGCTTGCCGAGCATACGAAAAACTCCGACATCGGGTTGAGTCTTGCTGGAGAGAGCCTCGACCCAGCCGCGTACGTCATCGAAATCCACGCCCAGGGTGGGCGTCACGAGTGGCAATATTTCGACAAGAAGAGCTACGAACTCGTGCGCTCCGTCGAGGTCTATCCGGATCGGCGCGTCACGACCACGTTCGACGACTATCACACGACGGGCGCATACACGGCAGCCTGGCACGTCCACGTCTCCGACGGATTCTCACAGAATGACGTCGACTACGTGACCACGGGCTTGAAGTTTGACGAGCCTGTCAATGCCGCCGATCTGAATATCCCGCAGTCCAACCCGAACTTTGTCCAGTTCCCGGCTGGCACGCAAGCCGTGCAGTTGCCGGCGAAGATCGTCGACGGTCGCGTGATCGTGCAGGTCACGATCAATGGGCGCGGTCTCGACTTCCAGCTCGACTCGGGTGCCAGCTCCATCCTCATCGACGCCGACGTCGCGAAGCAACTCGGATTGAAGACATTCGGCCGTTCGACACAGACTGCCGCCGGCAACTTCGAAGATAGCGAAGCGTTGATCCCCGACCTCGGCGTCGGCGCGATCCACATGAAGAATGTCGCCGTGGACGTGGCGTCATTCAACTCGCAGGAGGACCGCGATACACAGGTCGTCGGGCTGCTCGGTTTCGACTTCATCGCAAGCGCGATGGTCGAGATCGACTACAAGGGCGGCACGGTGCAAGCCATGCTGCCGTACCTCTTCGTTCCGCCTGCGAACGCGATCGCCGTGGATGCGTATTGGGATGACGGGGTGCCGAAAGTCCAGGCGCTGGTGGGTGACGTGCCGGCGAACTTCATCATCGACACCGGCGCGGACGATGGGATCATCTTCAGCTCGTTCGCCCGGGCGCATGCGGACGTGGTGCGCGACCAGGGCGCCGGCCACCGCATGCTCGACGCAGATCCGTTCATGCACGCATCCGGCGTCGGCGGCGAGATGTCGATGACACCGACGCAGGTCAAAGCGCTCAGCATCGGCGGCGCGACCTTCAACGAGTTCGTGATGTACGAGGTCGACGATCCGGGTTTCGAGGTCGAGGATTATGCCGGTTTGCTCGGCCACAATTTTCTGGATTACTTCACGCTGTATCTGGACTATCGGGACAACCACATCTACTTGATCCCGAATTCCAACGCCCGGGGCTAGCCCAGCGCACCCTTTCAAAAGGAAACCCTGGAGCCGAAAGGAACCTAAGTCGCCTTCAGGCTTGTGACTCCGGGGGCGAACCTCATGACCTACTCGACGAAATTGGCGTGTCCGATCCAGCGCACGATCGCGATGATCGCAGACAAGTGGAAAGTCATCGTCATCGGCAATCTGGGCGAGGGCACCATGCGCTTTCGCGAGCTGCAGCGCGCCATGGCCGGCGTCACGCCGAAGGTGCTGACGCGCCAACTCCGCGACCTCGAACATGACGGTCTCATCACGCGCAAAGCGTACGCAGAGATCCCGCCACGGGTGGAGTACTCGCTCACGCCGCTCGGACGCAGCCTCTTACCGATCCTGCAGCAGCTCCACAACTGGGCGGTCGCCAATTCCGAGACGTTGCTGTCGCGCCAAGAGACGCCAGCGCACGACGGCGGCGTGCCCATGAAGAAGTCGGCGTAGCGCACGGTCCCGCGTGACCGACGCGCCCCGGTTCAAGTTCTTCCATCCCATCCACGTCAGCTTCCGCGACCTCGACGGCATGCGGCACGTCAATCACGCCGTGTACCTTTCGTATGCCGAGGCAGCGCGGAGTCTCTATTGGATGAAGGTGACCGGGATCGAGCGGCTCGAGGACTTCGATTTCGTTCTGGCAGAGCTCACCGCGCGTTACCGTGCGTCGGCGCAGTTGCACGACCGTCTCGTCGTCGGTTGCCGCGTGACGGAGCTGCGCCGTTCGAGCTTCCTCATGGAGCACGAGATCCGCAACGCCGACACGGGCCAACCCGTCTTCGAGATGACCTCGGTCCAAGTGATGTTCGACTACGCGAAAGGCGCGGTCATTCCGATCTCGGACGTCCGGCGCCGCCAGATCGAAGCTTTCGAAGGCCGCTCGCTATCTGCGCCTACATCTTATACGTGAGGATCAGCCGCACGGCCGCGGGCTCGATGTGGAGCGCGTCGGTGGGCAGCGGCCCGTAGATCGGGTTGCCGTCGGCTCCCTGAGCGATGACGCCCCGATACGGCACACCGCCGCCGAAGATCGTGAACGGCCCCGCTGCCCCGTTGAAGAGGTTAGAACCGGCGAGCGAAACATCGGCCTGCGGAGTGATTTGGCGGCCGATCAACGCATTGATGACCGTGAATGGCCCCAGATTGAGCTCGTTGTTCCTGCCGCGGAAGATGGAGGCGGCCGACGCGTGCCAGCCGTTCTCGGCCCAGTCGAGTTGCAGCGAACCCTGCTGTTGCGGGATGCCGAGGAACTGCGCTTGGTCCACGAGGCTGCCGCCGGACGTCGGATTCGAAAACGCGGCGTTCAGATCTTCCGGATAGGCGACGTTGATGCCGTACAAGGCCGTGAGGAACAGATGCTGGGGTGCGAAACGGCTCACGAAGCGCACTTCGGTGCCTTCGTACACCGCGTTGCCGACGTTGCTATTGTAAGAGAAGCATTGCGGGAAGGGATGTTCTGGGGTGTTGGCCGGATTCGTGCAGTCAGGTCCTGGCGGCGGAGCGGTCGCGTCGAGCGGATAGAAGATCTCGATCGGATCGCGCAAGTTCGTGCGATATAGCGAGACATCGAGCGTGGATGCGACGGAGAACTCGTGCGAGGCGCCGAGCTCATACAACGTCGCATGCTCCGGGTGCTCGCCCGGATTTCCTTGACCTACGAAGACGCCGTTCGCGTCCTGGGTGAGTTGCGTCGCCGGGAACTGGTAGCGCTCGAGCAAGAGCGGCGCCCGGAATCCTGTGCCCACCGACAGGCGCACTGAGGTGTGCGGGTCGAGGGTGTAGACGGCGCCGGCGCGCCCGTCGAGGTTCGAGCCGAACGACGTGTAGCGCGATTCGAAAACGCCGCCGTCCAGGCGCAACTTTGCCGTGGGTGCGAACCCGCCGCGCGCGTAATAGACGTTGATCGTCTGACCGATCGTGGGCTGGAACGGCCCAGGCCCTGGCGGCGAGATGAAGTTCAGGTCCTCGTAACGCGTGTACCCGCCGATCGCGAACTGCGAGTTGGCGAAGACGCGCTGCCACGCCGCAGAGAGGTTGTAGCGATGGTCGTCGTGGTTCACGCTGTACGGCGTCGAGTAGTTCTGCCCGTTCACGCTGACGCTGTTGTCGCTTTCCGATAGCGAGGTCGTCAACTCACCCGCTCCAAGAGGGAGCCTTCCGTCGAGCATGTACGCACGGATGACCTGCGCGAACGTCTCGGCACCTGGGCCGATGAACAGGCCGAAGGTGGAATCCTGGGGATTGCCGTCGATGCCGTTTTGCGCGCTGCTCAGGTCGCGGTTGTCGCCGAGCGTGAAGACGCGTGCGTTGAGATCCGCGTTCTGCGAGAAGGTCCAGTCCAGATTCACGAGACCCAAGTGCGACGCGATGGACGACCCCAACGCGAGCGGGGATGGGGGCGCCGGCGTCGTGCCGAGGGGTGTCGCTTGGTAGAGCTGCACCGTCTGGTTGACGTAGCCGCTCTCGTTTTGGTCGTCGAGCGCGACTGCGTATCCCAAACGGTCCTGCGTGCCGGTCGTGTTGAACCAGGCCTCCGTGCTTCCGAACGAACCAGCGGAAAGCGACAGGGCGTAATGCTGGGCTTGGGTGGGCCGCAGCGATACGAAGTCGATCGCGCCTCCGAACGTGTTGCTCCCCTCAGCGTCCTCCGGACCTAGCCCTTCGGTCAGGTCGACCGAAGAGAACGCGGCCACCGGAAAGCGCGAAAGATCGAGATCGCCTGTGTTGCCATCGTTGAGGAGCTGGCCATCGAGCGTGTCCAGCGCTTCTGAGGGATCCGGTCCGCGCAGCGACACGACCGAGACAGCGCTCTCGGCTCCGCCAGTCGGGCGCGAGAAGGTCACAGAGGGCACCGCTTCGAGGCCATCGATGACGCGATCGTCACCGAGACGGTCGAAATCCGAACGCGTGAGGCTGATCGATGGGATGGTCCCCTGGATCGGCACGAGGCGACCGTCCACGGTCACGGTCCCGAGTTGCCGCAGTTTCGGTGAATCGAGCGGCTCGAGCGCGATGTCGAGCGAGACGTCGTGGGTCAGCGCGAGCGCGATGCTGAGCGGCTGATAGCTCCGCACCGACGCGCTTAGCACGTACTGCCCCGGCTGAGCTGAAAAATCGAACCGGCCATGTGGGTCGCTTGAGGTGACGGCGCTGGTCACGCCGTGCAATTCCACCCGGACACCCGAAAGCGGCGTCCCCGACTGCGTGTGAACGAGACCTACGATCGCGCAACAAAGAGCAATGATGTTTGGCATGAAGCCCGAGATTCGCCGGGTTTGCGTGAATCCATTTGCGGCCGGCCGAGGCCGCGTTCAAACTCTCAGGTTCACTCCGCGTTTTGTCAAGAAGAACGCGATCGCAAGCGCACAAGCGGCGAGCACGGTGACGACAGCCGCATCCACGGAGAGATTCACGTCGACCGCACCGGTGTACGAGCTGCGGAAGCCGTCGATCATGTAGAGCATCGGGTTGAAGAGCGAGATCTTGCGCAACAGCGGTGGGAGCAGCCCGATGCTCGAGAACACGCCGCCGATGTACGTCAGCGGGGTGATGATGAAGGTGGTGAAGATCGCCAGATTATCCCACGTCTTGCCGAGCAGTCCCGCGATCATGCCGACCGCAGAGAACAAAAGCGCCGTCGCAAGCATGAAGTAGAAGTAGACGAAGAGATCGCTCGGATGCGCTCGCACCAGCAGCAGGCCGATGACCATGACCAGGTTGCCGATGACGAGGCCGCGCAGCACGGATCCGGTCAAGAATCCCACGATGAGCTCGACGTACGAGAGCGGCGCGATGAGCAGCTCCTGGATCGAGTTCATGAACCGCTGCTGGAAGATCGACGAGGCGGACTCATCGTAGCTCGAGGAGATGACGTTGAGCATGACGAGCCCGGGCAAGAGGAACTCCACGTATGGCACGCCGCCGAGCGTCTTGATGCGCGAGCCGAGCGACAGGCCGAAGATGAAGAGGAAGAGCAAGGTGGTGATGACGGGCGGCCACACGACCTGGTTGATGACCATGTAGGTCCGCTTCAGCTCGCGCCGTATGAGGGTCCCAAGGCCAACGTAGTTAACCACTCTTGCGGCGCCCTACGAGCTCGAGAAAAACGTCTTGCAGCGACTGGTCGGCGTGTCGCGCCATGAGCGCGGCTTTATCCTCGAGCTCGACCAGCTTGCCGAAGTTCACGATGCCGATACGGTTGCACAGCGCCTCGACCTCTTCGAGGTAGTGCGAAGTCATGAAGATCGTCATGCCTCCTGCGTTGATGGCTTTGAGGAAATCCCACAGCTCCAGGCGCAGTTCGACGTCCATCCCCGCCGTCGGCTCGTCCAATATCAAGAGCTTCGGCTCGTGGATGAGCGCGCGCGCGAGCGAGAGCCGTCGCTTCATGCCGCCGGAGAGTTCGAGGTAGGTGGCGCGGCGCTTGTCGGTCAGCTCGAACTGGTCTAAGAGCTCGCGAGTCCGCGGCTTTGCTTGGCCGATGGGCACGCCGTAGTAGCCGGCCTGATAGATCAGGATCTCCTCGATCGTCAGGTAACGGTCGAAGTTGAACTCTTGCGGCGAAAGCCCGATGAGGGATCGCGCGCGGCGATAGTCCGCGATGACGTCGTGGCCGAAGATGCGGATCGTGCCGCCTTGAAACGTGGCAAGGCCGACGATGGCATTGATCGTGGTGGTCTTCCCCGCACCGTTCGGGCCCAAGAAACCGAAGAACTCACCGGGAGCGACGTCGAACGACAAGCCGTCAACCGCAGTGACGGTCCCATAGCGCTTCGTGAGGTTTTGGATGGAAACGGCGCTCGGTGCGCCGTCGGGCTGCTGCAACTAGTAGTAGATCCCCATCATCATCTTGGCGTCTTCGCTCGCCATGCTGCGCGGATCCCACGGAGGTGTGAAGGTCAAGTCGACCTTGGCTTCTGTGACCCCGGGGATCGACATCAACGCCGCATGGACCGCGTTTAGGAACATGCCGGCGACGGGGCAACCGGGTGAGGTGAGCGTCATCGTGACGAAGACGGTCGACCCCTCGATCTTCACGTCGTAGATAAGCCCCAGGCTCACCATGTCGATGCCGATCTCGGGATCCACAACATTACGCAGCTCGGCGCGGACGCGTTCTTCTGTGAGCGGCTCGGCGGGTGCGGCTGCGGTGCTGTCGGTGCCTGCGGTCTCTTCGGGACTCATACTTTTAGCGCTCTTATCGGCGGAGAAGAAAAACCCTTTCAAGAAGCCGCGCTGCCATGATCCACGCAACGCGACAGCTCACGCTCGGACACTCGCCGGATTCCGACGATGCGTTCATGTTCTACGGTCTGGCGAGCGGCCACGTGAAGACGGGCGATCTCTCCTACGAGCATATCCTCAAAGACATCCAGACGCTCAACGAGTGGGCGAAGGAGGGACGGCTCGATACGACCGCCATCTCGGTGCACGCCTACGCGTACGTCGCGCGGACCTATGCGATTCTCAATCACGGCGCGTCGATGGGCGCGAGCGATTACGGACCGATCGTCGTGGCCAAACGCCGGGCGGAAAGCAAAGATCTGCGGGGCGCTGCGATCGCGGTTCCCGGACTCATGACGAGCGCATATCTCGCGCTACGTCTGCACACGGGCGAGTTCGAACCGGTCGTCATGGCGTTCGACACGATCATGGAAGCGGTCGCGGAGGGAAAGGCCGACTACGGACTGCTCATCCACGAGGGCCAGCTCACGCACGAGTCGCTTGGCCTATTTTCGGTCGTCAATCTCGGCGCGTGGTGGTACGAAGAGACCGGGCTTCCCCTGCCGCTCGGAGTGAACGCCATAAGGCGCGCGCTCCCGGAAGACGTCAAGGCCCTCGCGTCGCGACATCTGCGCGAAAGCATCGAGTACGGGCTCGCGCATCGCCCCGAAGCTTTGGCTTGGGCGCTGCGCTACGCGCGCGGGATGCGCGCTGAGACGGCGGACAGATTTGTGGGCATGTACGTGAACGAGCGCACGCTCGATCTCGGACCTGACGGGCGCGCGAGCATCGAACTGTTCCTGCAACGCGCGCAGGATGAGAGGCTTATCCCCGAGCTGCCGCCCATCGACTTCGTGATGTAGACGCGAGAAGATGTAGGGGGCGATTGCAAATCGCCCCTCTTTCTAGATCCTTTCGATCGCCATGGCGGTGCCCCCGCCTGTGCCATGACAGAGCGCCGCAATGGCGCGCTTCTTGCCATGCTGGCCGAGCGCGTTGAGCGCGGTCAGGACGAGACGCGCTCCCGTCGCGCCGATAGGATGGCCGAGCGCGATCGCTCCACCGTTGACGTTCAGACGGTCGCGCGACACGCCAAGCTGCCTCTCGAAGAGGATGGTGCTGAGCGCGAAGGCTTCATTGTTCTCGAAGAGATCGATGTCGCCGATCCCCAGGCCGATCTTCGCGAGGAGTTTTTTCACGGCTGGAATCGGCGCCTCGGCGAATCGCCAGGTGGGGCCTGCAGACCAGGCGCTGCCCAGAATCTTCCCCAAAGGCTGCAACCCGCGTTCCTTGACGGCGCGCTCGCTTGCGAGGAGGAGCGCGGCTGCACCGTCAGAGATCTGGCTCGAGTTGCCCGCGGTCATGAGCGAACCGCCGGCCACCGACGAGCGCAGCTTGCTCAACACCTCGAGCGTGGTGTCCGGCCGGATGCCCTCATCTTTATCGACGAGCTCGGCGCCTTTCTTGCCCTGCACCTCGACAGGCGCGATCTCGCGGGCAAACGTGCCGTCGCGCGTCGCGCGCGCAGCGCGTTCGTGCGAGGCGACAGCCACAGCGTCGAGCTCCGCCCGCGTGACGCCGTATTCGCGCGCCAGGCGTTCGGTCTCATCGCCCATCCCCTCGCCGTTCGTCGGGTCGCTCAGGCCGTCATACGTCATGACGTCGACGAGGTTCTCCGGCGCTGCAGCGAGCGAGCGCAGGCCCCAACGCGCGCGAGAAGACAAGACGAAGCCCGCTCGGGTCATCGATTCGAACCCGCCCGCGAGCACGAGATCCGCGTCGCCGCTCGCGATTGTCTGGCGAGCGCTCGCGAGGCTCATCATCGCGGACGAACATACCATATCAATCGCGTAGCCGTCGATCGCGTCGGGTATGCCTGCGGCAAGCGCCGCCTGCCGGGGGACGAGCTGACCCCAACCAGCGCGAAGCACGTTGCCAAAAATATACAGATCGAGATCCGCGCCCTTGATGTTTGCGCGCGCGAGCGCCGCGCGCATCGCGTGTGCCCCGAGCGCCATGGGGGTGAGGCTCAAGAACGCTCCGCCGAACTTGCCGATAGGCGTGCGCGCGCCCGAGACGATATAGACGTCGCGCATTGGACTTGACGTTGTCAGTGCACCACGATGGAGTTGGCGACCCACGCGCCGTTGCGCACGACGCCGCTCGCGCTGATCTTGCTGCCGCGCCGGATGTCGGAAATGCCGCCGGATTCGCCGTGGATCTCGATCGCTGTCGTGGGTGTGATCACTATCGTGACGTGCTGTGCGCCTGCGTCGAGTTCGAGGCTGTTGCTCACATAGCTGACCGACGCGACGACGCCGCTGACGTCGAAGCGCTTATTGGCATCGGCGACGGTCATGGACAAAGAGGGCGCTGGCGCTGCGCTCGCCGGTCGTGCGATCGCCGCGCACGAAAGCGTCGTCGCCAACGCGGCAAGCGCCAATCCGGCTGCGAACCGGCTCGTTCCACATCGCATATCAGTCGAGTAACGCTTCCCACCGGCGTTTTGTTTCGCCTGCACGGATGCCGTGCGACGGGTGTGACGCGAGGCGCGTTTGCACGCGAACGCGAAGGCGCTCGCGAAGCATGGACGTTGCGCAGATCCCCAGCCGAACGTTGGGCGCGACCGGCGTGCACGCCTCGGTTTTCGGCCTCGGCGGCGAGGGTGTTTTATGCACCTTCGGGTACAGCGCATCCGCGCGCGATGTCATCGAAACGGCTCTGCGCGAAGGCGTCACGTATTTCGATTCGGCGCGGGCGTACGCAGGGAGCGAGCAGTAC
Source organism: Candidatus Acidiferrales bacterium (assembly GCA_035622315.1). Classification (GTDB taxonomy): domain Bacteria; phylum Vulcanimicrobiota; class Vulcanimicrobiia; order Eremiobacterales; family Eremiobacteraceae; genus JAJPHJ01. Next base: position 2,068 of record DASPVP010000059.1, on the reverse strand, counting down.
TACGGCGCGACGCTCGGTGCGGCACGCGCGAACGTTTTTCTGGCGTCCAAGGCGCACGACCGCTCGCGTGCTGGAGCGATGGTCATGCTCGACCAAACGCTGCAGAACATGCGCACCGATCATCTCGACCTGTGGCAGCTCCACGATCTGCGCAACTGGGAGGAGCTCGATGAGATCTGCGCGCCTGGCGGTGCGTACGAGGCGTTCGTGGAGGCCAAGCGCGCGGGCAAGACGCGTTTCATCGGCGTGACGGGCCACCACGATCCGGCGGTGCTCGCCGCGGCCGTCGAACGTCTGTCGTTCGATATGGTGCTCATGCCAGTGAACCCGTGCGAACCGCAGGGCAGTACTTTCCTTACACAGGTCGGCGCGCGTGCGATCGAACGCGGGATGGGCGTGATCGGGATGAAGGTCTTAGCGCGCGGCTTGCTGCGCAGGTTTGACGGCGCCCCGACGACGCAGGAGCTGATGGACTACGCGCTCAGCCAACCGATCCACGCGGTGATCATCGGGTGCAGCAGCGTGGACCAAGTCCACGAAAACGCGGCTGCGGCACGAGCGTTTGCCCCGATGCCGCCCGAGCGCCAGCGCGAACTCGAACGCCGCCTTGTTCCGGTGGCGGAGCAAGCGCTCTACTACCGCGGCGTAGTGTAGCGGCCGACCTTTGGTCGGCCTCGAACTACATCGTTACTGCGGTGGCGGGCCCTGCGTGATCTGCGCGAAGCCGTCGGGACGGATCCACTTCGCGAACGCGGCTTGCACCTGCGCAGCCGTCACCGTGACGTACTTCTGAGCGGACAGCTCGAGGTCGTTCAGCGGAAGTCCCGCAATCGTGCGCTCGAGCAGCCCATCGGCGATCGAATCTTCGCTGGATTCGCGCAAGGGGATCTCGTGCAGCAAGAGCGCTTTGGCGAGCAGCAGTTCGTTCGCGCTGACGGGCGCCGTCTGCATGTCCTTGAGATCGCGGACGACGATGTCTTTGACCTTGCCGACGTTTTGCGGGTCGCAGCCATAGGACACGGAGTAGAGCGAGCGCAGCTTGCCCACGTTGAGATCGTTGCTCACGGTGTAGGCCAGACCGGCTTGCTGGCGGATGTCTCGGTAGAGGCGAGTCGCATAGAAGCCGCCGCCCAAGACGTGATCGCCGACGACCATCGCATAGTAATCGGGGTCGTTTCTGCTGATGTCGACCGTCTCGGCTAGTGTGACGCTGTCTTGCACGCTCGCCGCGTTCGGAACGTTCACAGCGGAGGGGCTGTTGTCGGGCACGCTCGGGAGTTCGGTCGTTGGCGCGGGCCCGGTCGCGGTCCACGCGCCGAACCATTTGGCGACCGATGCTTGGGCTTGGTCGGGCGTCACGTCACCGATGATGACGATCGTGGTGAGATCTGGACGGAAGACGGTCTGGAAATACGCCTTGACGTCGTCGAGCGAGAGCGCCGTCACCGTGTCCGGCGTCGCCTCGCGCTGGGTGGGATCGCCTTTGGGGTAGAGCGCGTTCTCGAGCGCACGATTCGTCAGATAGTCTGGTGTCTGCATCTCCCCGCGCAGCTCGTAGGCGATCTGCGAGCGCACGATGTTGAAGTTGGTCGGCGGCAACGCCGGATGCAGCTCGTTGTCGGCCAACAACTGGATGCCGCGGTCGAAATCCGGCGAGAGCACCGTCAGCGAGAAGCTGTCACCCGCGTTCTCGGTCGCTGCGATGTCATCGAGCGCACGGGCGAACGCCACCCGGTCGAGGCTCGTCGTGCCGAAGGAGAAAAGCGCGTCCAGCACGTCGGAAACGCCTTCCTTGCCTTGCGGGGTCTCGAGATCAGGATTTGACTTCACGCCTCCTACCACGGTCACCGTCGGCGTGATCGTCTCTTGCTGCACGATCAAATGTAACCCGTTGGGTAAGACGGTCAGCACGGGGTTGATGCTCGATTGCGGCACGTTCAATGAGGAGAGCGCAGCGCTCGCCCAATCCGGCACGGTTGCGGCGGCGTTTTGGGTCGGAGCAAAAGATTCAGCTCCGCCGTAGCCGCGGCTTGCCACCGGTTTACCCGATGGTTGCGGCACGAGCACT
>DASPVP010000058.1:0-36275 GCA_035622315.1 Candidatus Acidiferrales bacterium | reverse complement strand
GCGCGCAGCCGGGGCGGGGCGGCATGCGGGAACAGCTCGGTGAGCACGGTCACCCACTCTTCCACGTACAGCCGCTGCAGCCTGCGGATGCGCCGGCGTTCCGGGTCGGGAACGTTGCCGAGCTCACGGTCGTGGATGGTGATCAGGGCGGGCTGGCTGAGCGCGAAGGCGATGTGCCCGCGCAGCAGGGCGTCGAGCGCTGCGGGCGCGTCGGCCGCCCCGGTCACCCGGCTGCCGCCCTCGGCGAGCAGCTGCTCGCTGATCCGCAGCAGCATTTCCGTCAGTACCGCGGTCTTGCCGGCGAAGTGCCGGTACAGGCCGGGTCCTGACATGCCGACCGCGGCGCCGATGTCGTCCATCGAGACGCCGTGGAAGCCGCGCCGGGCGAACAGCTGGGCGGCGGCGTCGAGGATCGCCGCGCGCCGCCGCGACCCGGCGGCGCGGCGGCGCGGGCCGCCGGACGCCGTGCCCGGCAGCGGATCCCGCGCGGAGCTGGCGGTACTGACCACGTCTTCATACTAGACGGCGATAGTTAATAATCGTTAGCATGTAACTCAGAATTATGCTGCATCTTGTTAGGGAGCATTAACTAAACCGCGAGGCGGTATCGCATGGAGACGCTCGTTCCGCGCAGCGCGGCGCAGCCCGCGAGCGCGGCCTTCCAACGCAACCAGGCGGAGGACACCGCGCTCGTGGCCGACCTGCGGGAAAGGCTGGCGGCCGCGGCACGCGGCGGCCCGGAACGGGCGCGCAGGCGGCACGCCGAACGCGGCAAGCTACTCCCCCGCGACCGGGTTGACGCGCTGCTCGATCCCGGATCGCCGTTCCTCGAACTCTCCCCGCTCGCAGCGAATGGCATGTACGACGACGAGGCGCCCGGGGCGGGCATCATCACCGGGGTCGGCCGGATCCGCGGCCGGGAGAGCGTGATCGTCGCCAACGACGCCACGGTGAAAGGCGGCACCTACTACCCGGTCACCGTCCGCAAGCACCTGCGCGCCCAGGAGGTCGCGCTGCACAACCAGCTGCCGTGTATCTACCTCGTGGACTCTGGCGGCGCCTTCCTCCCGCTGCAGGACGAGGTGTTCCCCGACCGCGAGCACTTCGGCCGGATCTTCTACAACCAGGCGACGATGTCGGCGCGCGGCATCCCGCAGATCGCCGCGGTGCTCGGCTCGTGCACCGCCGGCGGCGCGTACGTGCCCGCGATGTCGGATGAGACGGTCATCGTCAAAGGCGAGGGCACGATTTTCTTGGGCGGCCCGCCGCTCGTCAAGGCAGCGACTGGAGAAGTGGTCTCGGCCGAAGATCTCGGCGGTGCTGATGTCCACTCGAGGATATCCGGCGTCACCGACCATTACGCGCTCTCCGACGAGCAAGCGCTTGGGGTGTGCCGAGAGATCGTCGCCAACCTCGCATACGAGAAGAAGACACCGTGGCCGGTGCAAGCATCGCGCCCGCCCGCCTGCGATCCGAAAGAGCTCTACGGCATCGTGCAGCGCGATTGGCGCAAACCGTACGATGTCCACGAGGTGATCGCGCGCATCGTCGACGCAAGCGAGTTCCATGAGTTCAAGGCGCTGTACGGACAGACGCTCGTGTGCGGCTTCGCGCACATCCATGGCAACCCGGTCGGGGTCATCGCGAACCAAGGCATCTTGTTCTCGCAGAGCGCGCTTAAGGCGACGCATTTCATCGAGCTGTGCTGCGAGCGCGGCGTCCCGATAGTGTTCTTGCAGAACATCACCGGGTTCATGGTCGGCAAGCAATACGAGGAAGGCGGCATCGCGAAAGACGGCGCGAAGATGGTCATGGCGGTGGCAAACGCAGAGGTCCCGAAGTTCACGGTCATCATCGGCGGCTCGTTCGGCGCCGGTAACTATGGCATGAACGGCAGAGCCTACGGACCGCGCCAGTTATGGATGTGGCCGAACGCGCGTATCTCCGTGATGGGCGGTCCGCAAGCGGCGAGCGTGCTGCTCACGGTCCGCATGGACGGCCTCGAGCGGCAGCAGAAGACCATGACGGAAGAGGAGCGACGCGAGTTCACCCAGCCGATCTTGGACAAGTACGAAGCGGAAGGCAATCCGTACTATAGCACCGCGCGGTTGTGGGATGACGGGATCATCGACCCGGCGCAGACACGCGACGTCTTGGCGCTCGGCATCTCGGCGTCGGCCAATGCACCAGCGCGCCCGACGAAGTTCGGCGTCTTCCGCATGTGAGCGGTTCCATGAGCGACATGTAGGGGGCGATTGCAAATCGCCCCGACCCAAGAGGAGTCCTCAATGCCCGACCCCGTGATCTCGTCGCGCGAACGCAACGTGGCAAGGGTCAAGCTCAACCGCCCTGAGGTGCGCAACGCACTCGACACAGCGGCCATCGCCACGTTGACGCAGCTGTTCTTGGACTTCGCACGCGACGATACGCTGCGCGCGGTCGTGCTCGAAGGAGAGGGCGCGATCTTCTGCGGCGGCGCGGACATCCGCTACATGCGCGCGTCGCTCGAACTCTCAGAGCAGCAGAACTTCGAAGATGCGCTGCGACTTTCCGATATGTTCGCGGCGATCGATGCGTGCCCGTGCCCGACGATCGCGAAAGTGCAAGGCGCGGCGCTCGGCGGCGGCGTGGGTCTCATCGCGGTGTGCGACATCGTCGTGGCAGAAGAGGACGCACTCTTCGGTTTCACTGAGGCCAAGCTCGGCATCGTTCCCGCCGTGATCTCGCCGTTCGTGCTGCGCAAGATCGGCCAAAGCCACGCCCGCGCGCTCTTCTCCACGGCTGAGCGCTTCAACGCAGGGCGGGCGAAGGCCATCGGCCTCGTGCACGAGGTGGTGGCCCCAGGACAGCTCGACGCCATCGCACAGGCCAAACTGACCGAGCTCCTGACGAGCGGACCTACGGCCGCGCGCCTCGCCAAGCTCGTCGCTCGCACGGTTGGATCCAAAGACGCCGACGAAGCGCGCGAGTGGACGGCCGAGCGCACCGCGAGCCAACGCACGAGCGCGGAAGGTCAAGAAGGCCTGCGGGCCTTCTTGGACAAGCGCAAGGCTGCGTGGCAAGACTGAAGCCCTTCGCCTCGCTCTTGATAGCGAACCGCGGCGAGATCGCGGTCCGGATCGCACGGACGTGCCGTAAGCTCGGCGTGCGCTCGATAGCGGTGTATTCGGACGCGGACGCTCGCGCGCTGCACGTTCGCGTCTGCGACGAAGCGGTGGGGATCGGCGGCGTCTCGCCGCGCGATTCCTACTTGCGCGGCGATCGCATCATCGAAGCGGCCCGTCTGGCGCGCGCGCAAGCCGTGCATCCCGGCTACGGTTTCTTGTCGGAGAACGCTGCGTTCGCCCAAGATTGCCGAGACGCGGGCTTGGTCTTTGTGGGACCTCCGCCCGAGGCGATGCGAACTGTGGGCGACAAGATCGCGGCCAAGCGCACCGCCAAAGAGGCGGGCATTCCCATCGTCGAGGGCTACGGGGACCGCGATCAGAGCGACGGCACCTTGGCGCGAGAAGCGCGTCGTATCGCTTTCCCATTGCTCGTCAAAGCGGCGGCTGGCGGTGGCGGTAGGGGCATGCGCCTGGTGCGCGGGCCTGAGGATCTCGCGCAGGCGATCGAAGGTGCGAGACGCGAGGCGCAGGCGGCGTTCGGCGATCCAACCGTTTTCTTGGAGCGCTACGTCGAGCGGCCTCGGCACATCGAGATCCAAGTGCTTGCCGACAAGCGCGGCAACGTGGCCACTTACCCAGAGCGCGAGTGCTCGATCCAGCGTCGCTTTCAGAAGATAGTGGAAGAATCGCCTTCCAGCGCCGTCGCGCAGGATCTGCGCGAGAGACTCCAGGGAGCAGCTGCTGTGCTGACGCGTTCGGTCGGGTATCAAAACGCCGGCACGGTCGAGTTTCTCGTCGACGAGCGAGGCGATTTCTATTTCTTGGAGATGAACGCGCGACTCCAGGTCGAGCACCCGGTGACCGAGATGGTCACAGGGGTGGATCTCGTCGAAGAACAGCTCTACGTCGCCGCCGGCGAGACGATTGAAGGCGACGCTCCAACTGCGAACGGCCACGCGATCGAGGCGCGCATCTATGCCGAAGACACGGAGAGCGGCTTCTTGCCTTCGACAGGGCTCGTCACCACGTTCGCACCGCCGTCGTTTGCAGGCGTGCGCAACGACGTGGCCATCGAGAGCGGCTCGGACGTGGTCGCGGCCTACGACTCGATGATCGCAAAGCTCATCGTGCATGCAGCGGATCGCAAGGCGTGTGTGGCCGCTCTGGCACGCGCGCTCGACGACTACGTCATCGGCGGGGTGGCGTCGAACGTCGGGTTCTTGGGCGGCCTCGTGGCGCTCGATGACTTCGTGCAGGCGCGCACGCAGACGGACTTCTTGGATCGCCACCAAGTCGAACTTGTCGACCAGCGGCCACGCAAACCTGTGGCGCTCGTCGCCATCGCGGCCGCGGGAGCGTTGCCCGCTCTCGCGCCTGCTTCTCACGCTGAGCGCGATGACGCGTGGGCGAGCCTTGGCGGATGGCGGCACTCCATGTCGCCGCGCGCCGATCGTTTTGCGGAGCCGGACATAGCGGTGACCACAGCGTGGGAGTATGGGGAAGGAGATTTTCTCGGCACCACGAGCGCCGCCGTGGGCTCTGCAGGGGGCGAGCGGCAAGTCGCCCCGTCGGAATCGGCGCGGGTCCGCAGGCTCGGTGGCGGCGCCTTTGAGCTGTTGACGGCGCAAGGGTCGAGCAAGTTCGCCGCGTGGCGGACGCCGACAGGCGTCGCGGTGAGCTTCGCTGGCGACGTGACGCGCTTCGCATTGCTTGAAGCGCCATCCGCGCAGGAAACCCAAGGTCAGCGCCACGGCGCGGGTGGGGCGACCGGCTCCGTGCAAGCGCCCATGAGCGGCACCATCGTCAAAGTCGCGGTGCGTGCGGGTGACGCGGTCGAGCGTTTCGCCGTGCTCGCGGTCATGGAGGCGATGAAGATGGAGCACAGCATCGTCGCGCCCTATCAGGGCGTGGTCCAGCGGGTCGACGTGCAACCGGGCCAGACTGTGAGCGCGGGCGAGAGGCTCGTCGTGCTCGCGGAGAACTGACGGACGAACATGCCGCAACCACTCGACTCGCTCCCAGGTCGCGTCACGGTCGTCGAGGTCGGACCGCGCGACGGCTTGCAGAACGAAGCAGCGAGCATACCGACCGCCGTCAAGGTCGCGTTCGTCAATGCCCTTTCGGATGCCGGATTGCCGGTCATCGAGGTGACCTCGTTCGTCAGACCAGAGGCGATCCCACAGCTCGCCGACGCGGACGAGGTGATGCGCGAGATCGAGCGTCGTCCTGGCGTCCGCTATCCCGTGCTCGTGCCCAACGTCCGCGGCTTCGAGCGGGCGCGCGAGGCAGGCGCCCACGAGATCGCTCTTTTCACCGCTGCGTCCGAATCATTCGCGCGGCATAACATCAACGCGACAATCGCCGAGTCGCTCGAACGCTTTCAACCAGTGGTCGAGCGGGCGAAGGCATCCGCCATGCGCGTGCGCGCGTACGTCTCGACGTGCTTCGGCTGCCCGTACGAGGGCGAGGTGAAACCTCAGGCCGTGCTCGATGTCGTCGCGCGGCTGCTTGCGCTCGGCGTCGATGAGATCAGCCTGGGAGATACTATTGGCGTGGCGACGCCGCGCCAAGTCGTCCGGGTTTGCAAGCTCGTGCTGGAAAAAGTGGACGCGGGCAAGCTCGCGCTGCACTTCCACGACACGCGGGGAACGGCGTTGGCCAATGTCATCGCGGGTCTCGAGACTGGGATCGCGATCTTTGATTCGTCAGGCGGCGGGCTGGGCGGCTGCCCCTACGCGCCGGGCGCGGCCGGCAATCTGGCGACGGAAGACCTCATCTATATGCTCAATGGGATGGGCATACAGACGGGCGTCGATCTCGACCGCGTGGTGCAAGCCACGCTGCTCATCGCAGCGCATCTCGATCACGCGCCGACGTCGAAATATTTCCAGGCCGTCACGTCCTAGAACGTTTCGCGTTCAAGAGCGTGTTCGTCGCCTCTTCGAAGGTGCGCGGCAGACCCGTGCTCGCATTGCGCAGCGCGATGCCGAGCGACGCTTTGATGTTCTCCTTGTGGAAGCCGCCGTTGATCCGGTCGAACATACCCTTGGCGCCCTTGAGCCCGCACTCGACCGCCAGGATGGCGAACTCATCTTCGCCGGTGCGCGCCACCACGTCGTAGCCGCGGCATGCGCGTTTGAGAACCTGTGAGGTGCGCACGAGCAGCTCATCGCCCTTGTCGCGCCCCTGCGCGTCGTTCGTCGCCCGCAGGCTGTCGATATCGACGCAGATGACGCAGGCCGAGTGATTGTGCCGCGCGCAGCGCGCCTCTTCGGCGACCAAGATGCGGTCCCAGGCGCGACGGTTGAACGTTTGGGTGAGCTTGTCGACGAGGACTTCGCCACCTTCGGAGACGAGCTGCGTCGCGCTGTCGCCCGCGCTCTTCTCGCGTGAGACGATCGCGCCGAGAAGGCCTGCCACCATCTCGACAAGCCACTGCTGCGCTTTGAGGTCGTCGCGTTTGGGCTCGCGGTCCATGCCGGCGAGCGTGCCGTAGAGCTTGCCGTCGGAGAGCGTGAGCGGCGCGCCCATGTAGGCACCGATGTGCAGGGCTTGCGTCAGCGGAGCGTTGGCATAGGCGCCGATCTCTGAGACCCTGGGCGCGACGCGCGGTGCGCTGCCGGCGAGCATCCGCGAGCAGAGCGTGTCGCTCCACAGCATGCTGTCGCCGTTTTTCACGCCGAAGCTGTTGCCGACGCAGTTGAGGACGATGAGCTCGTCGCCGGCGAGGCGCGTGATCATCCAGAACTGTAGGCCGACTTTCTCGCGCAGGAGGCCGAGCGCCACTTCGGCGGCCGACCCGAAATCTTCGTATTGCTGGGATGGTTGCAGATCTTTCATCATTGCTTTCTATGTATCGGTCGTTTTGCTTAGGGGTTTTGGGGCGAGTTGCGATCGCCCCCTACATGCGCCGCGGCACTTTTATAATTTCCAGTCGATGCCGTGACGGTCGGCCGCCGCGCGGGCTTCTTCGTACCCCGCGTCCGCGTGACGCACGATGCCGATGCCTGGATCGGTCGTCAGGACGCGGCTCAAACGTGCGTGCGCATCGTCTGACCCGTCGGCGACGACCACCATACCCGCATGTATGGAATAGCCGATCCCCACGCCGCCACCGTGATGGACGCTCACCCAATGCGCGCCGCCCACGGCGTTAAGCAGCGCGTTGAGGATGGGCCAATCGGCGATGGCATCGGAACCGTCTTTCATCGCCTCGGTCTCGCGATAGGGCGAGGCCACTGATCCGCAATCCAGGTGATCCCGCCCGATGACGATGGGCGCGGCGAGATCGCCGGAGCGAACCATCTCGTTGATGCGCAAGCCGAATTTCTTGCGCTCGCCATAGCCCAGCCAACAGATCCTCGCGGGCAATCCCTGGAACTTGACCCTCTCCCGTGCCAGCTCGATCCAGCGCCGCAGGTGTTCGTCGTCCGGGAACGTGTCGAGCAGCGCGTCGTCGAGCTTCGCGATGTCAGCTGGATCGCCCGACAGCGCGGCCCAACGGAACGGGCCCTTGCCTTCGCAGAAGAGCGGTCGGATGTACGCGGGCGTGAAGCCGGGGAACGAAAACGCGTCCGGCACGCCGGCCGTCCGCGCTTGCGCGCGGATGTTGTTGCCATAATCGAAGACGACCGCGCCCTTACCCAAAAATCCGTTCATCGCGCCGACGTGGGCCGCGATGGATTCGAGCGAGCGGCGTTCGTATTGCTGCGGGTCCTCTTCGCGCAGCTCGGCTGCGCCTTCCATCGTCAGGCCCGCAGGGACGTACCCGTTGAGCGCGTCGTGCGCCGACGTCTGGTCGGTGACGACGTTGATCGGCGCGTTGCGCCGCAAGAGTTCCGGGAAAACCTCGGCCGCGTTGCCGAGCAATCCGATCGAGAGGGCGCGGCCCTCCCGCGCGGCGGCCTGCGCTTTCGCGAGCGCTTCGTCGATAGTCGTGGCCTCCGCGTCGCAGTAGCGCCCTTCGATGCGTCGGCGGATGCGTTCACGATCCACTTCGACGACGATCGCCACACCGCCGTTCATCGTGATTGCGAGCGGCTGCGCGCCGCCCATGCCGCCGAGGCCGGCAGTGAGCGTGATTTTGCCGCGCAAGCTGCCCCCGAAATGCTTGCGCGCGAGCGCCGCAAAGGTCTCGTATGTCCCTTGCAGGATGCCTTGCGTGCCGATGTAGATCCACGAGCCTGCCGTCATCTGCCCGTACATCGTGAGGCCGGCCGCCTCGAGTTCGCGGAAGACCTGCCAGTTCGCCCACGCAGGCACGAGTAGGGAGTTCGCGAGCAGCACTCTCGGAGCGGCCTCATGCGTCGCGAAGACCGCGACGGGCTTGCCGGACTGGACGAGCAGCGTCTCATCGTTGCGCAAGCGGCGCAGCGTGCGCACGATCGCGTCGTAGGCATCCCACGATCGCGCAGCGCGACCACTGCCTCCATAGACGACGAGGTCTTGCGGGCGCTCCGCCACCTCGGGATCGAGGTTGTTCATGAGCATGCGCATAGCGGCTTCCTGCCCCCAGCCGAGGCAGGTGCGGCCGGAACCGCGGGGTGCACGGACGACCCGCGGCGTGACGACGGAACTCATCTCGTCACAAGGCTCCGATCTCTGCCTCGACCGCCGCACGCAGCGCCCCGCTGCGCACGAGCTCGACTGCGGCAGCGATGTCGCGGCTGAGATCTCGATCGGCCCCCAGGTGCGGCACGCGTTCGCGGATCAAGGCGTGCGCGATCGCCGTTCCCTTGCCGAAACCGTGCTGCCGGCGGAAATCAAGCGCCTGGGCGGCGACGAGCAGCTCGATCGCGACCACGGTCTCGTAGTTGGTCACGACAGCGGCGCAGTGGCGCGACGCGATCGTGCCCATGCTGTTGTGATCCTCTTGTCCGGCCGACGTCGGTATCGAGTCGACGGATGCCGGCGAGGCGAGCACCTTGTTCTCGCTCACGAGGGCGGCCGCGGTGTACTGCGCGAGCATGTACCCGCTACACAGGCCGAAGCGCTCGGTCAAAAACGGTGGCAGCCCTTCATCACCGTCGAGCAGCTTCGCGATCCGGCGCTCGGCGATCGACGAAGCGTCGGCGACCGCGATCTTGGCGTAGTCGAGCGCCAGCCCAACTGGGCCGCCGTGGAAGTTGCCATTGCTGACGAGCGACCCGTCGTCCGCGAAGATGATCGGGTTGTCCGTGACCGAGTTGATCTCGACGTCGATTGTATCGCTCGCGAACGTTGCCGCGTCGCGTGCCGCTCCGTGGACGACGGGCATGCAGCGGAACGAGTACGGGTCTTGCACCCGGTCGCAGTCGCGATGCGACGCCAAAACGCCGGAACCGCTGAGCAGCCGCCGGATGTTGTGCGCGGCACGCGCTTGCCCTCGATGCGGGCGCAATGCGTTGATGCGCTCCTGAAAAGGCGCGTCGCTGCCGAGATATGCTTCGAGGCTCATCGCGCCCGTGATGTCGGCCGATTTGAGCGCATCCCAGGCCCGGCTGAGCGCGAGCGCGCCGATGCCGGTCATGATCTGGGTGCCGTTGATCAGCGACAGACCTTCCTTAAAAGAGAGCGACACGGGCGCGAGCCCGGCTGCCTGCAACGCCGCGCGGCCCAAGAGACGCTCGCCGCCGAACCAAGCCTCCCCCTCACCGATGAGGACGAGGGCCATGTGCGCGAGCGGCGCAAGGTCGCCCGAGCAGCCGACTGAGCCTTGTGAGGGTATGACCGGCACGACGTCGCGGTTGAGCATCTCGAGCAGCAGCTCGATGAGCTCGATGCGCACGCCCGAATAGCCTCGGGCAAGAGAGTGCGCGCGCAGCAGCATGCTCGCCCGCGCTGCCTCGCGGTCGAGGGGTTCGCCGACGCCACACGCGTGGCTCAAGATGAGATTGCGCTGCAGCTCGGTCGCCTCGTTCGGGTCGATCCTCACGTTCTTGAGTCTGCCGAAGCCGGTGGTCACGCCATAGATGTGCCCGTTCCCAGCCACAGCCCGCTCTACAACGTCGCGCGCCGAGCGGATGCGCGCGAGCGCATCGGGACGCAAGGCGACCGGTATCCGGTCGACCGCCACGCGCCGCACGAGTTCTAATGAGAGATTGGTGCCGTCGATCTCGAGGGCACCCGCAGTCCGCATCGCGAGCGTGTTCAACCCTGCCCGCGTGCCTTCCGGCCTCAAGGCTACACGAACCGAAGCCCGAACCACTAAGCCGAGTGGGAATGTAGCTGCGGACCTTCAGGGCCGCCTAGGACCTTGGGCCGACCTCAAGGTCGGCCGCTACAGGTAACCGCTAGATGTGAGAAGAGGAGCTGCGACGGGATGCCGGTTCAGGTCGCCATCGACGGGCCGGTCGCGTCGGGCAAGAGCACGGTCGCAAAACAGCTCGCTCAGCGCCTCGGATTCGCGTTCTTGGACACGGGTGCGCTCTACCGCGCAGTCGCATATATGGCGCTCGCGCGCCGGATCGCGCCGAACGACGAGCACGCCGTCGCCTCGCTCGCCACACTTGCCGTCCCAGAGGTCGTGCCCGACGAGGGCGATCCCCGCACCTATCGGATCCGACTTGAGGACCGCCTGCTCGGCCCCGAGCTCTTCACGCCGGAAGTCTCGCAGGCGGTATCGCCGATCGCTGCGATGCCGGTCGTCCGCACGCGGCTCATCGAAGCGCAACGCGCCTTCGCTGTGGGACGCGACGTCGTGATGGCCGGCCGCGACATCGGCACGGTGGTCCTCCCGCAGGCGCGCTTCAAATTCTTCCTCACCGCTTCGGTCGACGCGCGCGTCGACCGGCGCTTGCGAGAACTCCATCAAGCCGGCGTGAGTATCTCCCGCGAAGAACTGCGCGACGAGATCGTGGCCCGCGATCTTCGCGACACCACCCGCGCGGTATCGCCGCTCGCCAAAGCCGCGGACGCGGTGGTCGTCGAGACCTCGGACATGCCGGTGGAAGACGTCGTCGACACTCTCGAACGCGCGGTGACGGCCAAACAGTCGTGAGCCTCTACGGACTCGCAAAAGGATTCCTGCGCCCGACGACTGCGCTGCTCTTCGACGCAAAAGTTTCCGGCGTCGAAAACGTTCCTGCGACCGGCGGCCTCGTGGTCGCGTCCAATCACGTCTCCTACTGGGATCCGCCGATGCTGGGCACGTGGTTCCCTCGCACCATCCACTTCATGGCGAAGCGAGAACTGTTCGACATGGGGCCGTTGGGCGCGATCATCAGAGCGGTCCACGCGTTCCCCGTGGACCGCGAAAGCGCCGACATCGGTTCGATACGGCATGCGCTCCGTCTGCTGCGTGACGGAGCAGTGGTCGGGATCTTCCCGGAGGGCCGCCGCAATATAGACGGCGACGCGCAAGCTCGTAATGGCGCCGTGCTCCTGGCAGCGACCGCGCCCTGCCCCGTGATCCCCGTCGCGCTCATTGGTACCAACGTCGCAAGCAAGCGTCTGCGGGCAAGCCACGTCGAAGTGCGCATCGGGGAACCGCTGCGATTTCAAGGAACCGTACGGAGACCAACGAAAAACGAGATCAGCGGCTGGACGCAGCAGCTTGCTACGAAGATCGCCGACCTTGCGGAGAAGCATGCAGATTCAAAAGGCTCGGACTCAGGGGTTCTGCTTCGGCGTTGAGCTGACGTACAAGAAGGCCCTTTCCGAGACGAGCGAGCGAGACGACGTACACACGATGGGCAACATCGTGCACAATCCTCTCATCGTCAAAGAGCTCGAGGACAAGGGTCTGCACAACGTCGAGACCCTCGACGACATCAAGAGCGGCACGCTCTTCATCCGCGCGCACGGCTTGCCGCCGCAGACGATCGAAGCCGCGGAGTCCAAGGGGCTGCGCGTCGTCGACGCCACCTGCCCCATGGTGACCCGCACCCAGCGGCTCGCGAAGAAACTCACGGACGAAGGGCGCACGGTCGTCATCCTCGGGGACCCCAATCACCCCGAGGTCAAAGGCATCGCGGGCCACGCCCCCGGCGCCCTCATCATCAACGAATGGCCCGCCGACGACACGCAGATCCGCAAGGCACGGCGCATCGCGATCGTCTCGCAGAGCACGCTCAACGGCGACAAGTTCCGCGAACTCGTCGGCAAGATCGCCGGCATGAACTATGAGGTCCGCGTTTACAACACGATCTGCTCGGACACGCAGGGCCGGCAGAAGTCGGCCAACGACCTCGCGGGCGAGGTCGACACGATGATCGTCATCGGCGGCTCGAAGTCGGCCAACACCCGGCATCTGGCGGAGATCGCGCAGACCCGCGGCGCGAAGGCCTATCTGATCGAGAACGCGGACGATCTGCGCCGCGATTGGTTCGGCGGTGATGAGCGCGTGGGCATCGCGACGGGCGCGTCGACGCCCGGGTTCCTAGCGGACGACGTCATCGACAAACTGATCGATTGGTTCCCCAGCGCCGAGGCGATCTAGCGTCGGCCTCTCCTGTCGCTCCATTGGACGCATGCGTCCGGTTCGGCTGTGCGCGCCAGCACAGCTGAAATTTTTCTTCTATAAGATTTCTTCTATAACAATTTCGCTGGTGAGAATCTCAGTTTATGGCCTGCGCTCGCCAAGCAGGCGCATCTCGTTTGCGCCGGCGCGTTAGACAGCGGCAACCAGGGATGCCAAAAGAGCACAGGAAACGGAAACCTCGCAGAGCGCTTAAGCGGCAAACCGCGGATCGATCGTCTTCATCTTTGCATGCGATCGGTTTGCCGGACTCCCGGAGATTGCTATTGGCCCATGAGTCGCAGGCTGGGGCGACCATCGACGATGTGGATGTTCCACCGATCCTCGTAGAGCACGTACCTGCGATCGTCGCAAACCTGAAAGACGCTGCTCCCGTCGACGGAACGTTCACCTCGAAGATGATCGCGTACCACATGGGTTGGGTCGATCGCAACGGGCGGCCGAGCGACCTGCAGCCGGGCAAACTGATCCGTCCGTCGCTGTGTTTGTGGGCCTGCGAGGCCTGCGGTGTCCCCGCCGCGCAAGCGTCAGCCGCAGCTACTGCGCTCGAGCTCGTCCACAATTTCACACTGGTCCACGACGACATCCAAGACGGCGATCGCGAACGTCGAGGCCGCGAGACTGTCTGGGCGGTCTGGGGCTTGCCGCAAGGTATCAATGCGGGCGACGCGTTGTTCTCGCACGCGGTCGCGACGTTGACGCACAGCGGCGCTCACCCCGAGCGGCAACTGCGCGCGGCCAGGCTCATCGCGCACGCGGTGCTGGTCGTCGTCGAGGGTCAGTCGCTCGATCTGCGATTTGAAGGCAAGCCGGACACGACGTTACGAGCGTATCTGCGCATGGTCAAGGCGAAGACGGGCGTGCTGATCGGGGCCAGTCTCGAGGCTGGCGCCGTCATGGCCGGAGCGGATGAGGCGAAGAGCACCAGGCTGGCCGATGCGGGCACCATGCTCGGCGTCGCCTTCCAGATCCGCGACGACTGGTTAGGCACCTGGGGCGATCCTGCGATCACTGGAAAGTCATCGAGCGGCGACCTCGCGCGCTGCAAGCTGACCTTTCAAGTCGTCGCGGGTTACGCGGCCATGCGCGAACGTGAGCGCGCCCAGATGCGCGCGCTCTTCGCACGTCCGCAAGCCTCGAGCGATTCGCTCGCGGAGATCCGTGCGCTGCTCGAGTCAGTCGGCGGCGCGGAACTCACCCGCAACGCACCCCAACACTACGCCGATCGGGCGGCCGCTCTCGTCCGCCGCAGCGGTCTTTCCCGGCGGCACGTCGACCAATTCATTGAGGTGGCACAGTATGTCGCACGTCGGAATCGATAGGCCGGGCGCGGTGACCAACGCGGTCGCGGCCGATGGAGCGCCTGCGCGCAAGGCCGACCACATCCGCATCAATCTGGAAGCGGACGTCGCCGCCAAAGGCGTGCGCAGCGGTTTCGAGGAGTATCGCTTCCTGCACAACGGGCTTCCAGAGATCGACTTGGCCGAGGTGGACACGGCCACCACAGTGTTGGGGCGGACGCTCGCAGTCCCGCTCTTGATCTCGTGCATGACTGGTGGAACTGAGGAAGCCCGACGCATCAACCGCAATCTCGCTCTCGTCGCGCAGGACTTGGGGCTCGCCTTAGGCTTGGGTTCGGGGCGCGTGCTCCTCGAGCACCCCGAGCTGATCGATTCGTTCTCCGTGCGCCCGCTCGCCCCCGACGTGCTGCTCTTCGCGAATCTTGGCGCCGTGCAGTTGAATTGCGGGTACGACGCGGACGATTGCCGTCGGCTCGTGGAGTTGCTCGACGCCGATGCTCTGGTCCTCCACCTCAACGCCTTGCAAGAGGCGGTACAGCCCGGCGGCGATTCGAACTTCTCCGGTTTGCTCGCGAAGATCGAACGTCTTTGCAGCGTGCTCGCTGTTCCCGTCGTGGTCAAAGAGGTCGGCTGGGGGCTGGCCGAGGACACGGTGCGTTCGCTCTTCGAAGCGGGTGTGAGCGCCGTCGACGTGGCCGGCGCGGGCGGCACGTCGTGGAGCGAGGTCGAGCGTCATCGCATCAAGGATCCGATTCGAGCGCGTATCGCCGGACTGTTCGCGGGATGGGGCATCCCGACCGCCGACTCGTTGCGCGCGGGCCGTGCCGCCGCACCCACCGCTTTGATCTTCGCGAGCGGCGGCATCCGCGACGGCATCGACGCGGCCAAGGCCATCGCGTTGGGCGCCGACCTCGTCGGGATCGCGGGTCCATTCTTGCGTGCCGCCGCCCAAAGCGAAACAGCGGTCTACGATTTTGCAAGCGAGCTCATCGAGGGTCTGCGGGTGTGCATGTTCGCCGTCGGCGCGCGCACGGTCGCCGACCTGCGCTTCTCCCCGCGGCTGCAGCGCGACGGCGAGCCCCCGCCCGCGAGGCCGATCGTCGGCCGCCTCCACTACAAGACGTTGCGCGCGGGTTCGTTCATCGACATCACGGACGACGTCGCTCGTGTCTTGGCGTCATCCGGCGTTCGCGAGGGCGCCGTGCACGTGTACTCGTCGCACACGACGGCTGCGATCCGCGTCAACGAGAACGAAGAGCTGTTGCTCGGCGACTTCACGCGGCTGCTCGACCGCCTCGTCCCCGCCGGCAACGGGCTCTACGAGCACGACGATCTTTCCCGGCGCCATGACACGCCGCCGGACGAGCCGATCAACGGTCACGCGCACTGCCGCCACCTGCTGCTGTCGTCGAGCGAGCTCGTTCCCGTGAGCGAAGGACGCCTGGCGCTTGGGCGCTATCAACGCATCTTCCTCATCGAGTTGTGCTCGTCGCGCGAGCGCGACGTCGTCGTTTCGGTCCTACGCAATTGAGCGATCTCGACGAGCTGACCGCCGCCGACGAATATTGCCAGTTTCTGGTCCGCCGGCACTACGAGAACTTCGTCGCGGTCAGCGGGCTCGTGCGCGGTCAGCAGGCACGCGATTTGGCCCGCATCTATGCGTACTGCAGGACGACCGACGACCTCGGTGACGAAGGCCCAAGCGGAAGCAGGCTCGAGCGATTGCAGCGCTGGCGCGATGACGTGGCTGCGCTATTCGCAGGGTCGATGCCCCTGCACCCCGTGCTCGTCGCGTTGCGCGAAACGGTGTCGCGGTTGCGTCTGCCGGAAGCTCCCTTCATGGACCTCATCCAGGCCAACGTGCAAGATCAATCCGTCACGGCTTACGAGTCGTGGCCCGAGTTGCGCGCCTACTGCATGTTGTCGGCCGCCCCAGTCGGCCGGATGGTGCTGCCGGTTTTCGGCATCGCGAACGCAGAGGCGGTCGCGCTATCGGACGACGTCTGCGTCGGACTGCAACTCGCCAACCACGCCCAAGACGTCTCGCGCGATGGGGCACGCGGTCGCTGCTACCTGTTGCAGTCCGAACTGCGGGTAGGCGGCGTCGTGGCTGCCACGCGCGGGCTCTGCGAGCGCGCCCGCGAACTGCTTGCCGCAGGAGTCGAACTCGAGACGATGGCGCCGTATGCATATAGGGTCCAGCTGCGGCTCTATCGCCTCGGCGGTCTTGCGATCGTCGCTGCCATCGCGCGCCAGGGCTTCGTGACGGACGTACGTCGGCCGCACATCTCCAACGCGACCAAAGTTCTGCTGCTGGTGCGGGCTTGCTGCTCGAGCTTGTTCGTCCTACGGCACGAGAAAAAACTTGAGACCGCTTGAGGCGCAGCGCCCGACCGAAAGCTCGCGCGATCTGCGCGATGCAGAACGCAGCTGCGCTGACCTCGCGCGCCGCCATGCGAAGAACTTCTATTGGGGGTTCATCTCGTTGCCGCGCGAGCAGCGCACCGCGATCTACGCGCTCTACGACTTCGCGCGCCAGGTGGATGACGACGCAGACGAGTACGCGGGCTCGGACTTACGCGAGCGCCTGGAAGCCAGCCGGCGCAGCGTGCGCGCCTGCATGCGCGGTGAGTACGCAGACCCAGTCACGCAGGTCTTGTCGCACGCCATCGCGCGGTATCGCATACCCGAGCTCGAGCTCCAGGAGCTGATCGACGGCGTTGCGACCGATCTCAACCGCGTGCGCTATGCGTCGTGGACGGAGTTGCGCGAATATTGCCGTCTGGTCGCCTCGGTTGTCGGGCGCATGTGCGTGCGCATCTTCGGTTATTCGGCGCCGATCGCGCTGGACTACGCGGAAGATCTCGGTCTCGCGCTGCAACTCACGAACATCTTGCGCGACGTGCGCGAAGATGCCGAGCGTGGCCGCATCTACCTGCCGGCCGATGAGATGGCTCGTTTCGGCATCCACGAGTCCGAGGTGCTCGCCGGTCGCGGGGGATCCGGCTGGCCGAAGCTCGTCTGGTTCGAAGCCGAACGTGCCCAGGCGCTCTACGCGTCCGGGTTGCGCGTGCTCGACTACATCCCGCGCCGTGCCGGAGTCTGCGTTAACACGATGGCGGGCATCTATCATCGGATTTTGGCGAAGATCGTCTCAGACCCGTGGCTCCCCTTGAGCGGGCGCGCCTCGCTCAATCAAGTGGAGAAGCTGCACGTAATGGTGGGATCGTGGCTGCGCGCAGGGTAGCGGTCGTCGGCGCCGGCCTCGCGGGGCTTGCGGCGGCAGTCGAGCTCGCCGACCGCGGATTTACCGTCGAGCTGTTCGAGCGAAGCCGCCTGCTCGGCGGACGCGCGACTTCGTTCGTCGTCGACGGCATCGAGGTCGATAACGGTCAGCACGTCTTCCTGGCCTGCTGCACCGAGTTCCGCAGATTTGTCGAACGACTCGGGATGTCGCACTGCCTCCACCTGCAAGATCGCTTCGACGCGCTCGTCCTTTCGCGCGGCGGATCCAGCCGGCTGCGCGCCGCGGGCTTGCCGGCGCCTTGGCATCTCGCCGGATCGTTTCTCGGCTACCGGCACCTCGCAATGGGCGATAAGCTGCGCCTGACGAGGGCGCTGCGGGCGGCTCGCGAGACGCCGCCCTCGGGCACGTTCGCACAGTGGCTCGGCCGCCACGGACAGAGCGAAGCGGCGTTGCGCACGTTTTGGCGGCCGTTCTTCGTGCCGGCGCTCAACGCGTCGCTCGACGAGGTGAGCGCGGCGGACGGCACCTTCGTCCTGTCGACTGCATTTCTGAACGATTCGGGCGCCGCTCGTTTTGGTTACGCAACAGTACCGCTTGCGCGCGTCGCACAAGCAGCCGCCGCCAAAGCCGAGCAGACGCACGTGTCATCGCCGGTTCAGCGCCTCTGGCTCTCTCCCGGCGGGGAGGAGCTGTTGGGCATCGACGTCGGCAGCGGTCGGACCCTCGCTTTTGACGCCGTCGTCCTGGCGCTCGCTCCACCCCAACTGGCAAGCCTGGCGGGCGAGGATGGTCGCGCCATTGGCTTGCCGCCGCTCGATGGCTTCACCGCGCATCCCATCGTCGACGTGCATCTCTGGCACGACCGGGGGAATCTCGGGTTCGATTTCGCGGCGGTGCTCGATTCGCCGTTGCAGTGGGTCTTCGAAAAAGGCAGCGGCTACTTGTGTTGCAGTTTGAGCGATGCTCGCAAGCACGTCGATGCACCATCGCAGCAGATCGCGCAAGAGTGCTGGGGTGAGATCAAAGCAGCGTTGCCCGCACTGCGTGAAGCCTCGTTGCTTCGCAGCGCGGTCACGCGGAATCCGGAAGCGACGTTCCTGGCCTCGCCTGGCACCCGCCGTCCGGGTCCCTCGACCGCATTTCCCAACCTTGCGCTCGCCGGTTCGTGGACGGATACCGGCTGGCCCGACACGATGGAGTCCGCCGTGCGCAGCGGTCTCGCCGCTGCGCGTGCGATCGCCCAGGCGGGAAGAGATGTCGCTGTCGTCGCCTGACGCCCTCGCGGCGGCGACCCAATGGCTCCTGGATAGGCAACATCCGGACGGCTGGTGGAATGGCGAGCTCGAGACAAACGTGACCATGACGGCCGAACACGCGCTGCTCTTGCGGTTCTTAGGTCTGAGCTTGGACGCGATCAGCAACGGCGCACGAGAGCACATCTTGGGCACCCAGCGCGAGGACGGTTCCTGGTCGTTGTATCACGACGGACCCGCGGACGTGAGCACGACGATCGAGGCGTATGCCGCGCTCAAAGTCATGGGCGTCGACCCCGCGAGTCCACCCATGCGCGAGGCACGCGAAGTGATCTGGCGGCTCGGCGGCGTGGAGCAGGCCCGCGTCTTCACCAAGATCTGGCTGGCGCTGTTCGGTGAATATCCGTGGCAGGGCATTCCCACCATGCCGCCCGAGCTCGTCTTTTTACCGCCCGCCGTGCCGTTGAATCTCTACGATTTCGCGTGCTGGGCCAGAGGAACGATCGCGCCGCTCGCGATCGTGATCTCGCGCCGGCCCGTGCGCCCGCTGGGTGTCGATCTTTCTGAAGTCGTGCTCCCCGGCACGCAATCGTTGCTCGCACGCGTGCAGGGCAGCGGTCCGTTCTTCTGGCTCGACAAGTTGCTCAAGCTGTACGAAAGCTCGCCGGTGAAACCGGCCCGCAACCCCGCGCGTCGACACATGGTGGATTGGATCGTCCAGCGGCAAGAGGCGGATGGGAGCTGGGGCGGCATCCAGCCTCCGTGGGTCTACTCGCTCATCGCGCTCAACTTGGAAGGCATGAGCACGGATCACCCGGTGATGCGCAAAGGACTTGCGGGGATGGAACGTTTTTCGATCCGTGACGAACGCGGCTGGCGTTTTTCCGCCTGCATGTCACCCGTGTGGGATACCGCGTGGGCAGTGCGCGCGCTGCACGCGGCCGGGATCGACGCGGACCATCCTGCGATGGAGTCCGCCGTCGCGTGGCTCGTCGCCGAACAGATCCAATGCGACGGCGACTGGAGCGTGCGCTGCGCGCCGGTGCCCTGCGGGGGCTGGGCTTTCGAATTCGACAACGACCGGTATCCCGACATCGACGACACGGCGGTCGTCGTCTGCGCGCTTCTCGAAGGCGGCAAGCCCGGACGCGTCGCGGGTGCGGTGGAGAAGGCCACCCGTTGGGTGCTCGCGATGCGTTCCTCGAACGAGGCATGGGCCGCGTTTGACCGCGATAACACGCGCCGGATCGCCTACAGCATCCCCTTCGCGGACTTCGGCGCGATGATCGATCCGCCGTCAGAAGACGTGACGGCGCACGTGCTTGAGATGCTGGCCGCGTTGGGATATCCGACGGACGAGCGCAACGTCGCCGGCGGGCTCGCCTATCTTCGGCGCTCGCAGACGAGCGAGGGCTCGTGGTTCGGTCGCTGGGGCGTCAACCATATCTACGGCACTTGGTGCGTTCTCGACGCGCTCGAAGCACTCGGCGTCGACCGCGAGCGCATGCTCGCCGCTGCCCGCTGGCTCTGCTCGGTCCAGAATCCTGACGGCGGGTGGGGCGAGACCGCGTACTCCTATGAGGATGCGTCGTTTGCCGGCGTCGGCACGAGCACGCCCTCGCAGACGGCCTGGGGGGTCCTTGGATTGCAATCGGCTGGTCTTGGCGAGCACGCCGCGTGCCGGGCGGGGCTTGCGTTTCTGCGTGACCGTCAGAGCGGCGGCACGTGGAACGAACCCGAACATACCGGAACCGGCTTCCCGGGCGACTTCTACATCAACTACCACATGTACCGGCATCTCTTCCCCATGATGGCACTTGCAGGCGATACCGCAAGCGCCACGCGAATTTCACGCGCGAGACCCGCGCAACTGGAGAGGATCCAAACGTGAGCATCCCATTGTCGCAGAAGATGGCAGTCGCTAGGCACGTGGCCGGCAAACGGCTTCGCGGCATCGATCGTTACGCGCTCGTCTTGCAGCTCGAACCGCTGTATCTGTGCAATCTGGCCTGCGCCGGGTGCGGCAAGATCCAGCAGCCAGACGACATCTTGGCGCGCCGGCTCACCGTCCAGCAGTGCATCGATGCGGTCGAAGAGTGCGAAGCTCCGATCGTCTCGATCGCGGGCGGCGAACCGCTCATCCACCGCGAGATCCATGAGATCGCCCGGGCGCTCATCGAGCGCCATCGTTTCGTCTATCTGTGCACGAACGCCATCCTTATGCGCCAGAAGCTCGATCTGTTCGAGCCGTCGCCGCAGTTCGCGTGGTCGGTGCACATCGACGGGCTGCGCGAACGCCACGATCAATCGGTCTGCCGCGACGGGATTTTCGACAAAGCGGTCGAGAGCGTCCGCGAAGCGAAGCGGCGTGGTTTCCGGGTGACGACCAACTCCACGTTTTTCGGCCAAGACGACGCCCATTCGATCCGCGACGTGTTGGATTTCCTCAACGACGAGCTGGGCGTGGACGAGATGCAGATCGCGCCCGGCTTCGCTTACGAGCGCGCGCCGGACCAGGAGCATTTCTTGGGCGTGCAGCGCACGCGCGCGATCTTCCGCGAGGCCTTCGCCGCAGGCCGGCGGCAGCGCTGGCGGCTCAATCACAGCCCGCTCTACTTGGATTTTCTCGAAGGCAAAGTCGACTTCGCTTGCACGGCGTGGGGCATCCCGTCCTATTCCGTGCTGGGCTGGCAACGGCCGTGCTACCTCATGTCGGCTGAACCATACGCCACGAGCTACAAGGAGCTGCTTGAGGAGACGGATTGGTCGAAGTACGGGCGCGGACGCCATCCCAAATGCGAGAACTGCATGGCGCATTGCGGATACGAGCCAACCGCGGTCAACATGACGATGGGATCGCCGAAAGAGATGCTGCGAGCCGCATTTGCCAGGTGACCTCGTCTTCCTGACCGGCGCCACGGGCTTCATCGGCGGCCACGTCGCGCGCGCTCTTGCGGTGCAGGGCTTTCGCGTGCGGGCGCTCGTGCGGCGCACCGACGCGCGCGTGCCGGATGCCGAGATCGTCCATGGCGACCTCGAGAATGCGGGAAGCCTCGCCGAGTCGATGCGCGGCTGCCGCTACCTCGTCCACTGCGCCGCGCTCTACTCGTTCGCACCGCGAGAGCGGGCGCTCTTGACGCGCGTGAACGTCGAGGGAACGGCGGCGCTGCTCGAGGCCGCGCGCATCGCTGGGATCGAGCGCGCCGTCGTCACGTCGAGCAGCTCGACCGTGGGACCGCAGCGAAACGGCGCGGCAGCGACCGAAGCCTCGTACGCGGTCGCTGAGCACGGCTCTGCCTACCATCGCTCCAAGCTGTCACAAGAGCGCGCTGCGATCGCGGCACGCGTGCCGGCCGTCCTTGTGCTGCCCACGGCGCCCGTCGGGCCGGGCGACTGGAAACCGACGCCGACGGGTCGTCTCGTCCTCGATTTCGCACGCGGGCGCATACCGGCTCGCCCCGATGGTGGCGGCCTCAACCTCGTCGCGGTCGAGGATGTCGCGCAAGCGCACGTCGACGCGTTGCGTTGCGGCACGCCGCGGGAACGCTATCTGATCGGCGGCGAGAACTTGTCGTTCGACGAGCTGTGGGAGCTCTTGTCGGCCGTGACGGGGCGCCCTGCACCGTCATTCCGCCTACCTCACTCGGTGGCGCTCGCCGCGGGCTTGGTCGACGAGCTGCGTTGCCGTGTCGTCCCTTCCGCCCGGCCCCTCGTGCCGCTCGAGGGCGTACGCATGGCGCGCGAGCACATGTATGTCGACTGGAGCAAGGCCAAGCGCGAGCTCGGCTACCGCGCGAGCCCCGTCCGCGATGCGCTGGCGCGAGCGGTCGAGTGGTACCGCGGCAATGGATACCTCAACTGAAACGCTGACGATCGTCACCGCGACCGGATTCGAGGCAGCGGCGATTGGCCGAGCCGTGCCTGGCGTCCGCGTGGTGCGAGGCGGTGTGGGTCTCGTGCAAGCGCGCGCCGAGCGCTACGACGTCGTCGTGAGTTGCGGCCTCGCCGGCGGCTTGCGCGCGGACCTGCCGACGGGCACCATCGTGATCCCGCACGAGGTCGAAACAGACAACGGCGAGCGGATCTCGTGCGATCCGCACCTAAACGCCGCGCTCGTCGCCGCAGCCACGCAGCTCGGTCATGGGTTATCGCAAGAAAAGCTCCTGACGTCTGCGGCGCTTGTCATCGGAACGTCGCGCTCGCTTTGGGCGCAACGCGGTTTCGTCGCGGCAGACATGGAGACCGGCTTTGTGTCCGCGCGCAGGATTGCGGCCCTGCGCATCATCCTCGACACGCCGCGCTACGAACTATCTCCTTTGTGGCTCAAGCCAGCGTCGGTCGTCATCCGTCCGTGGCTTTGGTCGCAGGGCCTGTGGCTTTCGCGCGAAGGTGCGCGATGCATGCGCATCGTGTCCGACGTGCTCAAGCTCGCCCTGCCGCAACTGATCGCGCAGTAGTGTCGCAAGCAGGTTCGGGGCACGGGCAGGGTCAAGCGCCACGCAGGGACGACGATTGCGTGTCGATCGGCCGATAACTACTCTCGGAACACAATAGGCCTTGGCAAAGATTCAAAAGACCAAGCAACCAGCTCGCGTGGCCACGGTCTCCACGTCCGCGACGCCCGCGGACGGACCGGTGGAAGCCCCTTCGCGCGCACCGTTGAGCGGGCGCGAGGTGCAGGCGGTCTGGATCATCCTCATCGTCGGACTGCTCGTGCGCGCGGTGTTCATGCCGATGCACGGTCACGAGACCGACATCGGCACCTTCGAATCGTGGATGCTGAGCGTCATCAAGTACGGGATCCACGATTTCTACGCACGCGCCGGGTTCGTCGACTATCCGCCGGGCTACATGCTCGTCCTCGCGTTCTTCGGCGCGATCTACCAGTTCTTATCCCACTTCAACCTGCCGGTCGATCTCTTGCGCCTCACCGTGAAAGCGCCCGCGGTGCTAGCGGATCTCGGCATCGCCTACCTGTCCTTCTTGATTGTGCGCAGGACCTGGGGCTTGACCGCAGGTCTGTGGGCCATGGCGATCGTCGTCTTCAACCCGGCGGTGTGGTTTGTGTCCGCCTACTGGGGCCAAGCCGACTCCGTCGCTGCCGTCTTCCTGGTGTGGTGCGTCTACCTGATGCTCACCGAGCGCTACGAGTTCGCCTGGCTCGCGTTCGGTCTTGCGGTGCTCATCAAACCGCAGCCGCTCGTCGCGGCTCCGGCGCTCTTCGTCTGGCAACTGCGCGTCAATAAGACCTGGTGGCGCCTCGCGCTCGTGCCGGTCATCGGCGTCGCCGTCGCCTACCTCGGCAGCGTGGCCTTCGCACCCAACGCCAACCCGATCCACGTGCTTTCGTGGCTGTACGACCGCTACCACACCGGAACCGCGCTCTACCCGTACAACTCGTGCAACGCGTTCAATCTCTATTCGACCCGTTTGGACTTCTGGCAGCCCGACAGCAAGCTCATCCCGAACCTCTCCTGGTTTCCCGGTTGGCCGCAATGGGCGTGGGGCGTCACGATCGTGTGCGCCTTTGTGTTCGCCGTGGTCATGCGCGAGTGGCGCACGATCGGCAGCGAATACTCGCAGCAAGAACGCGAGGGATCGCTCTACATGGCGGTCTTCTTGTGTCTGCTCGGGCTCTTCATGTTCGCCACGCGCATGCACGAGCGGTATCTGTTCTCCGCGCTTGCCTTCGGACCGCTCATCTGGAACATCAACGTCGTCAACCGCGTCATCTACGTCATCTTGTCGGGCACGTTCCTCGTCAATCTCGTGTATGCGCTTGAATATCTGTACAGTCCGAGCGCGGACCTGGCGCCCTGGCTCGTGCACCCGCTCTCGATCCTCAATGTGGCGTGTCTCTTCGTCGTCGCCGCTGCGTATCTGATCCCCGAGATCGGCGAGTCCTTCGACAACGCGGCCAAGCGCACGCGCAGCGTCGTGCTCGGCGAGGGTCAGCCCAAACGTCTGGCGCCGCTCGCGTGGGAAGGTCTCGCCGGCCTGACGCGGGTGGACTATGCGTGGATCGCTGGTTTGATGGCGGTGACCGCGGTTTTGCTCTACACGAACATCGGGCGGCCGGCGGAGCGCATCTTCGACGAGATCTATTACGCCCGGTCGGCGCAAGAGTATATCCACCATCTACCCCAGTTCGAATGGACGCATCCGCCGCTTTCTAAGCTGATCCTGACACTGGGCGCGCTCGCGTACAACGTCGACCCGATCGGTGCGCGGCTTGCGAGCGCTTTCTTCGGCGTCTTGACCGTGCCGTTGCTCTACGCGTTTGCCAAACGGCTGACATCATCGACGCCGGCATCGGTGGCCGCGATCGTGCTCTTGCTTTCGAGCGGTTACTTCTACGTGCAGGCGCGCATCGCGACGCCGGAGATCTTCGTCGCCTTCTTCGCGCTCGCGACGATCTATTGCATGTATCGCTTTTGGATCGCGAGCCAGATCGTCAAACGCGGCAACGAATGCATCTTCCCTGACGGCAGCTCGATCGAAGGCAACGAAGTCGAGTTCGATGATGGCGAGTCGATCCAGCTGCGCGGCGCGAAGCTCGTCGACGTCGCGTCCAAGACCTCGTGGAGCCCCGATGGCGCGCGGGTCGAGGAGGACGGCAACATCATCCAATGGCGGCGCGATGGTACGATCGAAGGCACGGTCGACGGCTCGCCCGTGCGCGACACCCAGCCGTGGATCTTCTGGCTGTGCATGACGAGCCTCGCAGTCGCGTGCGTCATCTCCAGCAAATGGAATGGTTTCTTCGATCTCGCCTGCATTTGGGCCATCGCGCTTGCGGTGAGCCTGCAACGCCGCCTGCCCTGGGTGCCGGCCAAGCGCGCGGGTGCGACACCGCCGCGGCGCTTCGTGTGGGGCAACGCCTATGGATTCCACCTGCCGCTGTTCGTGGCCGCGTCAGTGCTCATCACGGCGATCGTATACCTACTCACCTACGTGCCGTTCTTCCGCGACGGCAGCAACGCGTTTTCCGCGCATGCGACGCTCGGCGATCTGTGGGATCTGCAGAAACAGATGTACTGGTATCATCACAACCTGGTCGCGACCCATCCATACAGTTCGAAGTGGTGGACCTGGCCGCTCGAACTGCGCCCGGTCTCGTACTACTACCACGTCTTCGCAGGCGTACAGCCGCCGAATCAGATCGTCGCCGAAGTGCTCGCGCTGCCGAACCCGTTTATGTGGCTCGCCCAGCTGATCACCGTGCCCGCGGCGGGCGTTCTCGCCTGGCGCGCGCGGCATAAGGGCATGCTCCTGTGCGTCGCCGCCTATCTCTTCCAATGGCTGCCCTGGATCGGATCGCCGCGCATCGACTTCCAATACAACTTCTATCCCGACACGGCGATCATCTGTCTGTGCGGCGCCTACGTGCTCCATCGCCTGTGGCTCTTCGCCGCTTCGTCCTCCACCCCGAGGACGCTGCGCGCCGCGGTCGTCGGCTATCTCGCCGTCTGCGTGCTGTCCTTTGCGTTCTTCATGCCGGTCCTCGACGGCGCGAAGATGACCTGGAAACAATGGGACGCGCGCATCTGGTACAAGGACGGCGCGCCACGTCATGTCGGCTGGATCTGAGGCGTTGGCTTCGGAGCGCGCCGCGTCGCTCTCGGTTTTCTTCCCCGCGTATAACGAACAAGACATCATCGCGAAGACCGTCGAGAACGCGGCGAAGGTCGTGCCGCGCTTCGTAGACGACTATGAAATCATCGTGGTGGACGACGGCAGCGCTGACGCGACCGCCGCGATGGTGGAGGAGATCGCCAAACGCGATCCTCACGTGCGCTTGGTGCGCCACGAGCGCAACCGCGGCTATGGCGCGGCGCTGCGAACGGGTTTCGACAGCGCGCAGAAGGAGCTCGTATTCTTCTCCGACGCCGATGGCCAGTTCGATCTTGGCGAACTCGGCGGCCTGCTCGGCCTCTTGGATCGGGCGCCTGTGGTCTTGGGCTACCGCATCCGGCGAAGCGACCCGGCCCATCGGTTGTTCATTGCCAAGGTGTACAACCTCGTCATCCGCACGGTGTTCGGCCTGCGCGTGCGCGACATCGACTGCGCTTACAAGTTGTTCCGCAAGGACACGCTTGCGCTCGTGCTGCCGCTCGAGTCGAACGGCGCCTTCGTGAGCTCGGAGCTCTTGATCAAACTGCGCCGCCGCGAAGTGCCGATGGTCGAGCGCGGCGTCCATCATTATCCGCGCACGACCGGCGTCTCCAAAGGGGCCACACCTAAAGTGATCCTCAAGACCATCCGGGACGTCATCCGCCTGCGCTTGGGCAAGCCCCTCACCTGAGTCGAGCACAACAGGACCTTTGTAGAGGGCGATTGCAAATCGCCCCACGGTCACGTCGTAAGATGTAGGGGGCGATTGCAAATCGCCCCTTTGATCGTGACGTAAGATGTAGGGGGCGATTGCAAATCGCCCCATCGTCGCGGCGGACCTTGCGGTCCCCACGGCAAAGAAAGCGTGCATGTCCGGACATTCCAAGTGGCACAACATCAAGCTGCGCAAGGGTAAGGCAGATGCGCAACGTGGACAGCTTTTCACCAAGCTCTCGAAGGAGATCATCGTTGCGGCCCGCGCCGGATTGCCGGATCCCGAAGCCAACTTCAAGCTGAAGATCGCCGTCACACGCGCGCGCGACGCGAACATGCCCATGGACACGATCCGCAGGGCCATCGCGAGGGCATCGGGCGAAGGGCGAAGCGAGGATTACGCCGAGATCCGCTACGAGGGCTACGGACCGCATGGCGTCGCGGTGATCGTAGAAGCGGTGACCGACAACCGCAACCGGACCGCGTCGGAAATGCGCTATCTGTTCTCGCGCAACGGCGGCAACCTCGGAGAGACCGGCAGCGTCGGGTGGTTGTTCGAAGAGCGCGGAGTGGTCCGCGTCCCTATGACCGGGCTGACGGAAGAGGAACTGCTCGAGGCCGCCATCACCGACGGCGTGAGCGACGTCCAGATCGAAGGCGATGCGGCCGAAGTGCTGACCGAACCCAGAGCGCTCGCAGGCGTGCGCGAGCACTTGGAACAGACGCTCTTGCAACGCAAGGGCCTGAAGGTGGCCGAGGCTTCCCTCGAGCTGCGGCCCAAGACGCCCGTCGAAGTGTCGGCTGCGGCCGCGCCTGAGGTGCTGCGTCTGCTCGACGCGCTCGAAGAACACGCGGACGTCACGCGGGTGTTTTCGAACGCAGACATTCCCGACGCCGTGCTCGAGGCATTGGCGTGAGCGACGATCCCGGGCGGCCGAAACGGCGCCGCCCGCGCGCGAGCGACGGCCGGCGCTCTTCGCGCCGCAGCTGGATCGATTACCTGCCCATCGTCTCGCTCTGCGCGCTTGCCGTCGCGGTGATCGTCGTCGTGATCGCGGCGTACGAGTGGCTGAGCCCGAGCGGGCAGCCGGTCTCGGTGCCACCCTTCATCGGCATGCCCTTCGATCAAGCGCAGACGCTTGCGGCCTCGTCGCACGTGGGCTTGCGCGTCGTGGCGCATCGGGTGGATCTCCACGCGCCGAAGGATGTCATCATCGGGCAGCTGCCGAGCGAAGGCGAGAAGGTCCGCGAGGGACGCGTCATCGACGTCATCCTGTCAGATGGCGTGCCGATGGTGAGCACGCCGAACCTGAGCAACATGTCGTTGCGTGATGCAGAAGTCGCGCTTGGCAACGCGCACCTGAGCCTTGGCAAGATCACGCAAGTGACCAATCTGAACGTCGTGGCAGGCGTCGTGCTCGAACAGCACCCCGATCCGTTCACGCAGGTCGCCGCCGGCACCAAAGTCGATGTCGCTGTCGCGCAAGGTCACCCCCAGACCTACGCCCCGAGCTTCATCGGCATGTCGATCGATTTCGCCAAGAAGGCTGCGAGCGACGGCAGGATCGCTCTCGGGAGCATCACGGACATGCCGATCGCCGCCGGCGCAAAACCGAAGGGAATCGTCGTCGCGCAGGATCCTGACGCGGGTCAAGCGCTGACGCCCGGCCAGCGGATCTCGCTCCAAGTCTCCGGGGGCGCCCCTGCAACGCCGACGCCCAGCCCCACCGCCTTGCCAACGTCGGAAGCGTCATCGCCGTTGCCGTCGCCTTCGCCCTCGGTCAGCCCGCTCTTACCGTCGCCAGGCGCCTCGCGCGTCATGCGCATCTCGGTCGCGCTGCCCCAGTCCGACGTCGCGCAGCCGGTGCGCGTCGTGCTCGAGGACGCGACCGGATCGCAGACGATCTACGACCAGACCACGACCGGCGGCGTGACCTTGTCGTTCGATGTGACCGTGGTCGGTCAAGGCACGATCGAGACGTACGTGAACGACAAACTCGTCAGTTCGACCCCTTTGTAGGGGTTGGCGCCTCGCGGGGCAAACCGCGCTGCACATGGCGACCGCTTCGATGAAGACCCTGTTCATCAACCCCCCGAGCTTCGACGGCTTTGACGGCGGCGCCGGCTCGCGCTACCAGGCGCGCCGCGAGGTGCGTTCGTTCTGGTATCCCACGTGGCTTGCGCAGCCAGCCGCCATGGTGCCGGATAGCAAACTCATCGACGCGCCTGCGGACGACCTCTCGGCTGCTGCGGTCCTGCCCCTCGCCAAACAGTACGAGCTCGCCGTCTTGCACACGAGCACGCCCTCGTTCGGCAACGATGCGAAGTTTGCGGCGCAGCTCAAGCAAGAAAACCCGGACCTGATGGTCGGCATGGTGGGAGCGCACGTCGCCGTCTCACCGCTACCGTCCATGCACGCAGCTCCCGCGGTCGATTGGGTCGCGGTAGGCGAGTTCGACTACACCTGCCAGGACGTCGCTTCGCGGCGGCCGCTTTCGCAAGTGCCGGGTATCGCGTACCGCAGCGGCGAGCGGGTCGAACTGACGCCGCCGCGCGCGAAGATCGAGAATATGGACGACCTGCCGAGCGTCATCGAGGTCTACAAGCGCGATCTCACCGTCGAGAACTACTTCATCGGCTATCTCAAGCATCCGTACGTGTCGCTGTACACAGGACGAGGCTGCCGTTCCAAGTGCACGTTCTGCCTCTGGCCGCAGACGCTCGGCGGGCATCACTATCGCGTGCGCAGCGCCGACAACGTCGAAGCCGAAATGGCGCGCGCGCAGAAGTATTTCCCGCAGGTCCGCGAGTTTTTCTTCGACGACGACACCTTTACTGACGATCTCCCGCGCGCCGAAGAGATCGCGCGCAGGTTGGGCCGCTTGGGCATCACCTGGTCGTGCAACGCGAAAGCGATCGTGCCGCGCAAGACCTTGGAGATCATGAAGGAAAACGGGTTGCGCTTGCTGCTCGTCGGCTACGAGTCCGGCAACCAGCAGATCCTCAACAACATCAAGAAGGGCGTCCGCCTAGACATCGCGCGCCGCTTCAGCAAGGACGCGCGCGAACTGGGGATCACGATCCACGGCACGTTCATCGTCGGTCTCCCCGGGGAGACGCCCGAGACCATCCAGGAGACGATCCGTTACGCCTGTGAGATCGAGCCCGAGACGATCCAAGTGTCGCTCGCGGCTCCCTATCCCGGCACCGAGCTCTATCGCCAAGCGCTCGAGCAAGGCTGGCTGCGAACGGAGCGCGGAGAGCTCGTAGACGATCACGGGATCCAATCAGCGGCGCTCAACTATCCCGCACTCAGCTCGACCATGATCTTCAATTCGCTCGACGAGTTCTACCGAAAGTTCTATTTCCGGCCGCGCAAGATGATCTCGATGTTCGGCGGGATGTTGCGCGATCCGGCAGTCATGCGGCGCCGCCTCCGCGAGGGAGCGGAGTTCTTCAAGTTCCTGCGAGAGCGCAAGAAGGCAACAGTTTAAGGACCGCCGCCGAAACGGGGATCGATGACGCAACACAACGGTGCGCCGCGCAAAGTGAAGATCGCCCCGTCGCTTTTGGCTGCAGATTTCTCGCGTATCGCGGAGGAGATCGCTCTCGTCGAGCGGGCCGGCGCCGACTCCTTGCATCTCGACGTCATGGACGGCAGGTTCGTCCCCAACATCACTTGGGGACCGAAGATCATCCGCGACTTGCGCCCGCTGACGAAGCTCCCCTTCGACGCCCATCTCATGATCGTCGAGCCCGAGCGGTACGTGGCCGATTTTCGCGCAGCGGGCGCCGACATCATCACCGTGCATTGGGAAGCCACGGTCCACGCGGAAGGGCTCATCCATCAGATCAAGGAGCTTGGAGCGCGCGCCGGTCTCGCGCTCAATCCGGCGACGCCGCTCAACGTCCTCGATGAGATCTTGCCCTACCTCGACGTGCTCCTCATCATGAGCGTGAACCCAGGATTCAGCGGACAATCCTACATCCCGTCATCGACGCACAAGATCGCGTTGGCCCGCGAGCGCATCGACCGCGCCAAGCTCGCGGTCGACCTCGAGGTGGACGGCGGCGTGCACCTGGACAATGCCGCAGAAGTCGCGCGAGCGGGCGCTGACACACTCGTGATGGGCACGGGGCTGTTCGGCACGCGTGACCCGGCTGCAACGCTGCATCGCGTCCGTCAGTTGTGCGAGGCCTGACGGCGAACCTCACCGAGGACCGGCTCGTCGCAGGCATCGTCGATGCGTTGGGCGAGCAGCCTCGGCGGCTGCGGGTAGGGATAGGCGACGACGCGGCGGCGTGGAAGCCCGCCCGGGCGCACCTCGCACTGGTCTCCACGGACGCGCTGGTCGATGGCGTGCACTTCCTTCTCGCGAGGACGAGCGCCGAGGCGCTCGGACACAAGGCGCTTGCGGTCAGCCTCTCCGACATCGCCGCGATGGGCGGTGACGCGCAGCTCGCGATCGTCGCGCTCGGCGTGACCGATGCGATCGACGAGGCATGGGCCCGCAGCTTTTACGCGGGGATGCGAGCGCTCGCATCCAAGCACGAGTGTGCGATCGCGGGCGGCGATATCGTGCGGGCGCCTGCGGTCACGATCGTCGTCACAGCGATCGGTGAAGTCCGGCCGAGCAACTTGCGCCTGCGCTCCACGGCGCGACCCGGCGACCTCGCGTGTGTGACGGGTCCTCTTGGGCTTGCCGCCGCGTATCTCGACGCCGGCGCGAACGACGCGGCGCTACGCGCCGCGTACGAAACGCCGCAACCGCGGCTTGCCGAAGGGAAGATGCTAGGCGCTTCGCGCGCGGTGCACGCGATGATGGATCTCTCCGACGGTCTCTCGCTTGACGCGTGGCGCATGGCGAACGCTTCGGGTCTGGATATCAGCTTCGATCTCGCCGCCATTCGCGCGCATCGCCCGCGTGCGCTCGCGAGCCGAAAAGATGCCACCGACTTGATGCTGCACGGCGGCGACGACTACGAATTGCTTGCGGCCGTCGACGCGCGCGCTTATCCCCATCTCTCGCGCCGGTTTCGTTCCCGTTTCAAACGAGAGCTATGGGTGGCTGGCCGGTTCGACGCAGGCTCAGGCCAAGCGTGGATGCTTGACGGCGCCGAGCGACGCCCGCACGCCCCCCACGGTTACGACCACTTGAAGAGAATGTAGGGGGCGATTGAAAATCGCCCCAAAAAGTTGTAGGGGGCGATTGAAAATCGCCCCAAACCTTTTGACGGCGCGCACGACTTTTCGCGAGCGCAAGCAGGACGAGCACACGCGAGCGGTCTTCACGGTGCCAGCTTCGCGCACGCGCACGGATTGCAGATTGGGGAGCCAGCGACGGCGGGTCTTGCGCATCGAATGGCTCACGTTGTTGCCGGATGCCGGGCCCTTGCCGCAGACATCGCATCTTTTCGCCACGAGTTTCTCCAACGACCGGCCAGATAAGGAAAGGCCGACAGCCTGTTATAATATCACACCCACAGGGGCCCTTCAAGCCGCAACCACCTATGGACGAACGCGAAGCGCCAACTTCCGTCGCATCCCGAACGCACCCGCCATCTATGACACGATGCGGCGGGCGCGCTTTTTTCCGCTTTCTCGTGGCCGGGACGTCGTTTCTGCGCAAGTACCGCTCGGTCGTCAACGATCTCAACGTGTTCCCCGTCCCAGACGGGGATACGGGTACGAACATGTTCCTCACGGTACGGTCGGCGATGATCGAAGCGCGCCGTTCGCTGTCTGACGACCTGTCGGTGGTCGCTGCAGCCGCGGCCTCAGGCTCGCTCATGGGCGCGCGCGGGAACTCGGGCGTTATCATCTCGCAGATGTTCCGTGGCTTTGCACACGCGGTCCGACACCGCCAATGGATCGAGACGCGCGATCTCGCCTCGGCGATGCAAGACGCGGTCCACGCCGCGCGTCAAGCGTTGCTCAAACCCGTCGAGGGGACGATCCTTTCCGTCGCCGCGGCCGCCGCCAACGCCGCCTTTCGCGCGGGCGTCGCGGATCCGGATTTCTTCCCCGTGCTGCATGCCATCGTCGACGCAGCGAACGAGGCGCTCGAGCGGACGCCCGAACAGCTCGCGGTGCTCAAAGAGGCCAAAGTCGTCGACGCCGGCGGTCAAGGCTTTGTGTACTTCATGGAGGGTCCGATACGCATGCTGCCCGGTCGTGCGCCCTACACGACAGCGTTTCCCCGGCGGCCAGTGCGGCGCACAACCTTCACCGCGCGGCAAAAGGTGGCGGAGCATCGCTTTTGCACCGAATTCGTCCTGACCTCAGATGCGATCACTGCACACGCGCTGCGCGACCTCTTGTCGAGTCACGGGGACTCGCTCATCGTGGCGGGCGGCGAGAGTTCGTTACGCGTGCACATCCACACGGACTACCCGCAGAAGGTCATGGATCTGGCGCGCCAGCACGGCGACGTGTCGCACACCAAGATCGACAACATGGAGGAGCAGCACAACGTCCTGGTCGTCGACCGCGAGTCGAAACCGCGTGGCATCGTCTGCGTGGTTCCTGGGGATGGCTTCGCCAAGATCTGCAAGGAGCTCGGCGCGGACGTGACCGTTTTTGGCGGCCGGACCATGAATCCGTCGGTCAAAGATCTGCTCGTGGCCGTGAACAAGGTGCTTGCACCCGTCATCTATCTGTTCCCGAACGACAAGAACGTCATAGCGGCGGCGAAGGAGGTCCAGTCGCTCACCGACCGCACGGTTATCGTCGTCCCGACCAAGTCGATTTCCGACGGCATCGCGGCACTCTTCGGGCTGCTGAATGAGCCGCCGGATCAGCCCGCTGATCCTGATAAGCTCGTGGCGGCGACCACGCTGGTGGCGAGCGGGTCGATCGTGCGGGCGGGCCGCGACGCCACCTTTGCGGGCAAGACCGTGAAGCGCGGGGAGTTGATGGGCGCGCTCGATGCGCGCAATGGCAGGCCCGAAAGCATCGTCAAAGGACCGGACACAACTGCGATCGTCGGATCGATGGTCCGCGAAGCCGGGGCTTCGAGCGCCTCGCTCATCACCATCTACTATGGAAGCGTCCGTAAGCTCAAGGATGCCGAGGCGCTGGCACAGGCTTTGCAAGCCGCCTACCCTAAGACGGCGGTCGAGGTGTACTATGGCGGCCAAGCGGCCTCGGACTACGTGATCTCCATCGAGCGCTGACATGGACGACAAAGACATCTGCGTCGCGATCGACGCCATGGGCGGCGATCACGCTCCCGACGAGATCGTCACCGGCGCGTGCCAGGCGGCCCGTGCCCTCCAATGCCGGATCGCGCTCGTCGGCGACAGCCAGCGCATCGAAGCCATCGCGAAGCAGGCGGGTGGCCTTCCACCAACGGTCACTGTCGTGCATGCCGATTCGTTTGTGGCGATGGATGAAGCCCCCGTAGCTGCGGTGCGGCGCGGAGCGAGCACGTCGATGGGCAAGATGGTCGACCTCATCCGCGAGGGCACTGCACACGCCGCCTTCAGCGCCGGAAACAGCGGCGCGTTCCTCGCGATCGCGACCGTGCGATTGCGGACGCTGCCAGGAATCGCGCGACCGGCCATCGCCACGGCCTGGCCCTCGAGCAAGGGACCCATGCTGCTGCTCGACGCGGGCGCCAATGTCGATTGCCGTCCGGAATGGCTCTTGCAGTTCGCGATCATGGGGAGCGCCTACGCGCATTCGGTCTTAGGCGTCGAGCACCCGAAAGTCGCGCTGCTCTCCATAGGAGAAGAGGAAGGCAAAGGCAACGCGCTCACAGAGGCGGCAGCGCCCCTGTTGGAAGCCGCACCCATCAAGTTCGTCGGCAACGTCGAAGGCCGCGATCTCCTCGTCGGCAACGCAGAAGTGGTCGTCTGCGACGGGTTCGTCGGCAACGTCGCGCTCAAGCTCGCCGAATCGGCAGGCGAGTATTTCTTCCGCGTCTTGCTCGATTTCGCGACGTCGGATCTGCGCGGCAGGGCAGGCCTCGCTCTCCTACGGCCAGCGCTGCGCAAGCTGCGCAAGCGCTTCGATCATCGCGAATACGGCGGTGCGCCGCTCTTAGGCTTGCGCGGCATCTGCCTCGTCGGCCACGGGCGCGCCGACGCCCGCGCCATCACGAGCGCGTGCCGCGCAGCGCTCCGCGCCGTCAAACAAGACCTCGTCGGCAGCATCGGCGGCATGCTCGCCTCGATGGCCCCGCGAGCGGAGGCGTCTGGTCCGTGAGTCCGATCGCGGTCGTCACGGACTCGACCGCCGATCTCGGAGACCTCGCCGTCGCCAACAACATCGCCGTCGTGCCGTTGACGATCTCGTTCGGCAACGAGGTCTATCGTGACGGCATCGATCTTTCGCGCGAAGCGTTCTATCGGAAACTCGAGACGAGCCATCATCCTCCGGCGACCGCTCAGCCTGCGCCATCCGCTTTCGTCGCGACCTACCGGCAGCTGTTCGGTGCAGGCGCGTCGGGGATCATCTCGCTGCATCTCTCCTCGAAACTCTCGGGCACCTATGGGTCTGCCTGCGCCGCTGCTCGCGAAGTCGGCGAGGAGAAGATCGTCGTTTTGGACACGCACAGCGTCACGCTCGCGTTGGGCCTCATCGTGCTCGCAGCCGCGGTCGATGCGAAGGCTGGGCTCCCGCTCGCTGACATCGCCGAGCGCGCGCAACGGAACGCCCAGCGGACCGGGCTGTTCGCCACCATCCCGAGCCTGACGTATCTCGCGCGAGGCGGACGGATCGGCCCGTTGCAAAGCATCCTTGGCAACGTCCTCAAGATCGTCCCTATCATCACCTTGCGCGACGGCGAGGTCGCGGAGTATTCGAAGGTGCGGACGTTCGCGCGCGCGGTCGATCAGATCGTCGAGATAGTCGGCGACCGGATCCAAAGCCGCGGGACTGCGCGGGTCGCCGTGCTGCATTCGGTCGCGCCCGAACTGGCAGACTCGGTCGCAGCGCGCATCGAGCGGTCCGTGGCGCCCGCGCTGTTGTTCAAAGCATGCGTCGGGCCTACGGTCGGCACGCATGCGGGGCCTGGCGCGGTCGGCGTCGCCTTCGCGCCATGAACGCAGCCGCTCCATGCTGGCTCGCACGAACGCACGACCATGGCTGCGGTTGCTACGTCCATCTCCCGTTTTGCGACCGGATCTGTCCGTACTGTGATTTCGCGGTCGTCCGTTTTCGTGAGGCTCTGGTAGCTCGCTATCTCCGCGCGCTCCACGCCGAAATAGAGCGCGTATGCAGCGGCGGACCTTCAGGTCCGCCTCAGCCGATTCAAACCCTGTACTTCGGCGGAGGCACGCCCTCTGCGCTCACGCCCGAGAAGCTCGCGTCTATCGCCGGGGCCATTTTCTCCGGATTCGCAACTCCCAAGGGCAGCATCGAGTTCACGATGGAGGCGAATCCGTCGCGAGGTGTCTCGGACCTTGCGGCCTACCGCGAAATCGGCGTGAACCGCTTGTCGGTCGGGGTGCAATCCTTTGATGACGGTGAGCTCCACCGCCTTGGCCGCGACCACGACCAAGCACAGGCCGTGGCTTACATCCGCGCCGCACGTTCGGCCGGCTTCGACAACGTGAGCCTTGACCTCATCGCGGGCA
>DASPVP010000057.1:0-3198 GCA_035622315.1 Candidatus Acidiferrales bacterium | reverse complement strand
ACGCTCTTCCAGTCGATACCGGCAGGTCCGACGACGCGCTACGAAGCAATCGCCCGCACACCCAGGATAGGAGAAACGCTATGAACGCCTATCGTACGATTGTCGCTGCCGCAGCCATGCTGACGTTGGCGGCCCAGACGGCTTCAGCCCAGGAACGCGGCCCGATGCCCCCTTCGATCTCCGTGAGCGCGACCGGAAGCGTCGACTACGTGCCTGATATCGCGCGCATGCAGATCGGCATACGAGCGCAGGCGGCCAGCGCGGCGGCGGCGAGCGCGCAGGTCAATCAGACAGCGGCCCAAGTGATTGCCGCGATCGAAAAGCAAGGGATCAACCAGCGGTCGATCCAGACCTCGGGGTACAACCTCGAGTACCGCGAACCGCAGACCTCGCAGCCACAAGCCGGGGTGATGATGGCCACAGCCGCTGCCGCGGGATCGTACGTCGCTTCGGAAGTGTTGCAGGTGACGACGCCGGTCAATTCGGCCGGCCCCGTGCTCGACGCCGCGATCAATGCGGGTGCCAACACGTCATATGGCTTGACGTACCAGTCGAGCAACGCGGACGCGCTCTACAGGACGGCGCTCGCGAAAGCGGTGGACTCGGCCCGGTCGACAGCGCAGGCGATCGCAAGCGCTGCGCACCTGACGATCGTGTCAGTCATATCGATCGGCAACACGCAAGAGCAAAGCGGCCCAGGTCCGATGGCGATGCGGATGATGGCCGCGCCGGCCCAGGTGCTTCCCGGGACCGATACGATCTCCGCGACGGTCTACGCCGTCTACGCCGTCAGGTAAACCCCGGGGCGATGTAGGGGGCGGTTGAAAACCGCTCGAGCCGGTGTAGGGGGCGGTTGAAAACCGCCCCTGTTCAAAGCAAAACGGCGCACCTTTACGGTGCGCCGCTACGTTTTCTTGGCGATCGTCAGCCGCGGACGATTGCGAGGGCCCAGCCTTGCGAGGTCTTTTTGCGGACGAGATACCCGTCTGAGGTCTTATCGAAGAACTCGAAGCCGGCAGCGATCGCTTCGGCCATTGTTTTGAGTACGAGTACGCCTTGCATGATCCACGTGAGCCTTTCATCTATAGAACTGCCCAGCGTGCCCAGTTGTTACCTCAAGACGTCCCGGTCCGGCGCTCTCACCGAACTTTTATGATACCGCTCACGACCGCTTGCGGCGGCGCCGCAGCGGCGACGGATGTTTCGGTTCATATATCCCAAGCGTGCTGCCGTCTGGGAGCTTTGCCTTTGCGAGCTTGCCCCAGCCGCGGTCTACTATGCGACCCGCGAACTTGACCCCGCGCTTTTCGAGCTCTTTGGTGGTGGCGCGCACGTCGTCACACAGGAGATAAAGCTCCAAAGTACCCTTCTCACCGGGGTGCACCGCGATCTCCGTCGGCGGGAGCGCGAAGATAAGCCAGCCGCCGCCGGCGTCGACGGACCGCATGCCGAGTTTCTCCTTGAAGAACATGCGAAGCGCGTTCGCGCGAGGGCTGAACAAGACGGCGTGAACGCCGCTGATGGAGCTCATTGCGACACCTTCATAGCGGCCCGCACTAACGCCGGCCTAGTTCCGAGGAGTTACAGGCTCGCGCGGCGGAAGCCTATCCTTTAAGAAGATGGGCAACTCGCCGCGGCTCGTGCCCGCGACCCTCGTCAGCCGGGAGTTCAGAGCTCCCGGTTTTTGGTTTCTGCGCTTTCGCTGCGAGCATGTCGCACGCAACGCGCGCCCAGCGCAATACGTGGCCCTCGATCTGCCGGGCGGATTTGCCGTACGCCTGCCTCTCGGCATCTACACGACAGAAGACGATACGTTCAGCTTGCTGTTCCGCGAGTGGGGCGACAGGACTTCGCGGCTGGCAGCCTTGCGCAAAGGCGATGCGATCTCGTGCATCGGGCCGTTGGGTAACGAGTTCACGCTACCGCCGCCCGGTGCCACTGCCGCGCTCGTCGCCGGAGGTTTGGGCATCGCGGCCTTTTGGATGCTCGCAAAGGAGCTGCGCGCAGCTTCGATCGAGAGCACGCTCGTACTCGGCGCACGATCCAAACCGCATATCGTGGGGCGGGAAGATCTCGCGAGGTTTGGATTTCCCTGCGCGGTCTGCACCGACGACGGCAGCGAGGGCTTTTCCGGCAACGTGGTCGAGCGGCTCCGAGGGTTGCCCCGTCCGAGCGCGATCTATGGATGCGGCCCGCGCGGGATGTTGAAAGCGCTCTGTGGCTTCGCGAACGAGCACGGTATCCCGTGCCAAGTCTCCATGGAAGAGACGTTTGGATGCTCACTCGGCACGTGCTGGGGCTGCGTGGTGGGCGTGCGCCGCTCAAGCTCACAAGCGACAGGCTACCCTAAGGCCGCGGATGAGCGACGCGACTTCGACTTCGCGCGCGTCTGCACGGACGGCACCGTTTTCGCGAGCCACGATCTCGTGTGGGAAACATGAGCGAGACAAAACTCGACCTGCGCGTCTCCATCGGCTCGGCGGTGTTGAAGAACCCCACGATCGCCGCGAGCGGCTGCTACAACCGTGGTGATGAGTTCGCGCAAATCGTGGACGTGAGCCGCTACGGTGCGATCACGCTCAAGAGCATCACCCGCTCACCCCGCCTGGGCAACGACATGCCGCGGGTGTTTCCGACGCCCAGCGGCCTGCTCAACGCGATCGGCTTGCAGGGTCCGGGCATCGATCATTTCGTCGCGCACGTCGCGCCGCGACTCGCGGAGGTCCCCACAGCTGTGATCGCAAGCGTTGCAGGATTCTCGGTTGGGGAATTCGCTGATGTGGCGTCCGCCATGGACGGATTGCCCAACGTCGTTGCGATCGAGCTCGACGTCTCGTGCCCGAACGTGGATCGCGAGGGCGAATGCTTCGCCGCTGAACCTGCGACGCTCGCCGCAGTGGTGTCTGCAGTGAAATCGCGGGTCAAGCTGCCGGTGATCCCCAAACTCATGCCGAACGTCGCGGACCTGCGGCCAATCGCTCGAGCTGCGCAAGAAGCGGGAGCCAACGCGATCTCGCTGATCAACGCGGTCCGCGGCGTGGTGATCGATGTCGCGCACGCACGGCCGATGCTCGCAAACGTGTCGGGGGGTTTAACCGGGCCCGCCATCCGGCCGATCGCCGTTCACGCGGTATGGGAAGTTGCAAGCGCGGTGA
The DNA here is from genome assembly GCA_035622315.1 of Candidatus Acidiferrales bacterium. GTDB lineage: Bacteria > Vulcanimicrobiota > Vulcanimicrobiia > Eremiobacterales > Eremiobacteraceae > JAJPHJ01. The sequence goes on along the minus strand of DASPVP010000057.1, from coordinate 43 downwards.
AGATTCCCATCATCGGCATCGGCGGCGTCGAAACGGCAAGCGA
>DASPVP010000056.1:0-9079 GCA_035622315.1 Candidatus Acidiferrales bacterium | reverse complement strand
GCCGAAGCCGGGCGCGACGAGCACGCCGCTCGCGTCCTGGAGCGCCTCGATGCCGCGCTCTTCGAGGACCTCGGAATCGATCCGAAGCACTTCGACCGCCGCGTTTTGCGCGACGCCAGCGTGGTACAGCGCCTCGTTGATGGAGATGTACGCATCCTTGAGCTCGACATACTTGCCGACGAGCGCGACTCGCACGCTTTCTTTCGGGCGCACGATCCTGCGCACCATCCCGCGCCACTCTTCGAGATCGAGGGTGCGGTCGACGAGGTTGAACTTCTGGCAGACAGCTTCCGCAAGGCCCTCGGCTTCCAGATTGAGCGGGACCTGATAGATGCTCTGTGCGTCGCGGCTCTGGACCACAGCCGAGCGCTTGACGTCGCAGAAAAGCGCGATCTTTTCTTTGATGTCTTGGGTCAGGGGGTACTCGGCGCGGCAGATGATCGCGTCCGGTGAGATGCCGATCGCGCGCAGCTCGCGGACCGAGTGTTGGGTCGGCTTCGTCTTCAGCTCGTCGGGAGCGCCGAGGTGAGGGACGAGTGTGAGGTGGACGTACATGACGTGGTCGTCGCCCACGTCATGACGGAACTGGCGGATGGCCTCGAGGAAGGGTAAAGATTCGATGTCGCCGACCGTGCCGCCGACCTCGATGATGCACACGTCGGCCGCGCTCTCCAGCGCGACCTGCTTGATGCGGTCTTTGATCTCGTTTGTGATATGGGGGATGACCTGGACGGTCGCGCCCAGGTAGGCCCCGCGCCGCTCTTGATCGATCACCGAGCCATAGATCTGGCCCGTGGTGACGTTGTGGAGCTTGGTCAGGTTCTCGTCGATGAAGCGCTCGTAATGCCCGAGGTCGAGATCCGTCTCCGCGCCGTCTTCGGTGACGAACACCTCGCCGTGCTGGTACGGGTTCATGGTGCCGGCGTCGGTGTTGATATAGGGGTCGAGCTTTTGGATGCTGACGGAGACGCCGCGGCTCTTGAGGAGACGGCCAAGGGATGCCGCCGCGATGCCTTTGCCGAGCGACGACACCACGCCGCCCGTGAAAAAGATGAAATTGCTCACATGAAATGCGCCGTAAGGACGAGATTCATGTACTTTTGAGTTCGCCGCAACCGAAGCCAGACCTTGCGCCTCGAGCACGGCCCCTGTGCGAAATGTAGGGGTCTGTAGCGTATCACGCCTCAACCCGTAGGGGGCGATTGCAAATCACCCCTGCGCCATCGCGCGAAATGAAGGGGGCGATTGAAAATCGCCCCTAGCCGAGCCAATCCCGCGGCTGGAAAAAGCGCATCGCTTCGGCCTCGCGGCTGCCCTGCTCCGGTACGTACCCGTACGGCCAGCTCGCGAGCGGGGGAAGGGACATCAGAATCGACTCCGTGCGGCCGCCAGTCGCGAGCCCGAACGCCGTTCCTCGGTCGTACACGAGGTTGAATTCCACGTATCGCCCGCGGCGGAACGATTGGAAATCGCGTTCGCGTTCCCCGTAGGCATCTTCGCGACGGCGCGAAACGATCGGCACGTACGGCTCGAGCACGTTCGTGCAGCAATCGGCGACGAAGCGGAACGTGGCTTCGAGATCGCCTGCGAGATCATCGAAGAAAATCCCACCGACGCCGCGCAGCTCGTGACGGTGCACGATTGTGAAATACTCGTCGCACCATTGCTTGAATCGCGGGTAATACCCAGGGTCGTGCCGGTCGCAGACGGCCTTCCAGGCGCGATGAAAGTCCACGACGTCCTCGCGGCGCGGATAGTACGGCGTCAAATCGCTGCCGCCCCCAAACCATGCCGCGTCACCTCGAGTGAGAAAGCGGAAGTTGGCGTGCAAAGTGGGCACCATCGGGCTGCGTGGGTGCAGCACGAGCGAGATACCGGTGGCGAAAAAGTCGCGGCCGATGCGCGCGTCAGACGCCGCTCCTGTTGTGCCCGCCATTTTGGCCAAGGCGCGGTCGTCGAGCTCGCCCCACACGGCCGACGTGTTCACCCCCGCCTTTTCAAAAAGATCGCCATTGCTCAGAATCGCAGAGAGCCCTCCGCCTCCACCATCGCGCGACCATTGCTCGGTCGAGAACTTCTTACCGTCGAGCTGCGCGAGCATGGCGCAGATAGACGTCTGTTGTTCCTCGACGAGGCGTCGCATCCGAGCGCCCAGTTCGCCGCCCGGCTCCTTCACGCGGCGTGGCTCTCGAGATTGACGATCACGATCCGGTCGAGCCCCGCGATGTCTTTTCTTATGCGGGTCCGCGCGCCCGGAAATGCGTGGACTGCGAGCTTCTCGAGCGCCGCGGCGTTGCCGGGGGCGCATTCCAAGTACACAGAACCGCCAGCGCGCAAAAACGGTGGTGCTTGCTCCAGCAGCCGCCGGTATGCAGCAAGCCCATCAGGACCGCCCTCAAGCGCGATCTGCGGTTCGAATGCCGCGACGTGCGGGTCCACCTTTTCCTCTGAAGCAGATGCCACGTATGGCAGGTTCGCGACGATCGCGTCGAAGGTCGTGCCCGCTTCGTAGTCGGCGAAGAGATCGCTGCGCACGAACGAGATCTGGTCGGCGAATCCGAGCGCTTGCGCGTTGTGCGCCGCGAGTTCGAGCGCGTCCGCACTGACGTCGCTCGCCGTGATCGTCGCATCGGGAAGGAAGTGGGCCAAGGCGCACGCGATGGCGCCGCTACCGGTCCCGATGTCGGCGAGGGCGGGCTTAGCGAGGTGGCGCACACCCTCAAGGCAGGCCTGCACGAGCTCCTCGGTCTCCGGGCGAGGCACCAAGGCGCGCGGATCGACGGCGATCTCGAGACCGCAAAACGACTTGCGCCCCACGATGTAAGCGACTGGCTCTCCGCGCGCGCGTCGCTCCGTCAGCTCGAACAGACGCGTCTTACGTCGAGCATCGATTGCCGAGTCGCCGTAGGCGATGATGGCGGAGGCGTCGAGCCCCGTGATGTGTTGGGCCAACAGCCGAGCGTCAAGCCACGGGGTTGGCGATAACCCGCGCAGTCGGTCGCGCGACGCATCGATCGCCTCGGCGATCGTGCGAGGCTCAGGCGACGGCATCGCCGCTCAGGCGCTTACGCTCCTCGTCCGCGAGCAGCGCGTCGACCAGCGAGTCGAGGTTGCCATCGAGCACCCCCTTGAGGTTGCCGGTCGAGAAACCGATGCGGTGATCGGTGAGGCGGTCTTGCGGGAAATTGTAAGTGCGGATCTTCTCGCTGCGATCGCCCGTGCCGACTTGGGCCCGTCGCGCCGACGCCGCGGCCTGCTCTTGCTCGCGCAGTTTCGCTTCGTAGAGATGCGCGCGGAGCAGCTGTAGCGCGCGCTCACGATTTTGGAGCTGCGATCGTTCTTCTTGACAGGCGACGATGATACCAGTGGGCTTGTGCGTGATGCGCACCGCGGACTCCGTTTTGTTGACGTGCTGTCCGCCCGCGCCTTGCGCGCGAAAGGTGTCGATGACGAGATCGGTCGGGTTGATATCGATCTCGACGGCATCCACCTCGGGCATCACCGCGACCGTGGCGGTGGACGTGTGGATGCGTCCGCTCGCCTCGGTCACCGGCACTCGCTGCACGCGATGCACCCCGCTCTCGTGTTTGAAGAGACGGTACGCACCTTTGCCTTTGACGCCGACGACGACTTCCTTGAACCCTCCAGCCTGCGACTCCGATGCGCTCACGATCTCCGTCTTGAGCTTGTGCTCCTCGGCGAAGCGCACGTACATGCGCATGAGGTCGCCTGCGAAGAGGCTTGCTTCGTCACCGCCCGTGCCAGCGCGGATCTCAAGGAAGAGATCTTTGTCGTCGTTGGGATCTTTGGGGATCAAAAGCGTGCGCAAGCGTTTGTCGTTCGCCTGCGTTTCCACCCGAAGCCGCTGCACCTCGCTACGGGCGAGTTCGGCCATCTCAGCGTCGCTCTCGCGCAACAGCGACTCGGCGGAAGCGAGCTCTTGCTCGAGCTCGAGTTGTTGGCGGTGTGCAAGGACGACTGGCTCGAGCGTGGCGCGCTCTTTGGCCAGATCCTTCGCTGCGACCGGGTCGTAGACGGATCCCATCGCTGCGAGCTTCGCCTCGATGTCGGCGAAGCGCGTTTCAACTGCGCTCAACCGAGCCTTGATCGTCGCGTCGTGGTCTGCCATCGTGTTCTACCGGCCTGTCCGGGGGGCTCGGCTCTGCGAGCCTCCCGTTACGGCGGTTATGTCGCGCTCTGCTCTGGAGCGCTTTCGGCGGCGGCTGCGGCGGCCTTGGGCTTTCTCGCGCGGGGCTTGGTCGCGCGCTTGGGCTTCGCGGGGGCGGCTGGCTGACCGTCGGGCTCCGCAGCAGCGACCGGCTCCGCGCTTGCCGCCTGCGCTGCTGCGGCTTGCGCCGCAGCCTGCTCGGCCTGCGCTTTGGCCTCTTCGGCGGCTTTAGCTTCTGCCTCGGCCTTCGCGCGCTCGGCTTTGGCCAGTTCCTTCTTGGACTTCTTGCTCGTGACGGTGCCGTACTTGGTCACGAACTTCTCGACTCGTCCTTCGGTATCGACGAACTTCTGATTGCCCGTAAAGAACGGGTGGCACGCCGAACAGATCTCGACGTGCAGCTTCTCGCGGGTCGATCCGGTGACAAACGTGTTGCCGCACGAACAGACCACGGTGGCCTCAAACCACTTGGGGTGGATCTTCTCTTTCAATGGAATGCCTCTTTAGAATGACGCTGCCCGGCTGCCGAACCGGCGACAAGGTGTCCCGCAAAACAGCCACGTGCGCCAACCGCAAGTATAACACACGCGACAAGGGGGGTCTAGACACGTCACCTCCGCGCGGTAAACAAATGCCGCATCACGAGGAGAACGCCATGTCCTTCATCCCGCTCGCGCTGGGCACCGTCTTTCAGATGATCTCGCAAAAGGGCATCGACGCGGCCCAAGAGGCGATGCTCACGATGGATGAGACAGACCAGCTCATCCTCCAAGCGCAAGAGCTGCGGCATCAGGAAGTCATGGACGAACGCAGCGAAAAATTCAATGAAGCGGTGCAAGAGCGTTCCGAGAAGATGCGCGAGCGCGAGCTGCTCATGGACCTCGACATGTCGGACCGCAAGATCGACGACAAAATCACGAAGGAGTGGATCGGCCTCATCCGCGGTCAATAGTTTCCCCCTCTCCCATGTAGCGGCCGACCTTCAGGTCGGCCTCCCGTCAAAGGAAAAGGCGAGCCTTGGGGCCCGCCTTTCTTCTCCTTCTTGCTATAGTTGCAGCCGCGCGTCACCTTACGGTGGACAGCCTTGATTTTGCCACTCCTTGAATTTTGCACACATCTCGTCCGTCCATTGCGGTTCGCCGACATTGGCCGGCGGCATGGTCTTCTCTTTGACCGCGGCATAGATGCCCACCGCGTGCTGGGCGACTTCATCGCGTTTGCTCAGATCCATCCCGTAGGCTTCCATGTGCTCGACGTCCATGTCGGTGAACATCGGCCGTATGTCACGTTCGAAGCTTAACTTTTCATCGGGGCTCATCGAAGGCGCCTCCAGTCACGTTCACAGAGCCTCAAACTTTTCGGGGCTCGTCAAGTTCACCTTGATGCGACCCTAATTCGAGAAGAACGACTTCAGTGCGGCCGCCGTGCGCTGCAAGGCATCCGCGTTATCCTTGGCATTGTAATTCGCGCCGCCTTGGACGAAGTCGTGATTCGCATCGGGGTAGATCGTCAGCTCGAATGACTTGCCGGCCGCCTGGGCCGCAGACTGCAGGGCCGTGTCGTTGGCGGCCGTGCAACAGCCATTTCGAAAGTTGTCGAGCCCGCCGGCGAGCACAACCACGGGGACCTGCAACCTGCTTGCAAAGCCTGCCAGATCACGAATAAAGGCGTTCGCCGGATACCAGACGACGACACCGGCAACCTGACTGCCCCACTGCGTTCCATAATAGAGCGACTCGCCGCCGCCGAGCGAAAATCCCACGAGCGCGACCTTGCCCGGGAGCGCGTGCGGCATCGTCAGCGCTTCTTGGATGGCGGTCTGTAGCCCACTTCCTTGTGTGTGCTCCTCCGCGTTACCGTCAACCAGCACGACATCGTAGCCAAGCTGGGCGATCGTGCGCGCTATGTCCGTGTAGTGCGACGGACCGGACATGCCCGAAGAGAGCACGACCACGCGCCCTTTGCCTTGGGGCGGTGGGAATTCTTGTTGCGCGAATGCCACAGAGGTGCTTCCGAGAAAAACGGCCGCACCCGCGACAATAGCTGCGCGAGAAAAGAAGTTCATTTGTCGGGTCTCCTTAGAAGAGAATGCTACCCAGAAAAGCGCGAAGCGACCGGCTTCTGCAGGCGGGCGCTGCCCGCCTTCGGCTCGATTTCTCAGCAATGTGTCAACGATTTGCGCCCGAAGCCCTCGTAGGAATCACGGATTATATCTTCGCGGCGATTTCCCAGCGCCGCGTGCTGCCTTCGATGTCCGTAAAGAGAAACGTAACCGTGCCAGTAGGCAATGACATGAGCTGCTGAAGCTTTCTCGCCTCGCCCTTGCGCGGCATTTGGGAGTGCTTCAAAAAAGAAGTGACAAAAATCCGTTCGTTTCGGTAAGCGCATTCAAAATGCCCACGTCTTTTGGCTAGTTGAGTACAACGAAATCCGGCCGCATAGCGCCCTTGGAAACCGCACGCCAAAGGAGTTCACAGAAGCCCTCCCGATTAACTCAACTTCAGTTAATAGCTGTCTGAAATCTCGCCTCACGTCAAAACCATGAACGATACCAACCTGTCAACTTTTGTCTCGGGTCTGAGCGATCCAAACCAGATTGCGCTAACCTTCGACGATGGACCGAGTGTTAGTTTTACCCCCGAGCTACTACAACTCTTGAGGGGCTATAACGTCAGAGCCACCTTTTTCCTAATAGGAGGGTACGTTGAGGCTTACCCCGATCTCGTTAGAACGATATTTCTTCAGGGACACGCCATCGGGAACCACACGTATAGCCATCCCCGCTTACCCACTGCCCCCGACATCCAGCTAGAGCTTGTACGTTGTCGCGATGCCATAAACACAGCTCTAGCGGGAATCGGCCGCGTGGGCTGGCTGTTTCGCGCTCCCTACGGGGATGTTGACGCTCGGGTTCTCCAAGCCGCACGCCGCCTTGGGCTCAAACATGTCCACTGGTCGCTAGACCCACGTGACTACACTCCTGATCCGGATGATCCCAACAAGCCACTGTGCGCGGACACAATTGTCACACGCGCTGCTGAAGCACTTGATGCGAAACGCATGGGCGAGATCGTACTTTTGCACGATAGCTGGGCCCCTGACGAGGTGCAAAGACCTCACCGCGTTGACCGTAGCCAAACGCTCCTGGCCGTGCAAAGGTTGTTGGCGATGTACGCAGGGAAGCGTGAATTTGTCACCCCTGACTTCTGAAGTCCGCTAATAGAAAATACCGAGTTGGTATTTTCGAAGCATGGCAGCATAGTAACCTGACGTGATCGGCGTGGTGGGCGATCCAGGACTCGAACCTCGGACCTCATCCCTTATCAGAGACGTAAGAGCAAAGGCTAAGGACCGAAACACTCGCTAGATAAGGCTAGCGTAGGCCGGCGAGGGCTGCCTTCGGCCGGCTTTGGTCAGCAATCTGGTCAGCAATTTTTTGCGGAGACGAAGCAGCTCAATGTTGAGAGCGCTCGCGCCCTAAATCGCGCGCCGGCAAGGCGTCAGCAGCGGCGCGAACGAAACTCAAGAACCCTCTCGTCGTCGCAAGGAGCCGCCATGCCGAAACACGATCGATCCGACGACCGCAGACGCGAAGTAGGTTTTGCGGTGATGTACCGGCTCGTCTTCGCAGCGATCATCGCGGCCGTATGGGTCGCCGCGGTGCGAATGCCCGCGTCCGCCGCCTTCACGGTGTGCAATCAGACGACGGACACGGTCAAAGTCGCGACCGCCGCCGATTGGTTCGAGTATTACGACACCTTTCCGTACGCGTCTTTTAACAACTATACACCTGTAGTCAAACAGCAGACCGACTACTTTGTCCAGGGTTGGGCTACGATTCCGGCGGGCGAGTGTTATATTACGCTGAACGCCGATCTCTTCGACCTGACCATCCACTTCTATGCCTTTGAAACGTCAAACCCCGCGCATGCGTGGGGGGACAAGTACAAGCGATGCGTGGATCTCAAACACGATTTTGCGTATGGCAATTCGCTTGCAGACCACTCGAATGAGATGTTGAAACTGGTAAACGGGTGCGGCACCATCCCCATTTCCGTCTGCACGACGGAATTGCCCATCCACCCCGAGGCTCCGGGCGCCAACTCGGCCCGCGTGCCGTGCACCGCAGGATCCGCCGTCCCCATGATGTACGTCGACACTGGAAGCGCCGCCGACTGGAAGGTCAATCTGACTCCGTAGACGCGTCCGTTCCGAGGAAATCGCGAGGCGAGGGAGCATAGGGAATCTCCCGTACCATGGGCTTAGATGCCCAAACCCAATATCACCCCGTCACAGAGCGTGACGGGGTCTTTCTTTTTCCCAAACTGGTGTGACGCCCATGGACGTGCCGGCGGCTATCAGCTAGGTTGTCGGAAAAACTGTCGGCAAGGAACGTGTCGAAGGCCTGCATGCCGCTGACCGCGCCGCGCGCGAGCTATGACCCGGTCACGCGTTCCTGTCGCTTCAAAATCCCCCACAGAAAAAATCCGACCTTAGCGCTACACCTTGAGCGCTTCTTCGACCGCCTGATCTTCCGACCACGCTGCGCCTTCGGCCGCAAGCCTTTCGATCTCCGCTTCGCTTAGCTTCTCGTGCAGTGCAGTCATCAATTTGTCGTAGCCCCACTTCTCCGTGGCATGCCGCTCGATCCCGAGTGCGCTGAACTGAGCGTCCACGTAGCCAAGCAGCCGCGCAGAAACCTGTATCTGTCCATTCAGCGCCGCGAGCAAGGCAAAATGCTGTAACGCCGACGACGTCCCTAACTGCGACTGCACTTGGTGCGCTAGACGAAGCCCCTCTATCGCCGATACACGAGCACCGTCGAAATCGTTGAGCGCGATCTGATATGCCGCGCTGTTGACATAGTCGCAGGCTAGATTGATTGTAGCGATACCGCGGCGTTGCTCTAAC
>DASPVP010000055.1:0-11138 GCA_035622315.1 Candidatus Acidiferrales bacterium | reverse complement strand
CTGTTCAAGTCGTACGGGATCTATGCGCTCGTCTTCGGCACGGCGGTCGGTCTGTTCGCGCAGCTCGCCGTCCAGTTGCCCAACTACTTCCGCCGCTGCAAGTATCGCTTCGTGCTCGATCTACGTCACCCCGGGCTGCGCACGCTCGGCATCATCCTGGGGCCGATCATCGTGGGCTCTGCCGTCGGGCAAGTGAACTTGCTGTTCGACAAGTACTTCGCTTCAAAGCTCTTGCCCGGCAACATCGCTGCCATGCAGTATGCCACGAAGGTGGTCGGCTTTCCGCAGCAGCTGTTCGCAGCCGCGATCGCGACCGTGATCTTCCCGATCCTGTCGGCCCAGTTCGCGAAGAGCGAGCGCGACGAGCTGCGCAGCACCGCGTTCGCGGGCTTGCGCATCACATCGCTCATCACGATCCCGTCGGCCTTCGCGCTCATCGCGCTCGCCCGGCCCATCATCAGCGTCCTCTTCGAGCGTGGCGCGTTCACGCCGGGCGACGTGGTGCGGACGGCCGGTGCGATGCAGTTCTACGCCGTGGGCCTTTTGGGTATCGCCGCGAGCATCGTGCTGACTCGCTGCTTCTTCGCGATGCACGACTCGAAGACACCCGTGATCGTGGCGACCGCCGTTGTCGCGCTCAACGTCGTGTGCTCCGCGTTGACCGTGCATGCCTTTGGGATCAACGGACTCGCCGCATCGAACTCGCTCGCCTCGATCGTCGAAGCCGTAGTGCTCGGTTGGGTCTTGGCCCGGCGCATCGGGATCGCGGATGGAGCGCTCGCCATGACATCCTTCTGGGCCACCGGTGCAGCCTCGATCGCGATGGCGCTCGTCTCTTCGTCGATCGCCACAGCGTTGTGGAAAGTTTCGGCGCCATTTTGGCAGCACTGCGCCGTGCTGGCTCTCGCTATGCTGGCAGGCGCCGGCGTCCTCATCGGTGTAGGCGCCGCATTGCGCGTCAGGGAGCTCACGGAGCTTTGGACGATCGTGAGCTCGCGAGCGGGTTCGAGCGCCCGCTCTCCCGCCTGAAGCATGTCGTCTCTCGGCCTTGCGCTGACCAAGAACTTCCTCGCGAAGCACACGAAGCTACGCCCGAGCCATGCGATCGTGCTCGGGTCGGGGCTCGCAAGCGCCGTGGACTGGCTGCAGGTGGAGACGACGCTCTCCTATGCCAGCATCCCGAACTTCCCGCATGGTTCTGTGTCCGGCCACGCGCAGAACCTGATCGTGGGCAAGACGCCCGGCGGTGTGGCCGTCGCCGTCTTCGCCGGTCGCGCCCATTTCTACGAGGGCGCGAGCATGCGCGAAGCCGCGTATCCGGCGGTCGTCGCGCACGCGCTCGGCGCGACCACGCTCGTCGTTACGAACGCCGCCGGCGGGTTGAATGCCGACTTCGATGCCGGCGATCTCATGCTCGTGCGCGATCACCTGAACCTTATGGGCGACAATCCGCTGCGCGGTGCCGAGGTCCTCAAAGGAACACAGCGCTTCGTCAGCATGCGCGACGCATACGACGTCGGGTTGCTCGGCGAAGCGCTCGCAAGCGCCAAGCGGCATGGCATCGCATTGCCGATGGGCGTCTACGCCGCCATGAGCGGACCGGCGTTCGAGACCGAAGCAGAGCTTCGCATGCTCTACGCGCTCGGTGCTGATGCCGTCGGCATGTCCACGGTCCCCGAGGTGATGGCCGCCCGTCAGCTCGGCATGCGGGTGCTCGGACTATCGGTGATTTCGAACGACGCGTTCCCGCGCCGCAGGCGTCAGCCCGCGGAGCAAAGTCACGAGGAGATCCTCAAAGTCGTCGAGCGGTCGTGCCCAAGCGTGCGCAGCATCGTGCTGGACGTGATCGAGCACCGCGCTTGAAGGGCGGCATCGAGGAACTCGTCGCGCGCAAGCGCGCAGGCAAGCCGCTACGGAAAAGCGAGATCGAGGATCTCGTGTCCGCATACAGCGCAGGCGAACTGGACGACGACGACGTCGCGCCTTGGCTCCACGCGGTGATGGAATCTGGAATGTCCCTTCCGGAAACTGTCACGCTGACGGATGCGATGGCGCGCTCGGGCACGAGCCTCGAGTGGGGAGACGTCGTGGGGACGGTCGTCGACAAGCATTCGACCGGCGGCGTGGGCGATGCCGTCAGCCTCATCGCCGTGCCTCTCGCTGCCGCCTGCGGCGCCAGAGTCGCCAAGCTCTCCGGCCGCGCGCTCGGACACACCGGAGGCACGCTCGACAAGCTCGAGCGCATCCCGGGCCTGCGCACGGACCTCTCCGTGCACGCGTTCAAGACGCAGGTCGGGGAAGTGGGCTGCGCGATCGCGGGCACGAGCGACCGATTGGCGCCTGCCGACAAGAAGATGTACGCGCTACGCCACCGCACGCAGACGGTGGCCAGCATCCCGCTCATCGCGGCGAGCGTGCTCGCGAAGAAGATCGCGGGGGGAGCGCCGACGCTCGTCATCGACGTCAAAGCAGGCCGCTGCGCCTTCATGCATGACGTGGCCTCCGCGCGCCAGCTCGCCGAGACGATCGCGCAGGTCGGCGCGATGCTTGGGCGCACTATGCGCGTGTTCGTCACCGATATGGACACGCCGCTCGCCGTTTCGGTCGGCGATACGCTCGAGTTGGACGAAGCGCTCGGCGTGCTCTCGGGCCACGACCGCGGAAAGCTCGCAGGCGTGGCGCTCGCGATCGCAGCGGCGATGATCGCCGGTCACCATGCGGGTGACGACGAGATCGAATCGCGCGCGCTTGCGGCTGCTCGGCTTGCGCTGCGCGACGGCACCGCTCGCGTGCGACTCGACGCGATGGCCCGCGCGCAAGGCGGAGAGCTCGAGGCGTTCCGACGCCCTGGCGAACCCCAGCTCGTCATCGCGGCAGGCCGAGATGGTGTCGTGGCCGATATCGATGGGCGTACTGTCGCAGAAGCCGTGAGCGCAGCGCAAGCAAAGGATAACAGGTGCGTCGGGGTGCGCTTCCCCAAATCATTGGGTGAGACGGTGCGCAAAGGTGAACCGCTTATCGAAGTGTTTGGCGAAACAGCAGCGCCGGAGTTGGCGGATCGCGTGCGCGAGACGGTGCGCATCGCCGATGGCGCGCCCGCACGAGGCCCGCTCATCCTCGAACGAATCCACTTGGATCCCACCGCATGATCCTCACAAGATGTAGGGGGCGACTGCAAATCGCCCCAATAACCACGTCCGCATGCGCATAGCGGTGATCGGCGCCAAAGGTCAGGTCGGCAGCGAAATCGTTGCGGCGGCCAACGCGCATGGCATCGAGACCCTCGCGCTCAGCCACGAGACGATTGAAGTGACGGACCAGCGCAGCGTCGAGCGGGCGCTCGAGGGGCTGCGCACCGGCGACCTCGTCGTGAACGCGGCAGCGTTCCACCGCACCGATGCCTGCGAGGACGAGCCGGATCGGGCGCTCTCGATCAACACGGTGGCCGCGTACCGCGTGGCGCTCGAAGCGCACAAGCACGGAGCGTCCGTCGCCTACATCAGCTCCGATTTCGTCTTCGACGGCGGCAAGCGCGAGCCGTATGTCGAGAGCGACGCGCCACACCCTCTCAACGTGTACGGGATGACCAAACTCGCGGGCGAGTTCTTGGTCTCCACGGCGAATCTCGCCAACTACATCGTACGGATCTCCGCGGTGTTCGGCGTTGCAGGCAGCAGCGGTAAGGGCGGCAACTTCGTCGAGACGATGGTCGCCAAAGCCCGCGCGGGCGAAGCGCCCAAAGTGGTCGACGACATCGTCATGGTGCCCACGAGCGCGCGCGATGCAGCAGAACTCATGGTGCAGCTCGCGCTGCGGCGCGCTCCGTACGGCATCTACCACCTCGCAAACGCGGGGCAATGCAGCTGGTATGAGTTCGCGCAGACGATCCTCGCATCGGTGGGGTCCAAAGTCCGGCCTGAAGCGATCTCCGCCGCGGAGACGAAAGGCAAAGCGGCACGGCCTGCGTACTCGGTGCTTGCAAGCGAGCGGCTCGCGCCGATCGGCATCGCGACCCGCTCGTGGAAGCTAGCGCTCGATGAGTATCTCCGCGCGAAAGGCTACGTCTAGGTGAGGGAACTCGCGCGCACGGGCGTGGTCGACCAGATCGAATCGAAGCCGGCCTGCGAGTGCTGTACTTCTTCGAGCAGCGTCATCCAGGCGATATTGTAATACCGCGGGTGGGCGAGCTCGGTCGGATTCTCGACCGGCAGGTGCCGCAAGATGCCTTCGATCGATTCCAGCACCGTCACACGCGGCACGAAGCCGACGCGATCCTGGAGCTTGCGGTTCGTGCAGCGATAGTTGCGGTTGAGCGACGGAAGCGGTGCGTCTTCGAGGGCGACCGTCCGGCCGCGCAAGGAGAGCGAGCCGGCGACGAGCATGGCGAGCTGGCGGATCTGGAAGTTCTCGTGCACGACATTGAAGATCTCGCCGCCCAAGCTTCCGGCCGGCGCCTCGATGCAGCGCAGGTGCGCGAGCGCGACATCGCCCACATCGACGAGCGGCCGCCACATCCAGCCGCCGCCGTGCAAGAAGAGCTTGCCGCGTAAGAGCGCGTCCTTGATGAAGGTGTTCACGACGAGGTCGAAGCGCATGCGCGGACTGTGTCCGTAGACCGTGCCCTGGCGTAAGATGACGGGCGCGAAGGAGCTATCAGCCGCTTCGAGCAGCGCTTGTTCCGCCGCGAACTTCGATTTCGAGTAGGCTCCGCGCGGCGCGACTTTCGTGGTCTCGTCGAAGAGGCCGTCGCCCAAACCGTCGTAGATCGAAGCGCTCGAGCCGAAGGTGAAGCGCTTGATGCCGCATTTGCGGCACGCGGCTGCGAGCGTCGCGGTCGCGGTCGCGTTCATCTCCCAGTTCGCCTCTGGATTGTATTCAGCCGTCGGATCGTTCGAGAGGCCCGCAAGGTGCACGACACCATCGACCCCATCGAGCGCGGCAGGGTCGAACGCGCGCACATCTGCCTGCACGATCTCAAGACGCTCCGCGAGCGCCTGCAACGGCGAACGTCCCCAGTAGAAGCGGTCGAGCACGCGTACCTCGTGCCCAGCTTCGAGAAAGCGGCTGCACAGCACCGAGCCGATGTAACCGCCGCCGCCTGTGACGAGGATCTTCATGGCAAGAGCTGCAGTCCGAGCACGCCGAAGCGCTGTCCGTCGAAGCCGAAGAAATACTCGCGCGAGAGATCGAGCGAGAGCGAGGGCGTCACGCGGAAGCGCACGTCGCCCGAGAGCGTCCACGGATAGGCGAACGGCGGCGACGGGTTGTTGCCGGATTCCGTCGCGCGAGAAAGATTCAGCGCGAGCCGGAACGGGTCTCGGTTGTCATAGGTGAAGTTCAGGGATTGCTGGGTCAAGACGGCGTGATAGATGGTGTGCTCCGAAGGATAATCGTCGAAGACCGAGGGCGCGAGACTATCGGAGTAGTTCGTCGAGATGTGGCGGGTCCAGCGCGTGTACAACGTTAGCGTGTAGGTCTGCGAAACCTGTCGGTGCGGCAAGGAATCGGTCTCGTCGCGCCAATCCGCGCTGCCCAAGAGGCTGACGTTGGGTCCGAAGTTCCACGTCTGCGTTCCGAGATATGCTTCGAATGCGTTGTGCCACACGGTCGTCGGCAGCACCGCGCCGATCGGAAACGGCGGGAACGAGAACTGCTCGGGCACGTGCGTGTACCCATACTCGCTGCGCAACCAGAAATACGGCCGGCTCCCGGGCCAATTCCCAAACGTCTGATTGAAGCTTTGCCACGCGAACGTCGCCGAGTGCGCCCCGAGTCCTTGCGCCGCGGTGAGCTCGAAGTACGAGCGGTGCACGCTGTCGCGCAGGTCGTAACCGTTGTCCGTGCCCACGCCAGTCTGCGTCGTCGAGGTGAATGTCTGCGACGTGTGGTCGTTGATATGGTCGAGCCACTCGAAATTGAACGCCTTGCTCGGGCCGAAGATCGGCCCCGCTGCCATGAGGATGTAGCCGCGATTGCCGAAGATGAAGTTGCTGTTCAGACCGATGGCCACCTTGGTCACCGAGTTATACGAGAAGTGGATGCCCTGGATGGAGTTCGGGGTGCTGCCGTAGTAGATCGGCAGGTCCTCGCCGTTCGTCGGCACGTTGCTCGCGGAGTAGCCTGGATCGGTCGAAAACGTATAGACGTACGAGGGCAGACCAATGCTTTCACCGCCGGGTACGATGATGTGCGCATTCGCCATGCGCACGTCTGCTCCGAGATGCGCGACCGCTTGCGTGCCGCGCAAGTACGGTAGTTCAAAGCCGATATCGGGCAAAGCGAGCGGCTCCTGGCCTTGGCCGATGACCGTCGGACCGCCGATCATGCCGCCCGCGACCAATTGGGTCTGCGGTTGACCCGCGGCGTCGACCAAGATGCCGCGATGCGTCGTCAGATCCACGCCGAGCGCGTCACCGTGAGCGACGTTGACTCCGCTGACCGTGACCGAGCCGGCCGCTACGTAGCGGTTCGCGCGCAGATCGACGATGATGCGATCGGCCTGCACGTGCAGCTGACCGTCGTCGAAGGTCGCGTTACCGATCCCGTCGAGAACGAGATGACCTGCGTAGAAGCCGACGTATTCCGCGCGCAGCGTGACCGTGGGATGTAACGGGGCGGCGCTGGCTGGGTGGGCGAGAGCGAGGAACAGCGTGCCCGCCGATACGGCCGCGACGAGCCGTCTTCGGCGGTCGGGCAACGCTAGCGAGCTCCGGAGAGGTAGGCTTTGACCGCGTCGCCTAGGCGCTTGACGCCCTCCACGATCATCTCGTCCGAGGCGTTGCTGAAGTTCAGGCGCATGGTGTTGCGCACGACGCGGTTGACCCAGAATGGCGCTCCAGGAACGAACGCGACCTTGCTGCGCGCTGCGAGGGCGAGCAGCGCTTCGGTGTCCACCTCTTCGGGAACACGAGCCCACAAGAAGAGCCCGCCGTCCGGATGGGTCCAGGTGCAGCCGTCCGGCATGAAACGCTCGAGCGATTGGATCATGAGGTCGCGCCGGCGCGCGTACACCGGGAGCATCTCGGCGATGTGCGCTTCGAAGACTTCGGTGTTGCTCGCATACGCGTAGACCGCTCGCTGGGTGAAGCTCGAGGTATGGAGGTCGGCGGCTTGCTTTGCGGGGACGACGCGCTCGAACACCTCGCGCTCGGGGATGACGAGCCATGCGACGCGCATACCGGGTGCGATCGTCTTGCTCACCGTGCTCATGTAGATGCAGTTGCGCGATTGCGCGATCGCCGTGAGCGACGGCAGTTGCTCGCCGGAATAACGCAGGCGCCCGTACGGGTCGTCTTCGTAGATCGGGATGCCGTACTCGGCAGCGATCGTGACCACTTCCTTACGCCGGCGCAACGAGAGCGTCAGTCCGCTCGGGTTTTGGAAATTGGGGACGAGATAGAGCAGCTTGGGACGGCGCTTGGTCTCCCGTAGCACGCGCAGCAAGTCGTTCGTGTCGATGCCTTCATCGTCGGTCGCGACGGTGACGTACTGCGCTTCGTACGCGTCGAAGGCCTGAATCGCGCCGAGGTACGCCGGATTCTCGATGATGACGATGTCGCCCGGGTCGAGCAGCGTCTTGCCGATGAGGTCCAGGCCTTGCTGCGAACCGCTGATGATGAGCACTTGGTCGGGCGTGCACTGGATGTGGTTTACGCGGGCGAGATACTCCGCGACCCAGCGCCGCAACGGTTCGTAGCCCTCGGTCACGCTATACTGGAGCGCGGCAGGTCCGTCGGTCGCGAGCACGTCCTGGCAGGCCTGTGCGAACTGCGCGACTGGGAACAGCTCTGGTGCGGGCAAGCCTCCGGCGAAGGAGATGACGTCAGGCATGCCCGTGACTTTGAGGATCTCGCGGATCGCGCTGGCTTTGAGGCGGCCCATCCGCGCTGCGAAGCGGAAGACCTGGGTATCAAATGAAGGATCGGATGCGGCCAGCGACATGTGCCCTTCCCGGCGGATGCAATTTTGGCGGCTCGACCGTTCTCCACGGCCGCGCGCTATCCCCGTATTGAGCTTTCGGCGGGTTGCTCTGTTTCGCGTAGAGAACGTGAGCTAAGCCACCACGCGATGATATGAAGATCGCAAATTTCGACTGTTTCGCAGGCGCGAGCGGCAACACGATCCTGGGAAACCTTGAGCGCACCTGACGGCGCTCCCGCCGGAACGGCGCAAGGCGCCGCGGCCCGCGGTTCGGTCGACTACATGCGTTTCGGCGGCGAGGCCGCGCTCGTGGTCGGCGCGGGCGCGTTCTCCAACATCCTTTCGTACGTCTTTCATTTCGTGCTCTCGCGGCGTCTCGGGCCCGAGCACTACGGCACGCTCGTCGCGCTCATGTCGATCGCGGGCATCCTCGCCGTTCTTGGCGGTTCGCTCGGCACGGTCGCGATGCAAGAAAGTGCCCGGATGTGGGCTGCGCATCAAGATGCGCAACTCGGGGCGTTCTTGCGCCGCGCAGCGGCGCCCGTCACGATCCTCGCACTGGTCGTCGCCCTGGTTCTGTTCGGCTGCAGCTTCGCGCTTGGGCCGTACGTCCACGTGACCGACCCCAGGCTGTGGCTGACGCTCGCCGCCTATGTGGGCGTCGCGGTCGCGACGGCGTTCGCACGCGGCGTCGCACAAGGCGCACACCGCTTCGGGGTTTTCGCCGCATCGCTCGCGGGCGAAGGCATCACAAAGGTCGGTGGCGGGTATGGCTTCGTCGCAGCGGGCCTGGGCGTCGTGGGTGCCCTCGCAGGTCTGTTGGCGAGCATGGTTGTCGCGCTGCTCGTCGCGATCGTTCCGATGTCGTCTCTTCGCGAAGCGAGTGAAAGCACTCAGAGCGCCGCGCTCGATCACCTGCGTTTGGGAGTCTCGACGCTGCGCGTGCTCGGCATCACGGCGGCGTCGAGCGCTTTGCTCTTCATCGACATGTTGTTCGCCAAGCATCATTTCTCGGGCGAGGACGCGGGCTATTTCGGTGCAGCCGGAACGCTCGCGCGGATGTTGCCCTTTGGCATCTCGCTCATCTCGCTCGTGGTGATGCCGAAGGCGGCCGCCGCTGCCTATGCAGGCCGGAGGGCGCTCGCGCGCGTGCTTGGATTGACAGCGGCCGCATCGTTCGGGGCGATCGTGCTGGGTTCGGCAGCGCTGGTGGTTTTCGGTCAACAGCTCATACTGCTGACGTATGGATCGGCCTTCGCTCCGGCCGCCGGAGTGCTTCGCGCATACACGCTCGACGAAGCGCTCTTCGCCTTGTGGCTTGCAGCGACGAGCTATCTCGTCGCGCTCGCGCGGTACGCGGTTTTTCCGTTCCTGCTCTGCGCGGTCGTCGTCGAGGCGACGTGCTTCGCGCTCTTCGGCTCGACGCCGCTACGGCTCTTGTCGATCGCCATCGGGGTGAATGCAGTGCTCGTGCCGATCGTTTGGTGGCTTGCCATCGGCACGCTGGGCGGCGCTGCGCAGGCGAGCATCCCCCCGCGTGCCGAAAACATGACGTCGCGCTGAACCCGACATCCATGAACGACAACAGCTCCGTTTTCTATCGCAAGTTGAACAAGCAGCTCCCGCGCATCGTGCGCGGCGAGGGCGTGTATCTCTTCGACGACACCGGCAAGCGTTATCTCGACGCGTGCGGCGGCGCGATGGTCGCGAGCATCGGACACGGCGTCAAAGAAGTCGCAGACGCGATCGGCGCGCAAGCCGCGAAGCTCGGTTACGTCAACGGCACCATGTTCACGAACGAGCCCGTTGAGGAGCTCGCTGACGAGCTCGTCGACCTTTCGCCTCCGGGTATCGATCGCGCTTACTTCCTCTCAAGCGGCTCGGAAGCCGTCGAAGCAGCCCTGAAGCTCGCGCGCCAATATCACGTCGAGCGCGGGGAGGCGGACCGGCGGATCGTGATCGCGCGGACCCCCGGCTATCACGGCAACACCTTGCTCGCGCTCTCGGCTTCGGCGCGCGGGCACTACCGCAGTCTCTACTCCCCGTGGCTCGTCGACGTGCACATGATCCCGGCGCCGTATCCGTACCGGGCGGGTGCTTCGGGCGAGCGGTCGCCGGCCATGACTGGCGACGCCCTGCAAGACGCGATCGACGAAGTCGGCCCGCAAAACGTCGCGGCGTTCATCGCGGAACCGATCGGCGGTAGTTCGACCGGCGCTTCGGTGCCGCCGCCCGGGTATTACGGGCGCATCCGAGAGATCTGCGATCGCGCAGGTGTGCTTTTCATCGCGGACGAGGTGCTCAGCGGGGTCGGGCGCACCGGCAAGTTCTTCGCACTCGAGCATTTCAAAGATGCGGACGGCCATGCGATCGTGCCCGACATCATCACGCTCGGCAAGGGATTAAACGGGGGCTACGTGCCGCTGTCGGCGATGCTTGCGAGTTCGCGCATCTTCGAAGTCATGCAGCAGAGCGCACATGGTGGACTCGTCCACGCGCAGACCTACTCGCATCATCCAGCCGCCGCGGCCGGGGGTCTCGCAACACTACGGTATGTTCGCACGCACAATCTCGTGACGAGAGCCGCTTCGGTCGGCGCGAAACTGCAAGCACGTCTTCGGACGCTTTCAAGCGACGGCGATGGGGCGAACATGGTCGGCGACGTGCGGGGCATCGGCATGCTCGCAGGCGTGGAACTCGTCGCGGACCGCGTGACAAAGCGGCCGTTCGCGCGCGAACTCAAAGCGGCCGAGCATCTGGTGGACGCAGGTCTGCGCAACGGCATCGTCTTGTGGCCCAACACCGGGCACGCGGACGGCCGCAATGGCGACTTGGTGTTGATCGCACCCCCGCTGACGATCGTGGAGACGGAGATCGAAGAGCTCGTGGCGCTCTTGCGCAAGAGCCTGGCAGACGTCGCGCGCGATCTGGCGACCGCCGTCTGATCGCACAAGAGATGTGGGGGCCGATTGCAAATCGCCCCAAAGAAAGTGTAAGGGGCGATTGCAAATCGCCCCACCAAAGGGAAGGAACCGAGGATGAGCACGACCGCTCCGCACAAGCAACTGAAGATCACCTATTCCGCCGTCGGCGGGAACATGGACGAGATCCACAGTTCCTTCGACGCCGCCCTCAAGGACGTGCGCGCGCATCTCGGAGAGGCGCATCACCTCTTCATCGATGGCGCGACCGTGCAGGGCGACAGCCCGCCGTTCACC
>DASPVP010000054.1:0-5509 GCA_035622315.1 Candidatus Acidiferrales bacterium | reverse complement strand
CCGTTCGTCGCGCTCGGACACAATCGGCGCATCGCCTTCGGCGTCACGAGCGGCGATATCGCGGTACAGGACCTGTATGTGGAGAAGTTTCGTTCGGCGACATCAGATGTGTATCTCGCCGACGGTCGATGGGTTCGCGCGACGCATCGGGTCGAACGCATCGGCGTCAAGAACGCTCCAACCCAGACACTCGACGTGCTGGTGACGAGACATGGACCGGTTGTGAAGCGCGCTGGAGCGAGCGGCTACGCTTTAGCATGGACGATCTTGCGCGCTGGAGACGAGATGGATCTCTTGCGTAACCTCGACCTCGCTACGAACTGGGCACAGTTCGAAAGCGGCCTCAGCGATGTCGTTGGACCGATGTTCAATTGGGGATATGCAGACGTGGACGGAAACATCGGTTATCATCTCGCGGGCGAAGTGCCGAACCGGCTGCACGGTGACGGCTCGGTACCGGTGGAAGGTCAAGACGATCGATACGCCTGGCACGGTTTCTTGCCGTTCAACGAACTGCCCCACGACTTCAATCCTAAGCGAGGCTTCGTCGCGACAGCGAACAACCAGCTCGCCTCAAGCTCGACGCAGATCGGCTCGTCGCCATTCTTCGACTCGCCGTACCGCGTCGATCGGATCTACCGGCGACTCGCCACGAACTCTCGCATGACTCCGGAGCAGATCGGTGATATCCAGCTAGACGATATCGACACCGCACGCCGCGAGTTCGCGAGCCAAGTGGGCAAAGCGCTTCGCACGTCACCCGACCAACGCTTACAACGAATCGGAATGCAGCTTTCGTCGTGGGATGGAACGGCGGCAGAGAACTCTCCCGTGCCGACGTTTCTCGTGGCGACCGAAAACGAGCTATCGACGCGTTTTCTCGTACCGAAGCTCGGCGTGGCGTTGACCACCCGATTTCGTAAGAGCTACAACGTCATCACAGTTTTCAATCGCGTGCTCGAAGGTGACCGGTCGCTCCAACCCCTGGGCATCACGCCCGCAACTCTACTCGCCGCCTTGCCCGCGGCGTGCGACCAGGCTGCTGATGTCGTTGGGGCGACTGCTAAAGCTGGTCTCGCGCCGGTGAAGACATGGGGCGCAAAGAACAAAGCGATCTTCGATCATCCACTCGGTGTCCAGTGGCCAATCAACGTATTACTTAACATCCGTGCGTTCCCACAAGCGGGTGACGGTCTGACAGTCTATGCGGCGAAGCCTAACCATGGCCCGGCATCGCGCCTGGTCGCAGACCTTTCGGATTGGGATAACTCATCAATGGTGCTGACGCTCGGCGAGTCCGGACAGTTCAACGACCCCCACTATCAAGATGAAGTGACTGACTTCGCGCAAGCACGATGGGTGCCGTTGCCCTTTTCAGACGCTGCCGTCAAGGCGGCGACCAAGGATACCCTCGTCCTCAATCCAAAGATATGAGAGCGGGCGGGAGTAGCTCAATTGGTAGAGCGCTAGCCTTCCAAGCTGGATGTTGCGGGTTCGAGACCCGTCTCCCGCTCCACACGCCCGCTAATAGTTCGTAAACCTGAACGTCAAGAATATCCGATTCAGTTCGTCGAGCGCCCGTCTGTTGCAGCGTACTGCTTCGCGTCAGGGCGCGTGTTTTTTTCAGCGCTATTCTGCCGTTTCCGCGACTAATCTTCGCGCTCTAACGCCACGTCCCAAACCGTACCATCAGGCCGCGTACCGAGCCGCATTTGGACCACCGCCCGATCGAATCGTAAGCGGTAGGTGTAGAGCGAACCAAGGTAGCGTGAATCCTTTGCTAGCATCTGGAACGAGCGCAGCGCACCGAAGCCGCGGCTTTGCGTCACTAAGTCGTCAAAAGCGCCGCTGCCGATGCGATTGAGCTGCCCAGACGTGAAGTGTACCTGCTCCTCTATGTGGCCCGTGTCGCCGGTCGCAATAGCGCGCCATAGGGCTTCAGCAAGACTCTGCGTCGCTTTGTCTCGCTCCGTCATCGGCACCGGCTTCTCGCGATATCTGAGTGCCTCTGGATAGTAGAGCCCGAGAATCCGTTCGGCCAAATAGTCCCCTTGAAAACTCGCGCTGGGCGAGAGGAGTACGATCGCGAACTGCTGATCGGGGAACATCGCATTGAGGCCAGAGTAGTCGCCAAACTCCCCGCGATGAAAGATCTCACGAAATCCCAGCAGGTTGCCGACGCGGACGCCATAGCCGTAGCCGATCGTCGCCTCGTCACCGTGTGGCGCAGGCGTGAACATCTGCGCGAGTGTCGTGGCGTCCAACACTTTGCCGCTAAGCAGCGCCATATCCCACGTCGCGAGATCGACGGCACTCGAACAAATGCCGGCATCAGCGAGATTGGCCGCGGTCACGTATGCACAGGGCGCAGTGTCGTGTAATCCGAGCGGCTCAAACATGTGTTGCGTGAAGTACTGTGAAAGCTCTTGGCCGGCAGCCGTGCTCGCGATGCTCCCGAGCATGACGTAGTTAGTGTTGCTGTATTCGAAACGCGTCCCTGGCCTTGTTGTGAGGGGAGCGGTGTCGACCAACTGCACGATCTGCCCCGGGGTGAAGTCGGGCTGATACCCTGGGAGGTAGAGGTAATCGGGGATGCCGGACTTTTGGGTGAGCAGGTCGAGAATCGTGATACCGTCGGCGTGGCTGTAGTCGGGAAAGTATTTGGCGATGCGTTCGTCCAGCGTCAACTTTCGCCGATTTCGCAGCTGGAGGATCGCCGCCGCCGTGAACTGCTTCGAGATCGACCCGATGTCGTAGATGCTGTTGGGCCCTGCAACCGCGCGACCGCCAGGTGCTTCGTAGCCTACTCCACCCGCGTAGACGATCTTGCCCCGACGCGCTATCGCAAAGGAAAGCCCTGGCAATCCCTGATGGATGACGACAGATTCGGCCAATCGATCAACTTCTTGGCCGGGTTCTTTCGAAGTCTGGATCGAGAGCGAGTGCGTTATCGGCAGGCTTTGCGGCTTGGGCGCACAGCCGTCAAGCATGCCAGCGGCGAGCGCTCCGATGAGGAACAATCTCTTCACTACTTGCAACATCAAACGCAGGTTCGGAGGGCCGCCCCCGTTACACTTGTGGGACGGCGTCCGAGGCTCGCGACCTTGGACCAAAGGGTCGCGACCGCATCGAACGAAGTTGTGGCTCGCTCTCGTATCCTTATATACACTGAGCCGATTGCGTCATTGTGCCGAAACTACTGCTCGTTGCCTACCACTTTCCACCTGAGCCGACGGCCGCAGCCGTCCGGCTAGGACAGGTCGCGAGCAACCTCCCGAAGTTCGGTTGGGAGGTTTCGGTGCTGTCTCGTCCACGCGAAGATCCGGTGCCCGCGGCGCGCGTCATCCGCACCCACAAGGCGCCACAAGGCTGGTTGAGCGCCCGGCAATGGTATCACGCGCTCGACGGCGGGTTGCCGTTCAAGTGGTTGGTCCGGCTCGCGCTCAACATCTCCTCGTTTCCAGACCAATCGATCTGGTGGGTTCCCGTCGCCATCAATGCGGCGCTGCGCTCTGGCGAACGCTACGACGCGGTGATGACTTCGTACTTCCCAAGCGCCGGACACTTCATCGGTTGGCACTTGTCGAACAAGTGGCGCGTGCCATGGATCGCTGACTATCAGGACCTCTGGAGCGGCAACGGCATCGCTCGCTCGAAGAGCTTGCGCAGCCGCCTGGGGCGCCATGTCGAGCGCCTCGCCGCGCGGCATGCGGCAGCGATCACGTGTTGCAAGCCGAGTTTTGCCCAAGCACTGCGCAGGATCCATGGAGCGCAGGCCCCCTATATCAAGACGATTCCGTTCGCCTGCGACGTGGACGCCTGGCGTTCGGTGCCCGACACTGCGCCTTCCGAATTCGGGATCTGCTACGCGGGTTCGTTCTATTCCGGGCACTCGTCGCCCGATCTCCTCTTCGACGTTATCTCGCAGATGCGCGCGGCGGGGTCGGCCGCGGGCCGAGCGGCGCGCTTCCATTACTACGGTCAGAGCGGCGATCAAGTGATGGCATCGGCGCGACGTGCGAACGTCGTCGACATCGTCCGCTTGCACGGGTGTGTCGATCGGCATGCGGTGATGTGTGGCGAGCGGCGCGCTGCTGTGCTCGTATCCTTATTCGAAGTGGAGGGCGAGCTGCGACGGCTGTGGCTGCCAAGCAAGCTCTTCGAATACGCTGGGGCGCGACGTTGGGTGCTCGGTATCGGGCCGGCCGCAAGTGAAGTCGAGGAGTTCATCGCGCGCAACAATCTGGGTTTTTACGCGAGCGACCGGGCGTCGTGCGCGCGCGCGATCGAGGATTGCTACGCGTTGTTCAGCGCGGGGCGCTACGGTCCGCAGACGAACGCGGACGCGAACCTGCTGACGCCAACAGCAGTGGCGCAACGCTTTGCAAGGTTGCTCGATCGCGTCGTCGGGGTACAGCCTGAGGAGTCCCGGGAGTCGGCGAGCGCCTGAAAGCGGTCGCGAGCGCTTCGAGGCGCGACGTGGCGCGCCGACGAATCTCACTGCATGTCGGAGAATGCTCGACTCGGCGCGGAGCTCGCCGCGATTCTGATCGTGCTGAGCTTACCGTTTGTCATCCCGTTCCTGCCCAATCGCTGGCTGCCGAAATGGTTGCGGCGCAAAGAGGCCGACGAAACGGGACCCGACCCTCGAGAGTGAAGTACTAAGGAGGAGAAGCTGTGGATTGGCTAGTCCATCTCATGCACGCAGCCGCCTGGACCGGCGTCGTGATCTTAGTGTTCGCGATCATCGGCTTCATCGCGACGATTCGCTGGATATTGGGTCTGTTCGGACGGGGCGAGCAAGCTGTGGAGGGTGCTGCTCGCCAGGTCGGAGACGCGATCGAGAGGCGTTGATCTCTGTCGCCGCGGCGACTTGTGTCGCAGGAGGCGACGTTCGGCTGCACGAGCCATGCCGTTGCTCTTGCAAGCGCCGCGGCCTTCCGATAGTATGGTAAGCGTTCGGCTGGGAAGCGCCCTTGTAGCTCAGTGGTAGAGCGCGTCCTTGGTAAGGACGAGGCCGCGGGTTCAATCCCCGCCGGGGGCTAACAAACTTCCGTGCGCCCGTAGCTCAATTGGATAGAGCAATGGACTCCTAAGCCGTAGGTTGGAGGTTCAAGTCCTCTCGGGCGCGAAGTTTTATGTTCCACACTCCGGAACTCCGGGGTGTGCATTAGCTTGTCTGAGCCCCAAAAAAGCGGCGGAACGCTGAGTCCGCCCCAAATCCAAGGAAGAAATGGCAAAGCAGAAATTCGAGCGGACGAAACCGCACGTGAACATCGGCACGATCGGTCACGTGGACCACGGCAAGACGACCCTGACGGCGGCCATCACGAAGGTGCTGGCCGATGCGGGCACAGGGACCAAGAAGCTCATCGTGGACCAGATCGATAACGCGCCTGAAGAGAAAGAGCGCGGCATCACGATCCAGCTGTATCACGCGGAGTACGAGACCAAAAACCGCCACTACAGCCACGTGGATGCTCCTGGCCACGCCGACTACATCAAGAAC
>DASPVP010000053.1:0-3989 GCA_035622315.1 Candidatus Acidiferrales bacterium | reverse complement strand
TTCCCCCGCATTCTCGGAGAACACGGATGGGTGTTTGTAGTGATCGGTGCGGTAGATCTCGATGCACTGCGCCACGAGCTTCACCGGATCCGCTTCGTAGACGAGCCGCGCGCCGGTCTTCTTGCGCAGGCGTGGCACGATGTCGGGCAAGTCGTCGGCGATACCCTCGCTGTGCGCCAAAATACCGATGAGCTTGCCTTCATCGTACGCGATCGCGAACTCGCCGAGCGTGCCCGAGCGCCCGCCAGCGATGATCACGATGTCGGAGGAGTGGATGTTGTCCACCTCGCGCCCCATGAGACCGCTGCCCGTATAGATGATGACGTCGTACTGGTCGACCGGCGATTCGTAGCGCAAGACGTGCTCGCTGCGCGACAGCGCAGGCGAGATTCCCACGGAAAGACCGCCGACCGAGCGGGCGCCGCGGGCCGCATCGTACGGCAGGCCGGGGCAGGCGCCGGTGATGAGCACGCAACCTGCCTGCGCGATGGCGACGCCAAGATCATAGGCGCGCTCGCGGACTCTCTTATCCATCTCTCCGCCGGCCGAACCCATTACACCGATGGTGCGAACCGTCGGATCGTTGGTGGGATCGTAGGAAGCGTCTGCATCATCGCTGATCGGGCCTGAAAAGGGATGCGTCTCGCGTTGCTCTTGAGGACGTGCAGACATGGCAAGGTCGCTTCGGGCAGTCGGCGGCGCCCGCCTGCGGCGAGGCATCCTCGCACCGCCGTCGTAATATCGCGCTGGATGCAGACGCGCAGAGACATACGCAACATCGGAATCGTCGCGCACGTGGACCACGGGAAGACAACCCTCGTGGATGCGATGCTCCGCCAATCGGGCATCTTCCGCGATCCTTCCGCCGTGGGCGAGCGTCTCATGGACACGAACCCCATCGAACGCGAGCGCGGCATCACGATCCTCGCCAAGAACACGGGCATCGTCTGGGATGGCCTGAAGATCAACATCGTGGACACGCCGGGTCACGCCGATTTCGGCGGCGAGGTCGAACGCGTGCTCCAGATGGTGAACGGCGTCCTTTTGCTCGTCGACGCCGCGGAAGGTCCACTGCCCCAGACCCGTTTCGTGCTGCGCAAGGCGCTCGAGCAGGATCTCCCAGTCGTGCTCGTCATCAACAAGATCGATCGTAAGGACGCCCGCCCCGCAGAAGTGCTCGATCTCGTGCTTGCGCTCTTCATCGATATCGGCTGCGCGGACCACCAGCTCGATTTTCCCGTCGTCTACACGAACGCGCGCGAAGGCCTTGCGACCTTGGATCTTGCGACACCCGGCGTCGACATCAAGCCGCTGATGGAGACGATCGTGCGGCACATCCCCGAACCCCCGGGAGATGAGAGCTCACCCTTCCAGATGCTCGTCTCGAACATCGACCACAACGAGTACGTGGGGCGGATCGCCGTCGGGCGCATCTTCCGCGGCAGCATCCGCAAGGGCGATGCGGTGGTGCGGATCAACCGCCAAGGCGCCACGGCCCACAAAGTCACCGCGCTCTACGATTTCTTCGGCCTGCAGCGTCGCGAACTCGAGGAGGCGCGCGCCGGCGACATCGTGGCGCTCGCGGGCATCGACGGCATCAACATCACCGAGACGATCGCCGCCGCCGAACATCCAGAAGCGGTCGATGCGGTCCTCGTCGATGAACCTACGGTCTCGATCGACTTCTCGGTCAACACCTCGCCGTTCGCCGGACGCGAAGGCAAATACGTGACGAGCCGCCATCTCGGCGACCGGCTCACGCGCGAGTTGGAGAGCAACGTGGCGCTGCGCGTCGCGCCGACTGCGTCGCCGGACACATTCGCCGTCTCGGGTCGCGGCGAGCTGCATCTTTCCGTGCTCATCGAGACGATGCGCCGTGAGGGCTACGAACTCGCTGTCGCAAAGCCGCAGGTCATCGTCATCGAACAAGACGGTAAGATCCTTGAGCCGATCGAGTATCTCGTGCTCGATGTCGCGGACGAGCACGCCGGCTCCGTCATCGAAGCGCTCGGACGACGCCGGGCCAAATTGCTCAACATGTTCACTATGGGGTCGCAGCGCAGGCTCGAGTACACGATCGCCACCCGCGCGCTGTTCGGCCTGCGGGGCGAGTTGCTCACTCTCTCGCGCGGCACTGCGGTGATGAGCCACACCTACCACGACCACGAGCCCCAGGAGACGCTGCCGCCGGAGCGTGCGTTCGGCGCCTTGATCAGCGCCGAGACCGGATTGACCACGGCCTATGCGCTCGACAATCTCCAGCAGCGCGGGCGCTTCTTCATCGGCCCGCAGACCAATGTCTACGAAGGCATGGTCGTGGGCCGCGCCAACACGGAAGACGACATCACGGTCAATGTCTGCAAGATGAAGAAGCTCACGAACATGCGCGCCGCGGGGTCCGACGACGCGCCGAATCTCGCGCCGCCGGAGGCGCTCACGCTCGAGCGCGCGCTCGAGCTCATCAGCGACGACGAACTGATCGAAGTGACGCCGGACTCCATCCGTCTACGCAAGAAGCTCTTGTCAGAAGATGCCCGCCGCAGGGCCGCACGCGTCCATTCCCACACCTAGCCCGCTCGTTGGGCAGGAAAGTACGCGTTCGTTTGTCGCAACTAGGGGGCCATGCCGGTTCATCCGATCCACCATCTGGCTATAGGCACGGATGCCTTCAACGTCGCCAAGAAGTTCTATGGCGCGCTCTTGCCCGCGCTCGGCTTCGATCTCGTCTTCGAAAAAGATGATATGTTCGGCTATCAGCGCGAGGGCTTCGAGATCATCGTCCTCAAGGGCAAGAGCTTAGAGGAAGACCTCTTCGACGGCGAGCGCCGGGTCGGGTTCGACCATCTCGCGCTCAATGCCGAATCGCGAGCCAAGGTGGACGAGTGCGCCAAGATCCTCGATGAGCTCGGAGCGGACATCGACGACCCGCCTGGCGTCGTCAACGAGCTCGGCGACGATTACTACGCGATGTGGGCGCGCGACCCGAGCGGCTTGCGCATCGAGGTCGTCCACCAGGGCTAAGGCAGGCTGAGGTGTCTTTTCGCAACCAATCTAGTGATGGGTTCTAAAACAATACTCAGCTGCGATTGACTCCGGCGAAATCGTCGGGCCATCCTTTCCCTCTTCAACGGCGTCCGCGGTCTCCATCGGCATGTAGTTCACTACCGTCATGTTCGTTGGATCGCACGTATTTGATCGATATCTGATAAGTATAAGGTCTGACTCGGTTTGAATCAGCCTAGGAATCTTACCCGTTTGTTCGATCACCTCGCGTCCCTGTCCGTCGTCCACGATTATTGTGGCCTGCTTACCAAGAACCGTAACTCTTAGCGTCGTAAAATTCCAGTGAGGCGGGAAAGTAATGGTGAGCGGCTCCGACGTTTCGTCGTACGTATAATCAAAAATGGCGACGGCCCCCTTGCACGGAGGGGCGTATGGAGTAAAGCTCGATGAGTTGGTATAGGCTGACCTATACTCAAGGCCTATTACCCCAACCTCGGTTCTAGCTACAAACCCAGACCGCATGCGCGCCCAAACCGACGTGGGCCTGAAGCCCGTCAGCTGCAACACTGCTCCCGCCACCACTTGTTGACAAGGTGCGAGCGCACGATTAACTTGAGAGAAGTTTGCAAGCGGCGAAAGTGTCACGCCGCCCTGTTGGGAGTCTGATGCCGCCGAGCTAGGACGCGCAAACGCAGTCAACACCAGAATAGATAATGCAAGAAGTTGCCGACGCATTAAGAGTTTTTCCTGGTCAGTCAACAAGCCCGACGACAATTATTACGCGACGTAGGCACGCGACCCTAGGAGCTTGCGCATCGAGGTCGTCCACCAAGGCTAAGCCAAGCCGGCGCGCCTGTTCATAACGTACCGGAAGAACTCGTTCAAGGACTCGAGCGGAGGCGGCAGCGCCGATCTCTCTATCAGTGCGTCGACGAAAGCGTCGCGCGTCGCGCCCGGGGCGAAGCGCGTCAAGCGCTCGAGGAGCG
>DASPVP010000052.1:0-6586 GCA_035622315.1 Candidatus Acidiferrales bacterium | reverse complement strand
CTGAGCAGCTTGGCCGTCTCGGCCATGAAATGCACGCCGCAGAAGACGATGATGTCGGCTTTGGTCCGCGCCGCCTCGCGACTCAGGTTGAGGCTGTCGCCGATGAAGTCCGCGACTTCTTGGATCTCGAGCCGCTGATAGATGTGCGCGAGGATGACGGCATTCTTCTTGCGGGCCAGCGAGCGGATGTGCTGGCTGAGGCGTTCGAGCTCCGGCGTGCGCGGCCGGATCTCCGTACCGTCGTCGACCGGCATTGCCACGGCAGGCATAATAGGACGAGTTCGGTGCGTGGTGGGCAATTCATGCCCTCACGCGAGCCTCTAAAGTCGCACCCCGGAATGCAGAATCAGCCGACCCAGTAACGCTTGGGTCCGGTGTCCATGTGCACCCAGCCATCTGGATAGTAGCCGACGCCGCCCGAGATCGGGCACGCTTCGCAGATGCCTGCGAGTTCGCTCAAGTCGACGCCTGGCACGTGGAAATCGGCGGCCTTGCCCCACATGTGATAGGAGAGACGCGCGGCGCCTTCGATCTGCGCGTTCGTTTGCGGCGTGCGGTAGCCGCTGTGCACCATGATGGGAGCCATCACGCCTTCGGCGCGGAGATACGATTGCACCGCCCAGAGCGCTTCGATCGTGCGGACATTGATCTGCACGAAGCCTATCTCCGGAGGCACGTGCTCGTCGCGCAGAACTGCGCACAGTCTTTTGTACCCCGGCCAGAACAACGTCTTGCCGTCGAGCGTGAATGGTTCGGCCGCGTACTCACCCGTGTCGACGCGCTCGAGGAACAGCAGGTAGCGGTCTTTCGCAGTGCTCGACAGCGCCGCGCTCGCAATCCGCGGAAGCGCGGAGAGCGCCAGCATGCTCCCGGCGCCGGCAAGAAACGCGCGCCGGTCGAAGGTCCGGTCGACCGATCCTGAAGCGCTACTGGATGGATCCGCGCATCCACACATTTCTATACGTTATCGGCACGAGCGATTTGCTCATCTATATGACCGCCGGTCGGCCAAGATGTTGTGACCGCCGGGCCATCGGCAAATCCGAGGTTTCGTGCTACAATGCTTGACGTGTCGGACCAAAGCGTCTCGTCGCGGCCCGCTTCGCCGCGAGGCCTGTTCGCGGGTTGGTTCGCCGGCAGGCTCGCTATGGTCGCGAGCGCCGGCCTCGGTTTCATCGCGACGTTTCTTTTTCTTGGGCACGAGATCGCCTCGCTGAAAAACGAGCTGCTCCCGCTGATATTCTTCTTGCCCGCGTACCTCATCTTGGTCTCGCTGAACATGGTGTGGGTCGCGAAGAGCGTTTCGAGCGTGGACCGGCCTGCATGGCCTCGCGCGGATGTGTTGCGGCGCTTGCGTTTTCCCGCGCTCGCGCTCGGCGGTCTCGGGTTCGGCATCCTCGCAGCGATTCTGTACGTCCACGGCGTCGCGAAATAACGCGCGGCGCAGGTCAGGCGCGCCGTCCTTGATAATGTAGCCAAGGCGAGAGCAGAAGGGACAACCGGACCGTTTTATAGCGGCCCGGTCCGAGGGTGGACGGTGAAGTCGCCTTTGCGCGTGCAACGGTTCTTCGCGGTGAGCGCGATCGTGGTCGCGTTTGCGACCTGTGCCGCGTGCACGTCGTCGTCGCCAAGCGGCAGTGCGCCCCAGGAGAATGCATCCGCCGTGGCCGGTGTCTCGGATCTCTTGAGCGAGGTCCGCAAGCGCGGCAAGCTCCTCATCTCGACCGATGCGAACTACGAGCCCCTCTCGTTCCGTACGCCTGAAGGCGTGTGGCGCGGCTTCGACATCGATGTCGGCCGCGAGATCGCGCGCCGCCTGGGCGTGCAGCCGCAATTCCTCGACATCAACTTCGACGTCATCAGCGGCGGGAACTGGAACGGGCGTTGGGACGTGAACGTCGACTCGATGACGATCACGCGCGATCGCCAGCGCGTGCTTTACTTCACGCAGCCCTACTATTACATCCCCGCCGCGTTCGTCGTGAACAAGCAGAGCAAGGTCACCTCGATCGACCAGCTCTCAGGCCGGCGCATCGGCGTCGGCACGGCGACGACCTATCAAGCGTACCTCGAAGGCCATCTCGACCTCACGAACGAGAACATCCTGATCCCCGCGCCGCAAGCGCGCGCGATTCCCTACGACACCGACCAGCTGGCGCTGAACGACCTCGCGCTCGGCGACGGCGTCAAGCTCGACGGCGCGCTGACTTCGTATCCGTTCGCCGCGTTCCAGATCAAGGCGGGCAAACCGTTCCGGATCGTCGGCACGCCGGTGTTCTACGAGGACGCCGCGGTGGCCATCGATAAGAGCAGCCCCTTGGACCCGAAACGATTCTATCAAGCGGTCGACGCGGCGGTGAACGCCATGCATAAGGACGGCACGCTCACGCGGCTTTCCCTGCACTATTTCGGCGTCGACCTCACGCGCCGCTAGGCCGCAGCCGATGGCGGCTCGCAAACGCAAGCGCCGCGCGCTCGAACTCGATCGCGAGATCTTCAAGCGCAAGTGCCCGCACTGTCTCAAGGCGTCGACCTTCCGCGCGCGACCGGAGCGCGCCGGAGGCGAGCTGACGATTTGGACGGTCGCGTGCACCTCGTGTCAGGTCGTGGTGGGTGTGGTGCCGCAGCTCGCGCGTTACCCGCAGAAGAAGGAAGTTGAGTCGATCGTACGCGGCGTGGTTCGTCAGCACGTCGGCAAAGCGGTCAAAGCGCTGCGCAAGTCGGTGCGCCGCCGCCGCTAACCCGCTCTGCGAAAGAAGCACAACTTGGATCCAGTCGCCCCCAAGGTCGTCGTGAGCAAGAACGGTCCCTACATCGTGACCGGCTCCGTGCCGGTCGCGGTCGAGACGATCGCCACAAACGAAGAGGGTGGATCGTGGGAGTGGGCGCGCGGCCGATCCTTTCCCGCCGCTCCCGCAGTCAGGTTGTGCCGTTGCGGCGGATCTGCGAACAAGCCGTTCTGCGACGGCACCCACCTCACGAATGGGTTCGACGGCACCGAAGTTGCGAGCCGCGCGAGCTTCGCAGAACAGGCGGAAGTCATCAACGGACCATCGCTCGAGCTCTTCGACGCGCAATCGTTCTGCGTCGGTGCGCGTTTTTGCGACAACTTTGGTTCGGCGTGGAATCTCGTCGAAGAGAGCGGCGAAAAAGCGCGCGAGCTCGTCACCCACGAGGTGGTCCGCTGTCCGTCAGGCAGGCTCGTGCTGCGCGACAAGCACTCAGGCGCCGTGCTCGAGCCCGAGCTTGCACCTTCGATCGGCGTGGTCGAAGATCCGAGCGAGGATCGCAGCGGCCCGCTGTGGGTGCGCGGCAAGATCCCCGTCCACTCGGCCGACGGCACTCCCTACGAAGTGCGCAACCGAGTGACGCTGTGCCGCTGCGGCAAATCCCAGAACAAGCCGTTTTGCGACGGCAGCCATTTCGCGGCCGGTTTCAAGGACGGGCTTTTCTAACGCGCGTCGGCGGCCGCGTAGGCCATCGCGTTTTGCGCGAGCCGTTTGGCGGCGATACTCGTCAAAAGCCAGGCCTCGCACGCGGCAAAGCCGAGGCACGCCAGCACGCCAAGTCCGGCGCTCGCCGTCACGCTCTGGACGAGCGCCCACGCAAGGGCCGGCGGCGCGAGCGCGAGATATGTGACGAAGATGCGAAGCATGAACCCTGGACCACGCAGATCGTTCCGTCCAGGCAGCACCACGTAGGACGCGACGCCAATGCTTTGCACGAGCAAGAGGGCCATCCAGACGAGCGGCACGCAAGAAAGAATCACAGGCCACGAGCGCATGGCGATCCCGGTCGCGAGTGCGCCCGCAGCGAGCGGCGGGCCGGCGCGCATCGTGGTCCCCGCGACCCACGCCAACACGCGATCGCGCACGCTGCAGTGGGCAAGCCACCAGATCGGCCGTCGCAACTCCATGCCTAGCTGGATCGAGCTTTGCGACCCGATGACGATGAAGACGTTGGCGATCCCGATGAGCGGGCCCGCGAGCAAGAACACGCTGAGCGCGTTCGCAGCCAATCCGACGAGATAGCCGGCCGCAACCGCGGCGACCGCCCAGACGATTGGTCCGCCTAAGCCGCCTTGGGCGCGGCGCATGGCGATCCAATCCTTCCAGAAGAAGACGAGCGCGCCCGCGGGCACGCGTCGTCCATCGGACGATCTCGCTTGCTCCGGGCGGACCGTTTGCGCGGTGCGCTGCGAATCACGTAACGCTCGGATCGCCTGCGCGTTCCAAAGGCCTTGACCGCTCTGGATGAGCGACCGAAGCGCGTACAATCGCGACGAGGCCTCCCAGATCTCGGGGTAAGCATCGGTCGCCGCAACCGAACCGCAGGCGACCACGGCAAGCGCAAGCACTGCCAGCAGGAGCAGCGCGCGCCGATCTCCCGCAAGCGCTTCGACGATCCACGAGCCCGGAGGGAAGACGGTCGTCTGTGCCGCGATTTGGCTGAGGTGCATGCCCCCCGACATATACGAGAGCGCGATGGGAAACGCGAGCGTCAACCCGCCTGCGCACATCAAGGCGACGCCGAACGTGCCGAAGGGCACCTCGGGCATGCGGCGCTGCGCCAAAAAGATGGGCATGCGGATCCCGAACGCGATGACGTACGCGCACAGCAGCGCCGCGGTGGCGACGAACAATCCTGCGGCGCTGCCCGCGAAGTTCCACGAGATGAAGAAGAGCCCCAAGAAGACCCGGCTTCCCGAAAAAAAGATCTCGCGCAGTTGCAGCCAGAGCACGACCAAGACATGGTTGAGCCGCGAGCCGAACAGAAAGCGCGCGTCGGCGGGATACGCGAACGTCGCCGGCGGCCGGCGACTGCCGGAGCGGATGGCGCCTCCCACGAGCACGATGTACGCAGCCGGAACGAAGGCGTAGAAAAGATGCACGCCCTGCGGCAGCAAGAGGCTGAGCGGTCCGCCCGAGATGTGCGCCGCGCGGGTGAGGAAGAAGAGGCCAAGCCAGGCCAAGAACAGCGCCCACAGCACGAGTCGTCCGGGTTCATGGAGCAACATGCGCATGCGGTTGAGCGCCATGCGCAGTTCGAGATAGAAAAGCGCTCCGGCGCCGCTCACCGCGTCGCTTCCAAGAACACGTCTTCTAGGCTGCGCCCGAACTCGCCGAAGCGCAGCTCGGCGATCGGCGCGCTGATCACCGCCTGTCCCCGGTTGAGCACGAGCACCTGATCGCAGATCGCTTCGGCGGACTCGAGCAAGTGGGTGGAGAGCACGACCGCCGAACCGTCGTCGCGCAGTTCGGTAAGGATCGCCCGCAACTCGCGCTGTCCTTTCGGGTCGAGCCCGATCATCGGCTCGTCGAGCAGCAACACGGGCGCTTGCGCGAGCACCGTCGCGGCGATGAGCGTTTTCTGGCGCATACCTTTCGACAGCGCTTCTCCGAGCGTGTCGCGCCGGTCGTACAGATCCAAGCGTTGGAGCAGGTTGGTAGCACGCGTGCGCCAGGATGGGTCGAGCTTGCAGCTGCGCGCGACGAACACCAAATGCTCCCAGACGGTGAGCATCGGGTAGACCTCGGGCGTCTCGGGGATGAGCGAGACGACACGGCCCCGATCCGCGCCGAGCTCGACGCCGTCGAGCGCGAGCGCGCCGCTATCTGGGCGCAAGAGGCCGGCGAGACACAAGAGCGTCGTGGTCTTGCCGGCGCCGTTCGGCCCGAGCAGACCGAGAATCGATCCGCGCGCAGCATGGAACGTCAGATCGTCGACTGCGGTGAGCTTGCCGAATCGTCGCGTGAGATGCGCGACGGACAGTCCACCATCGTTCGTCATATGCCATAGAATATCGGCAGCCGGTCCACGGTCCTGAAACGCGCACGGTCGAGCATCATATAAGTAAGCCTTTCGCTTCACAGCGAGACAACCAAATGCTTTGAGGAGATGGCGCCTGCCAAAAGAAGGCAAAGAGCGCATCGGGTTACACCATGCGAACGGGCGCGATGATGCGCTCCATCACCTAGAGCTCTTAGGAGAAATCATCCGCATGTATACCTCACCCAAAATCGTCGCATCGCTCGACGCGAGTGTCGTGCTTGCGGCTGCGCTCGGCCATCACGACGGCAGCTGCTATCCGAGCTAACATCGCGTTCGACGATCGGTCGAAAGCAGAGGGCGGCGCCGTAAGGTTGCCGCCCTTCGCACGCCAGAGCTGCGATTGAGCCCTTCGCCTCAATTGGGTGCCCCGGCGGACTTTGCTATAATCATTTGCGGGAGGAGTACACTTCATGTATACGACCCCGCACATCGTGGCTTCTGTCGATATCAAAGCCGCGCTTGGTGACGTGCTCGGCCAAAACTGCAGCCTCGTCACTGAGTGCGCCTAGCAGGTCGGCAGAAACACCACGTTGGTGAAGGGGGAGCCCACGGGCTCCCCTTTCTTTTTGCGGGTCTTTGGGCCTAACGCCGTGCCCAAAACGCCATTTGGCGCGCTTGTGCGAAATATGCACAATGGTGTGAACAGGGTTTCCGACATCTAGCGAGCGGGACCCGAGCGCGATGAGGCGCTCTCATTCCTAACAGGTCTTTTTCGGGGCAGCGACAGAGCGAGGAGTGGGCGGCGTGCAAGCGC
>DASPVP010000051.1:0-11462 GCA_035622315.1 Candidatus Acidiferrales bacterium | reverse complement strand
GCCAAACGCGCGTACACGGGTCGTTCCAGCACGCGCAGCACCTTGGTCGTCAAGAACTCGCGGGGGCCGATCGGCGCGACGACGATCGCGCGCATGCCTGCGGCTTTTGCGCCGAGGACGTCGATGAAAAGCTGATCGCCGATGACGAGCGTTCGCGCTCGATCCGTGCCGAGCGCTTTCCTGGCGGCGGCGAATGCGCCGGGCAGCGGCTTGAGCGCCCCACGCACCACCGGTATGTCGAGCGCCTCACCCACGCGCCGCACGTGCGTGGCGTAGTTGTTCGTCAGCAGACAAAAACGCATACCGGCTGCACGCACGGTCCGCACCCACTCCGCGACGCCTGGTGCGATGTCGCTCGTGTGCCATGGCACGATCGTGTTGTCCAGATCGAGCGCGATGCCCCCGACCTCCCACGATTGCAAGAGCGCCACTGGCACGTCCGAAACCCGCTCCACCATCGCATCCGGCGTCAGGAGCGCGAGCAAGCTCAGTGGTGGCGCATCCGGAAAGGCTCGGCACGAAAGCGATGCACGGTCTCGACGAAGCGCACGGTGCTCGAGCGGCTGTTCATGATGATCGAGTGCGTGCGCGCGCCGTTCCCGAAGAAGCGCACGCCCTTGACGAGGTCACCGTCCGTGATGCCCGTCGCGACGAACGTGATATCGTCGCGCTTCACGAGGTCGTCCATCGTGAGCACGCGATTGACGTCGTCGAAGCCCATCTCGAGAGCGCGCTTGATCTCCTCATCGTTGCGCGGTTTCAAGCGCCCCATGAAGTTGCCACCGAGGCAACGGAGCGCGGCGGCGGCTAGCACGCCTTCCGGCGCACCGCCCGTGCCCATGGCCACTTGGATGCCTGTTCCTTCGATAGCGGTCGCGATGGCGGCGTCCACGTCGCCGTCGGAGATGAGCTTGATCTTGGCGCCGGCCGCGCGGACGTCTTCGATCAACTGCTTGTGACGGGGCCGGTCCAAGATGACGACCGTGATCTCGCCGATGGGCCGTTCGAGGGCGTTCGCGACCAGCTCCAGGTTCTCACGCACGGATGCGTCGATGTGGACGTACTCCGCCGCTTTCGGACCGACGGCGAGTTTGTCCATGTAGGTGTCGGGGGCGTTGAGCAGTCCGCCCTTGGCCGTGACGGCCAGGACAGCGATCGAGTTCGGCAAGCCATTGGCCACGAGGTT
The DNA here is from genome assembly GCA_035622315.1 of Candidatus Acidiferrales bacterium. Taxonomy (GTDB): domain Bacteria; phylum Vulcanimicrobiota; class Vulcanimicrobiia; order Eremiobacterales; family Eremiobacteraceae; genus JAJPHJ01. The sequence goes on along the minus strand of DASPVP010000051.1, from coordinate 10,276 downwards.
CGTGCCTTCAACGGGATCCACCGCGATGTCGACCTCGACTCCGCCTTTGCCGACTTCCTCGCCGATGTAGAGCATCGGCGCCTCGTCGCGTTCGCCCTCGCCGATGACCACGCGGCCGCGGATGTCCATGTCGTTCAAGGTCTCGCGCATCTTCTCGACCGCAGCGCCGTCGGCGCGATCGCGTTCTCCCTTACCCATCCAGCGCGATGCCGCGAGCGCCGCAGCTTCAGTCACCTTGACGAAATCAAGCGTGTCCATGGTGCTCCTCCTACGACGGGAGATCGGACCAGCGCACGACCGTATCGGAGACCGTCTGCCCTGTGCCCGAGGTGGGAACCGAAAGACTGCGATTGGGAATCACAATGCCGGCAGGGTTGCTCTCGGCTGTCTGCCACGAACCGCGCGTGTACTTGTACTTGAGCGACGAACCCTGCCCGAGCGTGATCGTAGCGGTCCAGCGATTGGCGGCAAGTGGCGACATGCGCACCGCGTTGGGCACCCAGTTCTGCGCGTCCGACGTGAGATACACGATGTCGCCCGGGGGCGTGTTCGACGGTACGGTCACGACGAAGGTCACCGAGATTGCCGCGGCCAGCGGACCACCGGCGAATGGTTGCTTCGAGGCGGCGAGATCGAATGCGGTGTCGTTGTCCGGATCCACCCGCATCTTGAGAAACGTGCCGAGATCGAGCGCAGCACCCGAGCTCGCAGCGGCGCCGACGAGTTTGTACGCCGCACCCGACGTCGTCACGACGTATCCTTTGCTCGCCGTCACGAGCCGCGCATACACGAGCGTGTACGACGCGTCGATGCCCGACACCATACCGGCCGGGGTCAGGTGCAGCACCACCGGTTCGCCCTGCGCAAGATCGGTGAACGAGATCGCGCGCCACGCGCCTTGGCTTTCCCGCTCTTGGATGACCGCGTTGGGAGCGACGACATACGCGCGTAATTGCTCGTTTTGCTGCACGGTGATCGTGCCACCGCTCTGCATCGCGCTATACGAGACGAACTCGCCGCTCTGCGTGTTGGCTGAGTCTGCGCTCACTGGCGCGCTCCAAGCGAGCACAGCGATAGCGAGCTGGCTCGCGAGCATGGCAGCAGCACCGCTCCGCGTCTGCATGCGCTCAAACTTTACCAACATTCCGCCAAACCCTCGATACGCTTACGTGAGAGGGCCATATGGCGGAACGGCGAACGCGAAAGATTGTGGACGCCGCCTACACGACGCCCGGCAGCGACGAGGCACCCCAACAGCCTCGCGTCCTGCTTCTTCCCCGCAGCGCGCGTCTGGGATTCATCCTCACGGCCGGCGCCGGCTTTTCGACCGGCATCTTCCTTTGGTACTTGCTCGTCACGCACGCGGCGCTCGACGCGCTCTCCTCAAATCTCGTCTTGCTCGCGGCCGCAGCCGGATGCACGCTGCTCGCTCTCGTCACCTGGTACGCCTATTCGCGCTGGATCAGCCGGGCATGCAACGTGTCGCTCGAGGACATGCTCAACGCCGACGCGTGGAGCTACCTGCCCTTCTTCGCGCTGTGGGCCTATCTGACCAGCCTGCCGGCCGCGCTCTCCACGGCCTTCGCGCTGTGCGGCGCGGTGGTCTTGGTCTCTGTCGCCGTCAAGGTCGGCGTGCTCGGGCGCTACTACCCGATGGTCCACCACGTCTCCATCGCGTTCATCGCCACGCGCTTGCCGCTCATCATCATCGCGCCGCTCGCCGCGGTCGTCATCGGCCAGCGCCAAGGCGAGCATTTCGTCGCCTCGCACAGCGTGTGGCTCAACGTGTGGGGTCGCTGGGATGCGCAGCACTATCTCGCGATCGCGACCACCGGCTATCAGGGCAACGAGATGGCCTTTTTCCCACTCTATCCGTTCCTCATCCACGTGCTCGGCGGCCTCATCGGCAACCACCTGACCGCAGGCCTCATCATCTCGAACCTCTCCTTCTTCATCGCGCTCGCGTACCTATACGCGCTCGTGCGTCTCGAATACGGCGACGACACCGTCGCGTACCATGCGATTTTCTACACCGCAATCTTCCCGACGGCGATCTTCTTCTCGGCCGTCTACACAGAGTCGCTCTTCCTCGCGCTGACCGTCGCTTCGGTGTACTACGCGCGGCACGGTAACTACATCACGGCGGGCATCTTCGGCGCGCTGGCTTCGATGACGCGCGTGGAAGGGATGTTGACCGCAATCCCGCTCGCCTACGAAGCATGGCGCGGTTGGCGCGAGCGGCGAGGCACCACGCTCACCCGCGGCGTCATCGGCGTCGCGCTCGTGCCGACCGGCCTCTTGACCTACATGGCGTACCTCTATGCGGTGGTTGGCGACCCGTTGTATTTCCTCAAAGTCCAGGACAACTGGCACCGTCACCTCGCGCCGCCGTGGGTCAGCATCGTCGCGACCGTGCGGGAAATCGCGGCCCACCCGCTCGCGTCGAGCGGTTCGGTCAACCACATGATCGAACTCGCGTTCACCCTCGCGTTCTTGGTGCTCATGGTCGTCGCGTTTCGCACGCTGCGGCCGTCTTACGCCTGGTATTTCGCCGCGTCGCTCTTGGTGCCGATGTCCACAGCGAGCCTCATGAGCATGCCGCGTTTCGTCCTCGTCATCTTCCCGGCGTTCATGCTCATGGCGCTGTGGGGCCGCAACCCGCTCGTCAACTCCGCGATCGTGGCGCTCTCGCTGCCGCTCCTCGGCCTGTTCACAGTGCTCTTCGCCGACTGGTACTGGCTCGCGTGAGCGTGCCGCAGCCGTTCTTGCGTCGCGGCGTCCGGCAGTTCTTGAAATTCGGCGTCGTCGGGGCCACCGGCGCAGTGGTCAGCTTCATCATCTTCCACGCGCTGTTGCACTATAAGCTCGACATCAAACTCGCGTTCTCGATCGGCTTCATCGCGGGCGGCGTCAACAACTATTTCTGGAACCGTCACTGGACGTTCCGTTCGAAGGGCCACATGGGCAGGGAGCTTGCGCAGTTCTTGACGGTTTCCGCGATGGCTCTCGCCTTGGGCATCGTCATCACCGCGCTATGCGATCGCGCGTTGCCGCCATTCCACCTCCGCAACTCCCTGATCTGGCTGTGCGGCACGGTGGGCGGCATGGGCGTGAACTTCTTCGTCAACAAGTACTGGACGTTTCGGCACACGCACCACCTGCCGGCACCCGACCCGAAGACGTGAACCGGCCGACCACGATCGCGCTGGGATGCGTCTTGCTTCTCGCGCTCGCGCTCCGGCTCTACGGCATCCACAATCCCATCCTCGATCATCCTGGGTGGCGCCAAGGTGATGGCGCTGCGATCGCGCGCAACTTCGCGACCCTCCAGAATGATATTTTTTATCCGCAGACCGACTACGACGGGCCGCCCCCGAACTACGTCCAACTCGAGCTCCAGGTCGTCCCGTTTGCAGCCGCACAGCTCTACCGCGCCTTCGGCGTGCACGAGATCTTCTTGCGGATCTTGGTGATCGCGTTCTCGCTCGGCACGATTCCGCTCGTCTACGCGCTTGGAGCGCAACTGTACTCACCGCGCGCAGGGCTGCTCGCAGCGTTGCTCTACGCCGTGAGCCCAGGTCCCGTGTATTACGGCCGAGCGGTGATCCCGGAGAGCGTGATGCTCTTCTTCTGTGCGGGAGCGCTTTTGTGCTGGTGGCGTTTTTGTTCCGAGCGCCGCGCGATCTTCATCGTGCTCGCGTGCCTGCTCGCCGCCATGGCGGCGCTCGCCAAACCACCCGGACTTATCATCTTGGTCCCCATGCTCGCCATCGCTGTTTGGAAGCAGCGTGCCCGCGCGCTCGCGGATCCTGCGAACTATGCCCTCGTCATCGTCGTGCTCGTTCCGCTGTGGCTGTACCTGACACACCTCGGCGCGATCGCAGAGTGGCACTGGGCGAGCGGCATCACGAGCAAGCACGTGCTGCCGGCGCTTGCGGCGGCGCTCCATAGCCCTGGGGCGGCCTTGCGCGCGTTTGGCGGCATGCTCGCCCTGCAACGCATGCTCGCGACGACGATCCTCGGCCCCGCGCTATTCACCTTGCTCTTGCTCGCGGCGATCGCGCAGCCGCGCGATCCTTCAGGGGGCCTTCGTTCCGTGTTTTTCGGATCGTGGTTCGTCACGCTCGCAGCTTATGCGTTCGTCGTGGTCAACGTCGAGCGCGTGGACTACTATCTCATGCCGTTCGCGCTTTTCGCCGTGCTCTACGCCGCGGGTTCGCTCGATTGGGTCTTGGAGCGGGTCGGCGTCGGGACCCCAAGCGTGTGGACATGCGTCGCGCTCGGTTCAGGTCTCTTCTTCGTCACCTACAGCAACATGCTCGAGATCCATCCGTATTACACGTGGAGCCGGAACGTGTATGCCGCGGCGACGGAGGTACGCGACACCATCGAACCCGGAACGCTGATCGTGATGGGACATGACGATCCTGCGGTGTTGTACACGATCGCCCATCGCGGTTGGGAAGAGGACCCGTTGCTTTGGAACGTCCACGACATGACGAGCGCCATCGGAAAAGGCGCCCGCTACTTCGTGGCGGTCGAGGTGCCGCGCTTCGCCGCAAATCGGCCGCTCTACGCATTCATGCAGCGTTATCGGCGCGTGCCTGTGCGTTCGGGCTGGCAGGTCTACGACATGCACCATTTCGCTCTGCAAGCAAAGGCGGATCTGAAGGTCCGCCGCTACACTAGGGGATAGGCAAGAGCGACGGTGCCGTCGATTCTGAGGCTGCGGCTGCTTTGGTCTGACCAGACGTCACGTAACCGCGGTAGGTGATCAGCCGCAGGCCGAGACGATGCACCTCGTCTTCGAGATCGTACGAGGTGACGATCGCCTTGGTCAGATGCGCCGTGTCGAAGTCGCTCGAGAACGCCTTGACCTCTTTTTGGATGACCTTGCCGCTCTCGGTCATCGACTTGAAGGCGGGCGCCACGGCTGCGTCGATCGACCCGTACAACGGATAGTTCGAGATGACGATCTCGCGCCGGATCTTCGCCTGGCTGATCTCGTTGGACAGGGCGAGCGCAGCGGCATCGTCCGGCGCGTAGCGCAGCGATTGCGCGATCTCGTCTGCCGCCTCGTCGAGCATGCTGTCGGCGAAGTCGACCTTGGCGCGCAGGTACAGCACCTTGGCGAGCCCCGCGCGGGCGTGCGTGTTCTTCTTGTCGAGCGCGAGTGCGAGGCGGTACTCCTTCTCGGCTTCCGGTAGGCTCGGACGCGCGAGCGCGGCGTCGCCCTGCGCGTTGCGCACGTTGATCATCCATTGGGTGATCGGCCCAGCGCAGCCGCTCGACGCGAGCGCGGCGAGCGTGCACGCAAGCACCAACATCCGCTTAACCGTGATGCAATCCATGATTCACCAAGAACCTCGCGACGATGACGATAAGGTGCGCGGCCGGCCACAGGACCGCCTGCGCGAGCAGGGTGCCCGCGACAGCGCCCAGGACGAGGTACAAGAGCATCGCTTTGATGTCCGTTTCCGGACGCATGCCGAGCGCCGCCTGGTCCGTGATGACGGCGGCAGTCGGATCGACGACTAAGGTCAGCGTGATCGTCGCGACGCCCGTGATCAGTCCGGAGAGGAGCAGCGCGGTCCCGGTCACCTTCGCGTCGATGACGCCCGCGTAAAACGCGGAGAGGGGGCCCGCGACCCAAAAGGCCATCACGACGATGTTCCAGAGCAGAAACCCCTTGGGCAAACCTGAGGGGCTGTAGCGCAACATGCTCGCCCGCGGGATCCGCACTTCGGCGAGCGCGCCGGCGAACGTCGCCGGCCGTGCCAGCCGCAAGATCGACCCGACGAGCGAGCCGGAGCGCTCGAATGACGCGATGCCACGCTGCAGCAGCACGGCGAAGGTCGGCGTGAGCCCGCCGCCGAGGATCGCGCCGATCGTGGCCGCGCCGATGAGGATGCGCAAGTCCCGCTCGAACCCGGCGACGTCTCCAGACTGCCGGGAGATGTCGATGAGCGCGCCCATGAGCGGCGCGTAGATCAGGTTGAGCATGCGCGAACTCGTCGCGAACAGGTTGAACAACGTCAGACCGGTCGCCACGCGCTTGCTGCGCACGCCGGCGAGGCGCGCCGCACCCGTGCCCATCTGCAGCGCCTGCGAGCACAGATAGAGCAGCGCCGCGATGACGAGATAAACGGTCATAGTGCGGTCGCGCGAACCGTCGCGCTCAAGCGGATTCGGCCAGCGCTTCGAATGCGTCTGCGATCGGCTGGACCTCGACCGGACCGAGCACGGTGAGCGCGAGGCGTTGCGGCGCGAAGATACGCCGGGCCTGCGCGTCGACTTCTTCCTTGGTCACCGCGTCGACCTTGGCGATGACCTCGGAGGGCGGCACGTGCCGCCCAATCGCGAGCTCGGTACGGCCTAGACGGAGCATGCGCGTGCTCGTGCTCTCAAGCGAGAGCAAAAGCGTGCCTTTGATGTGCTCTTTGGCGCGCTGCAGCTCGTCCGGGCTGATGCCGCGATCCGCCACCGCCGCGAGCTCCGCGCGGATGAGCGAGACGACTTCCAACACGTTCTTCGGACTCGTCGAGGCCGAGATGCTGAAGATGCCGCCGCTGTGGTATGCGTTGTGCGAGGAGAACACGGAATAGACGAGTCCGCGCTTCTCGCGGATCTCCTGGAAGAGACGCGAGGCCATGCCGCCGCCGACGATGGCGTCGAGCACCGAGATAGGGAATCGTGCTTCGTCGCGAGCGCTCGTGCCCTCGGCTCCCACGAGCACATACACCTGCTCGCATTCCTTGCGCTTGCCCGCAACTGTCGCGCGAAAGACCGGCGGCGGCGGGTCGACACCACGAAAATATCCTTGCAGGCCGCCCAAAAGCGTCGCGATCTGATGGGTGAACGCAGCGTGCTCGACGTTGCCGGCCGCCGTCACCACGACCCTGTCGGGCGTATAACGCTCGCGCATATAGCTCGCGATCATGTCGCGATCGATGGCGGAGACGGTTTGCGCGTAGCCGATCGTCGGTTCGCCGAGCGGGCTTTGGGCCCAGACCGAACGCACGAAGAGATCCTGGCTCATCTCGTCGGGAGCGTCGTCGTACATGCGGATCTCTTCCAGGATCACCTGCTGCTCGTTGCGCAGGTCGACCGGGTCGAACTTCGCGTGCAAGAACATGTCGGCGAGCAGGTCCATGGCGAGATCGGTGTGGACGTCGACGACGCGCGCGTGATAGCAGGTGACTTCTTTATCGGTGAATGCGTTGAGGTGGCCGCCGACGGAATCCATCGTCTCGGCGATCTGCCGAGCGCTGTGCGAGGGCGTGCCCTTGAAGAGCATGTGCTCGATCAAATGGCTGATGCCGCGGACCGGTGCCTCTTCGTTCGCGGAGCCGGCACCGACCCAGAGGCCGAGGGCCGCGGAGCGCACGTACGGGATGTGCTCCGTGATCACGCGGATGCCGTTGTCGAGAACGGTTTTCTCATACCGTGGATCGTCTAGAGCCATGAATGATCCCAAAAGGTCACCCCGAGATCCCACACGCCGTCCGGTCCGCGCCCAGATCGTTCCACCGCCGCCGAGAAGACCGTGCGCTCGGTCGGCGCCGCCTCGTCGCCCGACACGACCGCACCTGGCGCTACCGCGACCGGCACGGTCGCCCAGACATCGACTTCATCTAGGTTCGGTGCGGCCGCGAACGCTGCATCGACCATCTCTCGTACGTCCTGCGCGAAACGCGCGCGATCGACCGTGGCGTGGAACTTGCGACCCTCGAGCGTGATGCCAGCGACCGTGGCAGGCGGTATCTGCTCGACCCGCACCTTGTCGATCTGTTCCGGAAATCGCTTGGCCAAGAGCGCGACGGCCACCGTTTCTGCGGCTTGCGGGGCGTTCCCCGCAATGCGTTCGCGGGCGACATGCGCGATGGTTTCCCAATCGTTTGCGACCCCAAGCGTCGCGCGACCGAACACCGTGGCCAAGAGTCGCATGCCCTGACCGTGCGTGATGCGAAAACGCGGCAGCGCGAACGGATCCGCGAAGGTCCGCAGCACGCCCGGGTTCGTGGTGACCGCCGTCGCAAAGCGGCTGCCCGCGACCCGAGCCGCGATCGTGCGGTTGAACTTGCCCGACGGATATGCGAACGACGTCGGCGGCCTTCCCAACATCACGGCGAGCGCTTGCGCCGAGCCCGCGATCTCGTACTGCGCTCGCGCGTTGGGCAGCTTCGTCAGATCGACATGGTCGATCGTGTGGGCTCCGATCTCCATGCCGTCGAGCTGCGCCGCGCGCAAGTCGCCGGCCGAGACGTGATCCGGCCGCCCTACAAAGCCTGTCGCGATGTAGAGCGTGCCGACCGCGCCGTAACGGATCAACAGCGGTATCGCATAGCGTGCGACGTCGCTGTAGCCGTCGTCGAACGTCAGCGCCGCTTCGCACGGCGCGAGCGTTCCTTCGACGGTATCAGACCAGATCTGATCCACCGTCACGAGCACGCAGCCGCGTTCCCGCAGCCAGCGCAGTTGCTGTTCGAACTCGGCAGGCGTGACGGTCAGCGCTCGCGCGTACGGCCCTGGTTGCACCGTGGGCGACACGTGATGGTACATGAGGATCGCGCCGGTGTTGGCGCTCGCGCGGCTCAAGCAGACGACGGCGAGGCATGCGATCGCGATTGCTGTGCACACCGCATATTGAAATGCGGGCCGACCTAAAGGTCGGCCGCTACATGCGGGGCTAGTAGGAGCGCGCAAAATAGGTGAGGCTGCGCGCAGGCTGATCGCAGTTCGCGCAACGCTGGCCGGGTTTGGCCTGCTCGCCGATCACGCGGCTCACGGCCCCGGTCTGCGCCTTGATGTCGAGTTCGCAGTCCGGCCGCTCGCACCAGGCGGCCAGCACGAAGCCTCGCTGCGCTTGCAGCGCCGCGATCAGCTCGGCCCGATTTTCGACGACCACCGTCCGGCTGTCGCGATCCTCTCTCGCCCGCTCGAGCAGTGAGCGCTGCACGTCTGCGAGCAGGCCTGGCAGTCGCGCCGCGATCTGATCGCGGGGTACGGTCTCCTTGGTCAGCGTGTCGCGGCGCGCGACGGTGACCACACCGCCGTCGATGTCACGCTTGCCGAGTTCGATCCGCAGCGGCACGCCACGCAGCTCCCATTCGTTGAACTTCCACGGTGCGCTCTGTTCGAGCCGATCGTCCAGGCGCACGCGGCACACCCCGCCCAGTTCCTTGGCAAGCTCGCGCGCCGAGGGCAACACGTCGTCAGCGCCCTTGCGGATGATCGGCACGATGACCACTTGATACGGCGCGACGGCGGGCGGCAGCACCAAGCCGTTGTCGTCACCGTGCGCCATGACGACGCCGCCGAGAATGCGCCACGACACGCCCCACGACGTCGTCCACACGAACTTCTGCTGCTCGTCCGTGTCCGCGAACTTGATGTCGTACGCTCGCGCGAAGTTCTGGCCGAGCTCGTGCGAGGTCCCGGCTTGAAGCGCTTTGCCGTCTGGCATCAGCGCCTCGATCGCGAAGGTCGCCTGCGCGCCTGCGAAGCGCTCGTTCTCGCTCTTGCGCCCCGAGATGACGGGTAGCGAGAGCACGTCTTCGGCGACCTCGCGGTAGATGCCAAGCATCTGCTGCACCTCCGCCGCAGCTTCACTCTGGGTGGCATGCGCCGTGTGCCCTTCCTGCCACAAGAACTCGAGCGTCCGCAAGAACGGGCGCGTGGCCTTCTCCCAACGCATCACGTTGGCCCACTGATTGATGAGCACGGGCAGGTCGCGATGGGATTGGATCCACTTCGCGTAAAGCGGTCCGATGATGACTTCGGAGGTGGGGCGGATGGCCAGCCGCTCGGTCAGCTTCTCACCGCCGCCTTCGGTCACCCAGGCCACTTCAGGCGCGAAGCCTTCGATGTGCTCCGCCTCTTTCATGAGCAAGCTTTCGGGGATGAGCAGCGGGAAGTAGGCGTTCGAATGGCCGGTCGCTTTGAAGCGACGATCGAACTCAGCTTGGATCAGTTCCCAGATGGCAAAACCATAGGGACGCATCGCGATGCAACCGCGGACGGGCGTGTAGTCGGCCAGCTGCGCTTGCAGACAGACCTGCGTGTACCACTCCGAGAGGTCGTCCGCTTTGCGCGGGATCCGGGTGACTTCTTTTTTCTCCATGACGACGTTCTCGCTGTTGCGTCCGGCCGCGTGAAAACCCTGGAGCGGAGCGGGCTTTGCCGCGACGGGATCAGCGCCGCGCAGGCCGCCGTTCGAAGACCAGCACGCTCGCGCTTTCCGCGGGAAGCCAGCGAACGAATTCCCACACGTAGA
>DASPVP010000050.1:0-3007 GCA_035622315.1 Candidatus Acidiferrales bacterium | reverse complement strand
ATCGATGACTTGGAACGGGTCTTCGCGCAAGATCTTGCGGTCGAGGTACACGGGGATGAACGAACCTTCGGCATCGTCGCGCGAGTAGCCGAACACGGTCTGCGTGAGGTCGTTCGTGCCGAACGAGAAGAACTCGGCGTGTTCGGCGATGCGATGCGCCACGACGCAAGCGCGCGGCAGTTCGATCATCGTGCCCACCTGGTACGGCACCTTCACCCCGCTCGTCTTGATGATGCGCTCGGCCTCGTTGGTCACGAGATCGCGCAGCGCTTTCATCTCGGTCACCGTGCCGACGCCGGGGATCATGATGAGCGGGCGTACGTCGATCTTCTCTTTTTTGACCTCGACCGCCGCTTCCATGATGGCGCGCACCTGCATCTGATAGATCTCCGGATACACGATGCCGAGCCGGCAGACGCGCAAGCCGAGCATGGGATTGCTCTCGTGCAGCATGCGCACGCGCCGCAGCAGTCGCTCCTTCTGCGAGAGCACCGTGGGGTCGCCCTTGGTCAGACGCAGCTCGGTGACTTCGACGAGCAGATCTTCGAGACTTGGGAGGAACTCGTGCAAGGGCGGGTCGAGCAGCCGTACCGTCACCGGCAGTCCCTTCATCGCGCGGTAGATGTTCTGGAAATCCTCGCGCTGCATGGGGAGGAGCTGCTCCAAGCATTTGCGCCGCGAGTCGGGCGTCTCCGCCAAGATCATCTCTTGCACCACGGGCAGGCGCTCGGTCTGCATGAACATGTGCTCGGTGCGGCAGAGGCCGATGCCTTCCGCTCCGAAGTCGCGCGACTTGGCCGCGTCTTCGGGCGTGTCCGCGTTCGCATAGACGCCGAGCCGCTTGAACTCGTCGGCCCACTTGAGCACCGCGCCGAACTGCGATGAAAGTTTGGCGGCCTGCATCTTGAGCTCGCCGCGATAGACATATCCCGTGGTGCCGTCGATCGTGATGAGGTCGCCCTCGCGCACCGTCTCGCCTTTGACCGAGAACTGGCGCGAGCGCAGATCGATGAGCAGCGATTCACATCCTACAACGGCTGGTTTGCCCATACCGCGCGCGACAACCGCGGCGTGCGAGGTGGCGCCGCCTTGGGAGGTGAGGATGCCTTCGGCTGCGACCATGCCGTGCACGTCGTCCGGCGTCGTCATGGGCCGCACGAGCACGACCTTCTTGCCCTGCCGGTGCATCTCGACCGCGACGTCCGGGTCGAACACGACGATGCCCGCCGCGGCGCCCGGCGCCGCGTTGAGACCCTTGGCCAGCACTTCGGATCGCGCAGCTTTTTCGTCGATCTGCGCGTGCAAGAGCGCCTGCAGCGACGCTGGGTCGATGCGCAAGAGCGCCTCTTCTCGGCTGATGAGATGTTCTTTGACCATGTCGGCCGCGATCTGCACCGCCGCAGCTGCGCTGCGCTTGCCGGAGCGGCACTGCAAGACGTAGAGCTTGCCGCGTTCCACCGTGAACTCGATGTCCTGCATGTCGCGGTAATGCTTCTCGAGTTTGGATGCCATCTCGAGGAACTGCTTGTAGATCTTCGGCTGCTGCTTCTCGAGGACGGATATCTTCACGGGCGTGCGGCTGCCCGACACGACGTCCTCGCCTTGCGCGTTTTGCAAGAACTCGCCGTAGAGCGTCTTCTCTCCGGTGGAGGGATTGCGCGTGAATGCGACGCCCGTTCCCGAGTCCTCACCCATGTTGCCGAACACCATGGTGACGACGTTGACGGCGGTGCCCCACCAATCGGGAATGCGTTCGTAGCGGCGGTACTCGATCGCGCGCTTGCTGTTCCACGACGAGAAGACCGCCTCGACCGCCATGCGCAGTTGGATGAAGACGTCCTCCGGAAAGTCCTTCTTCGTGTGATGGCGGACGAGCGCTTTGAACTCGCTCGTCATGTTGCGGAAGGCGAGCGCGGTCAGATCCGACTCGGACGGCACGCGCGCTTTGGCGACGTAGCGCTTGACCACTTCATCGAAGGGATCGCGCCGCATGCCGAGCACCACGGTCGCGAACATCTGGACGAAGCGCCGGTACGCATCCCAGGCGAACTTGTCGTTCTTCGTGAGGACGATGAGCGCGTTGCAGGTGCGGTTGTTCAAACCGAGATTCAAGACCGTGTCCATCATTCCGGGCATGCTGACGCGCGCGCCGGAGCGCACCGAAACGAGTAGCGGATTGGTCTCCCCGCCGAACTCCTTTCCCGTCTTGCGTTCGAGCTCTGCGATGCGCTTGTGGATCTCTTCGTCCAAACCTGACGGGAGTTGGCGGCCGAGTTCGAGGTAGCGCCTACAGACCTCGGTCGTGATCGTGAAGCCTGGTGGGACCGGCAAACCGATCCTCGTCATCTCCGACAGCCCGGCGCCCTTGCCGCCGAGGAGCTCGCGCATGGACGCGCCGCCCTCCTCGAAGGTATAGGTCATCTTGCCGAGATTGGACTTGGTCGGCGGGTCGAGCTTGCGGCTGACGGCTTTCTTCGGCGAAGGCAAGGGCGGCATGGGTTTGCGCTCGATGTCGCCCATGACGGGAATAGTGGCCATCTTCACGCCGGCCATCATGCCGGCGTCGGGATCCGGAGCCGGGGGCTTGCCATCGACCTCCGCCATTACGAGCGTGGGCTCCGCCACGGCCACCGGCGCCTTGGCCTTTTCAGGCGTGGCTAGCTGACGGCCGGCCTTGGCGGGCGCGGCGACGGGCTTGCCCCGCTGGACCTTCGGCGGCTTGGACTGCTTGGACGATGACGCGGCCGCACTCTTGGCGGCCGCTTTCTTGGGAGCCGGCTTGCGCGCCGGCGGCTTGGACCTCTTCGAGGTGCGCGATTTTGGCTTCATTCTACCCCCACAGCTGCTACTTGGTACTTTGATGCGGGACAGAATGCGACCTGTCTGCGGCTGCGATGAAGCTCGATTAAGTCAGGCTCCCAGCCTCTCCGCGAGGTATGCTCGCAAGCGGTCGATGCTCACGCGCTCTTGTTGTTTGCTGTCGCGATCGCGCACCGTGACGTCGTTG
>DASPVP010000049.1:0-2815 GCA_035622315.1 Candidatus Acidiferrales bacterium | reverse complement strand
GTCGAAGACCCAAGTCAGTTCGGAGTCGTCGAGACCGACCGCGACGGCCGGGTGCTTCGATTCGTGGAGAAGCCCAAGCCCGGAGAGACCGATGCTCGCGATATCAACGCCGGCACCTACATCCTGGAGCCGGAGGCCCTCGACGCGATCCCATCGGGGCAAAAGGTGTCGATCGAACGAGAGACCTTTCCAAAGCTTATCCAGGAGACGCACCGCGTGTTTGCGGTCTCCACACCCGACTACTGGATCGACGTGGGCCGCCCAGCGACCTACACCCAAGCGCACCGGGACATCCTCGACGGAATTTTCGAACAACCGATGGGCACGCAGATCGACCGCGGCATCTGGAGCGCGAGCGGAGCCCCGGCTCCACACGGCGTCGCCTTGACTGCACCGGTCTACCTGGGCGAACGCGTCGCGGTCGAACGCGGTGCAAAAATCGGACCCTATGCTGTCCTGTATGACGGATGCAAGATCGCGAAGAACGCGACAGTATCGAACAGCGTCTTGTGGTCCGACTGTTTTGTCGGGCGAGAAGCGACGGTGCGGGACGCAATACTAGGACTCGAAGTCGTCGTGGAGCCGCAAGCAGTCGTCGAGCCCGGCTCCGTTTTGGGACGCGATGAACGCGTCACCGCGCGAACACCTTAAACATCCTTAAGCGAGAACCCACATCGAGCACGCGTTTGGTGGCGCGCGGTTGTGGTATAATATTGATGTCTAAAGAAGTCAGACGCCCCTTTTACCTTACGCAACTTCGCTAGGAAACCACGCTATAGTGCACGCTGGCAAACGCTCGGCGCTCTTGTTCCCGATTCAGCTCGACGCCCGTAAGCCGTCGGCGCTGTTCTTAAGCTCGTACCCGCCTCGCGAGTGTGGGCTCGCGACCTTCACCGAAGATATCCGCGGTGCGTATCAAACAGCCGGCGGCGGCGCGGGCGACGTCATCGCTGTCAGCGACGGCTCGTCGACCTACGACTATCCTGATGCCGTTCGCTTCGAGATCCGGCGCGACGACCGTGCTTCGTATCTGCGCGCCGCGCATTTCGCGAACGACCATGAGGCCGACGTCGTCAACGTGCAGCACGAATACGGGCTGTTCGGGGGCGAGCACGGCGCGTACATGCTCGATTTCCTCGCGGCGCTGCGTAAGCCGGTCGTCCTGACGCTGCATACGACGCTACCTGAGCCCAGTGACTCGCTCTACCGGGTCACGCGCGAGCTGTGCAACCGCAGCGACCGCGTCGTGGTCCTCGCGTATGCCGGCAGGCGTATCCTGGAAGAGCGATACGGGATCGACCCACGGAAGATCGATGTGGTGCTCCACGGCGTTCCGGACGTGCCGCTGCGCCGGAGCTATCACTTCAAGCGCCACTTCGGGCTTGAGGATCGTACGGTGCTCAGCACGTTCGGTCTCTTGAGCCGCGGCAAAGGCATCGAGTACGTCATCGACGCGTTGCCAGCGATTTTTGCGCAGAACCCGGAGGCTGTCTACCTGCTGCTTGGCGAGACGCATCCCGCCGTCCGCAAGCAAGAAGGCGAGAGCTATCGTGAGAGCCTCTGGCAGCGCGTTCGCGGCCTCGGTCTTGCCAATCGCGTTCGCTTCGTCGACCATTACATGGACGACGCGGAGGTCGTCGAGTACCTGCAGGCGACCGACATCTATGTCTCGCCTTCGCTGGATCCCAACCAGATCGTGAGCGGCACGCTCTCGTACGCGGTTGCGTGCGGGCGTGCGGTCGTCGCGACTGCATCGATCTACGCAAAGGAGCTGCTCGGGGACGGACGGGGCGCCGTCGTCCCCATGCGCAATGCGCAGAGCATCGCGGCAAACGTGAACGCGATTCTCGGCGATCCGAGCCTGCGCACCTCCATCGAGACGACTGCCTATCGTTTTGGTCGCACGATGACGTGGCCACGAGTGGCGCGCCAGTACGAGCGCGTCTTCACCCATGCCGAAGAGCTGCAGAGCGAACGCGCCCGCGTTCGCGCCAACAGCGCGGTCGAGCGCGCTGCCAATGCGGTGTGGGGCGAGGCGCTGCACCGGCATGTTGGGTCCCTCGCGCTTCCCGCGGGTGAAGGCAGCGCCGCGCGCAACTAGCCCAGCGAGCACGAAGCTGCCCAATTCCCTCATGATCGAGCGCTCAGGTATGGCCGCCGCGTTGCAGCCATATCTCGACTGCCTTGCGGGGACACCTCCCCCGTTTGAACACGCACGCGCGCTCACGCACGAACACGGCATGGTGCAGTTCGCGCTCGGCGATCGCCTCCATCTGGAACATGGCTACTGCTTGGACGACAACGCGCGCGCGTTTCTCGCCGCGCTACTGTGCCTGCAGCTCAAACCCGATCTCGCTGCGGCTCGCGAAGTGGGTGAGGCCGGGTTGTCGCTCGTCGAACGATGCCGCCGTGACGACGGCCGTTTTCACAATCTCATGGCAGAAGACGGCTCGTGGCTCGACGAGGTCGGTTCGCAGGAGAGCTTCGGACGAACCGTCTGGGCCTGCGGCGTCGGTGCGCGGTGCGCCGATCAAGCCGACTGGCGTGCCCGCTGCACGCGGATCGTGGCGCAAGCGCTGCCGCGCTTGGAAGATCTCGTGGACCTGCGGCCCAAAGCCTACGCCGTGCTCGGGCTCGCCGCAGCGCTCAGTCCTCAAGCCGCGTCGCCTGCGCAGCCAACGGCTGACTTAGATCCAGGACTCGAGGCGCCCATCCGTACCGCACTTGTTGCTTTGTCGGAAAGCCTTCTACAGCGTTTCTATGACGTCGCCGAACCAGGTTGGGAATGGTGGGAGCCATGGCTCACCTGGGGTAA
>DASPVP010000048.1:0-33046 GCA_035622315.1 Candidatus Acidiferrales bacterium | reverse complement strand
TATCCTCCGAACGGAACTCCAGGGAAGATGGAAAACGGTGTGTTGATGCCCACGCCGCCGCAGCGCAGGCTCGCGGCGACGCGCTGAGCGCGCGAACCGTCTTTCGTCCAGACGGACGCGGCCAAGCCGTAGATCGTGTCGTTGGCGATGGAGACCGCCTCCTGCTCGTCTTCAAACGTCGTGATGACGGCGACCGGTCCGAAGATCTCCTCTTGCGCTACGCGCATCGTGTTGCGCACGCGGTCGAGCACCGTCGGCGCGAGGAAGTTACCGCGCGTGGGGATGCCTTCCGGCCTGCAACCACCGCAGGCAACGACCGCGCCTTCTTGCTGGCCGATCCCGATGTATCCCTCGATCTTCTCGAGCTGACGCTTCGAGATGATCGCGCCCACCTGCGTTTGCGGATCCATAGGATCGCCGACCTTGAGCACCTTCGCCTTGCCGACAAAGCGTCGTACGAACTCCTCGGCGACCTTCGACTGCACGAGGATGCGCGAGCGCGCATCGCACGACTGACCGGCATTGTAGAAGATCGCGTGGCATGCGCCGGATGCCGCCGCTTCAAGGTCGGCATCATCGAACACGAGATTGGGCGATTTGCCGCCCAGCTCCAACGTCACCCGCTTGATGGTGGAAGCCGCAAGTTCCATGATCGTGCGTCCCGTCGACGTTTCCCCGGTGAAGGCGATCTTGTCCACGCCGGGATGACCCGCGAGATGCGCACCGATCACGGCGCCTGGTCCAGGCAACACGTTTACCACGCCCGGAGGACACCCGGCTTCCGTGCAGATCTGCCCGAGCATGAGCGCGGTGAGCGGCGTCGGTGAGGCAGGTTTGAGCACGATCGTGCACCCGGCAGCGAGCGCCGGGGCCACTTTCCACCCGGCCATGAGGAACGGATAGTTCCATGGGATGATCTGTGCGCACACCCCGACCGGTTCTTTGAGCGAGTAGTTGAAGAAGTTCCGCGGCGCAGGTATGGTGTTGCCCATGATCTTCGTGACGGCGCCGGCGTAGAACTCGAAGTCCTCGACAACTTGGCCGATCTCGCTTTTTGCGTCAGAGATCGTCTTGCCCGAATTGCGCGCCTCGAGCTCGGCGAGAGACTCGATCCGCTCGCCGATCAACCCCGCGATCTTATTGATGACGCGCGCGCGTCGCGCAGGCGTCAGGGCAGCCCACTTGCCGCTCAGGGCTTGACGCGCGGCATCGACTGCCAGGTCGGCATCGTGAATGCCCGCCGCCGCGACCGAGGCGATCGGCTCGTTGGTCGAGGGATCGAGCACCTCTGCGTATTCACCAGATGCCGGTTTGACGAACTCGCCGTTGATGAACAGGTCGTAGGTCTGTTTTGCTGTTACTGTCTTCATGCGTTCCCTTTGGTCTTACGGTCGTTCGACGATGGTGGAAATCCCTTGGCCCACGCCGATGCACATGGTCGCGAGGCCGCGTTTGGCGCCGCGCGCCTCCATCGCATGCAGCAGGGTGACCATGATACGCGCTCCGCTGCATCCCAGCGGATGGCCGATCGCGATCGCTCCGCCGTGGATGTTGACCCGTTCGAGCGGGATCTCGAGCTCGCGGATGCAGGCGAGCGCTTGCGCGGCGAAGGCTTCGTTCAGCTCGATGAGGTCCATGTCGTCGATCCGCAGATTCGCGCGCAACAGCGCCTTCTGCGTCGCCGGAATCGGCCCGAGGCCCATGCAGTTCGGGTCCACGCCCGCCACCGCAGAGGTGACGATGCGGGCGAGGATCGGCAGCTTGCGCCTGCGCGCCTCATCCGCGCTCATCATCACGATGCCGGCCGCACCGTCGTTGATCCCGCTCGAATTGCCGGCCGTCACCGTTCCGCCTTCGCGGAACACCGGACGCAACTTGGCGAGCTGCTCCATCGTGACGTCCGGCCGAGGGGGTTCATCTTTGGCGAAGATCGCGGGCGCCGCTGCCTTGCCGTTCGCCGGCACGCTGACCGCGATGAGCTCGCGATCGAATGCTCCGGATTGCTGCGCGACGCCGGTCTTGTGTTGGCTCGCGTACGCGAACTCATCTTGCTCTTTGCGCGTGATGCGGTAGCGCTCCGCCACGTTCTCCGCGGTCTCGCCCATGCTGATCGGCGGATAGCCGCGCGCCGTGAGTTTCGGATTGTACATGCGCGCGCCAAGCGTCGTATCGAAGATCTGCGGCGCGCGAGCGAACTCGGCCTCGGGTTTGGGAATCACATACGGCGATCGCGTCATGCTCTCGACGCCACCGGCGATGAAGATGTCGCCGCAGCCGCTCGCGATCGCGTGCCCTGCGCTGTTGATGGCTTGGAGTCCCGAGCCGCACAAGCGATTGAGCGTGGCGCCGGCGACGGATTCCGGAAAATCCGCAGCGAGCAACGCCATGCGCGCCACGTTGCGATTGTCTTCGCCCGCCTGATTGCTGCAGCCCCACATGACGTCTTCGACGTCGGCTGGGTCGAGCTTGGCGCGCTCGACCAAGGACTTGAGCACGACGGCTGAGAGATCGTCCGGGCGCACGTTGCGCAGCGCACCGGCATATTTGCCGATGGGCGTGCGCGCCGCAGCGACGATGACCACTTCTCTCATGAACGCCTCGTGGAGCGGGGCCGAAGGCCTGGCAGGTGAGGCGCCGTCTGGTCAAGCACAGGTCGCCTCACGCATATAGGGGAGAATTTCGTGGTCACAGTTCTAGGCACCCGCCGCATCTACCATGGCCGCGTGCTCGACCTGCGCGTCGACGACGTGCGGTATGACAACGGCCACGTCGCCACGATCGAAGTGGCTGAACACCACGGCGGCGTCGCGATCATCGCACAACCTTCCGCGAGCTCGATCGTGCTCGTCCGCCAGTACAGGCCCGCGATCGGCCGCGAGATGTGGGAAGTACCCGCCGGGAAACTTGAAGCCGGCGAGGATCCCACCCACTGCGCCGAACGCGAGCTGATCGAAGAGACCGGCTATCGTGCACAACGGCTGCGCAAGTTGTGGACCTTCTACACCGCGCCGGGCTTTTGCACGGAACTCATGCACCTCTTCGTGGCCGAGGCGATCTCGCCCGGAAAGCAGGCGCTCGAGCCCGACGAGTCGATCACGTTCCGGACGTTCGAGGTCGAGGAGGCTTGGCGCATGGTAACGGCAGACGAGCTCCCCGACGCGAAGACCCAGATCGCCCTCGCTTGGGCCCGCAACAGCCTCGCGGATTCAAGGATGTAGGGGGCGATTGCAAATCGCCCCATTCCGGCGATAACCTAGCGGTTCGCGCGGACGCGCTTGTCGCAGGCTTCGCAGAAGTACGTCAGTTTTGCGTCCGTGTCGTAGACCGAGTGGCTGTAGTACATCGCGCAGCGCGCATTATAGCAGTGTTTGAGGCCGAATGAGTGGCCAAGCGCGTGCACGCATTCCTTGAGCGTGCGGTTGAACAGCGACGCATCGTCGGTCGACTCGCCGTAGAACTCCGGCTTCAAGCGAAAAGTGGAGACCACCGCTACGCGATCCGTCTCGCTCGCGTCGCTGAAGATGAAGTTGTGCGACGTCTTATAGAGATCGCTGCCCATGATGCCAAGCAACAACCCATCGCGCGCGGGATACGCCGCAAGCAACCGGTTGAAGACGGTGTTGAGAAAGAATTGACGACGGATCGAGTTCGCTTGCGTGGGTGAGAGGGTGAGCGGCTTTTCGACTGCGAACTTATGGAAGAATCGCTCCTCCAAACAAGGAGCAAGCCGTTCGCACAGATCGGCTTCGACGCCGTTGACGGGGATGAGAGTTATTTTTTCCATGCTCCGACACGTCACCCTTCAACCTGTCCGATGCAAGTCCTCCGATAGCAACATGTGTCCAAACGTGAGGAGGTAAGCGGTGATCATCGGTCTCGGTACCGACGTCGCAGAAGTCGAGCGCTTCCGATTCACGCCCGCGCAACTTGAGAAATTTTCCACAAAAGTTTTCACCGCTGAAGAGATCGCGCACGCACGCAAGCATCGTTATCCGCACGAGCGGCTCGCTGGGGCGTTCGCCGCGAAGGAGGCGACGCGCAAGGCATTTGGACACGCGATCCCATGGCGCCATGTGGGCGTGCGCCACGAGCGCAGCGGCAAACCGTACATCGAGCTGACCGGACGAGCCGCCGGTCTCATCGCGGCGCGCGGCGTGCGCCGCATGCACCTCACCATCTCGCACAGCCGGCAGAACGCGGTTGCGACCGTCATCTTAGAAGCCGACGAACCGGCGGCTGGTTTGTCCGTGGACTTTGAGGAAGCCGCTGCGCGATGAATGCTCTGACCGCTTCCGAGATGCGCACGGCCGACATGCGTACGATCGAGGACGTCGGCATCCCGCCGATCGTGCTGATGGAAACCGCCGGCCGCGCTGTCGCAGACCTGGCGCGCGATTTCTTGTCCGATCTTGAAGGCGATCCGATCCGCGTGGCCGTGGTTGCCGGTCCTGGCAACAACGGGGCGGACGCGCTCGTCGCTGCGCGCTATCTCATGCAATTGGGATACGAACCGGACATCTACATGGCGGCCAAGGGAGCCGACTGCAACGAGCTGTGCCGCGCGCAACTCGAGATGATGCAGGGGTTAGGCGCGTCGGTGAGCTTTTTGCGCGAGCAATCGCCGGAGTTCTTCCGCTCGGGACTGCGCGCGGCGAGCTTGATCGTGGATGGGCTGCTCGGCACCGGTTCGTCGGGCACCTTGGACGAGCCGTACCGAACGTGGGTGAACGAGATCAACATCGCGAGCCGAGAAGTGGTCGCGGTCGACATCCCGACGGGGATCGATCCAAGCACCGGCATGGTGCCCGGCCCTGCCGTCACCGCGACAGCGACCGTGACCATGGCCGCTCCGAAGGTCGGCATGCTGCTCTATCCGGCCGCATCGTATGTGGGCGAGTTGTGGGTGGCGCACATCGGCATCCCGCCGTCAATCCTCGCAGACGTGGGCGGGCGCTATCACGTCATGACCAAGCAACAATTCTTCTTCTGGTTGCCACGGCGCAGCCGTCAGGCGGACAAGCGCAGCGCGGGAGAAGTGGTCGTCATCGGTGGGAGCCGCCAGTATGTCGGAGCACCGTTGCTGACGGCAACCGCTGCGCTTCGCGCGGGCGCAGGCTACGTGACCATCGCCTGCCCGCCGGCCGCGGCATCCGCCATCTCCAACCACGTGCTCGAACAGATCGTGACGCCGTGGCCTGAGACTGACGATGTCGAGACGGTCGTCAATGCACTGCTCGAGATGACGCGCCACGCAGGAGCTGTGGCGATCGGCCCCGGGCTTGGGCGCGAGCCGCGAACGCAAGAGATCGTGCGCCGATTCGTGAGCCAAAGCACGAGGCCGCTTGTGGTCGATGCGGATGCGCTCTTCGCGCTCTCGGGCCAGACGCAGGTCGTCGCTGGCAAGAAAGCCGTGCTCACGCCGCACGATGGCGAGTTCGCACGGTTGCTCGGCGAAAAAGCTGACACGGCGATCGCGAACCGCATGAAAGCTGCTGACGACTTCGCTTCGTCGCTCGACATCACGCTGTTGCTCAAAGGCCCGCGCTCGATCGTCGCGACCAAGGAAGCGTCGTACGTCAACATCACGGGCAACGAGTTGCTCGCGACCGCGGGCTCGGGCGATGTGCTGTCCGGCATCATCGCCGCCGTGCTCGCCGCAGGTTGCAGTCCGCGTCAGTCGGCCGCCATCGGTGCGTTCTGGCACGGCATCGCTGCCGAGTATCTGGCGAGCCAGCACAAGTCGAGCATCGTGGCCGGCGACATCGGCGCCAATCTGCAAGATGCGCTGCACTGGCTCGACGAGCGCGAAGAAGAGGACGACGGCTACCTGACGCGCTTGGCCTAGGGGCGATTTGCAATCGCCCCCTACTTTATCGGGCGAGCTTTCGGAGTTCTGCTTCGTCGATCACTTTGACGCCGAGCTCGGTCGCTTTGGCGAGCTTGCTGCCCGCAGCATCCCCGGCCACCACGTAATCGGTCTTCTTGCTCACGGAGGTAGCGACTTTGCCGCTCGCCTCCACGATCAAGGCTGTGGCCTCTTCCCGCGATAGCGACGGCAACGTGCCGGTGAGCACGAACGTCTTGCCCGCGAGCGCACCATCGCTGCGCGCTTTCGGCCGCGCAGACTCCTTGAGATTGACGCCGGCTTTGCGCAGCTTCTCCACGACCGCTCGGTTCGGCGCTTGCTCGAAAAAGCGTTTGATGCTCTCTGCGATCTTCGGACCTATCTGCTCGGTCGTCTGCAATGCTTCGAGCGAAGCACCGGCGAGGTCGTCGATGGACGGAAATGCGGCTGCCAGGATCTGCGCGTTCTGGCCGCCGACAAAGCGGATGCCGAGTCCCACGAGCGCACGCCCGAATGTCCGGTGCTTGCTGGCTTCGATGTTGCTGAGCACGTTTGCGGCTGATTTTTCGCCCATGCGCGGCAGTTCCATCAGCGCCGCTTGCGTCAGCGCATACAGATCGCCCACGTCTTTGACCTTGCCGCTCTCGACGAGCGCATCTGCGAGCGCGTAGCCCAGCCCCTCGATGTCCATGACCTGCGCGAAATGGAAGAGCTGCTCGCGCAGCTGCGCGGGGCACGAGCTGTTCGTGCAGTAGGCCATCGCTTCGCCTTTGGGGCGGAAGACCTGCGACCCGCACGACGGACAGCGAGAAGGCAGATGGTATTCAGCAAGTTTCTTGCCTTTGCGCGCTTCGATGACGGGCCGGACGATCTCGGGGATCACCTCGCCCGCGCGCCGCACGATGACGATGTCACCCTCGCGGATATCTTTCTCGCGGACGTAGTCCTCGTTGTGCAGCGTGACGGTCGTGACCGTAACGCCGCCGACATGCACGGGTTCGAGCATGGCGAACGGGTTGACGCTGCCCGTGCGGCCCACGTTCACTTGGATGGACAGAAGCTTTGTCTGCGCCTCTTCGGGCGCATACTTGAACGCGATGGCCCAGCGGGGATCGCGCCCGACCGATCCGAGCTCACGTTGCTGCGCGAGCGCATCGACCTTGACCACCACCCCGTCGATCCCGAAATCGAGCGTGTCGCGCTTGTGCTCCCAGCCCTCACAGAACTCGACCAGCGCTTCGAACTTCGTGAAGCGGCGCGCTTCGCCGTTGACGGGCAGGCCGTAACTCTTGAGCGCTTCGAGCAGATGCCACTGAGAATCCGCGGGAAGTTCCGGGCGCACTTCCCCGACCGCGTAGGCGAAGAAGCGCAGCGGACGCGAGGCCGTGATCTTCGGATCGAGCTGACGCACGGCGCCGGCTGCGGCGTTGCGCGGGTTTGCAAAGCCAGGCTCGCCGGCCGCGATCCGGCGTTCGTTCATCTTGTCGAAGTCGCTGCGCCGCATGTAGACCTCGCCGCGCACTTCCAACACCTTCGGCGGGTGTCCGTGCAAGCGTAGCGGGATCGAACGTACGGTACGCAAGTTCGGCGTGATCTCCTCACCCACCGAACCGTCACCGCGCGTGCCCCCGGACACGAGCGCTCCGTCTTCGTAACGCAATGCGATCGCGAGCCCATCGATCTTGAGCTCTGCGACGTATGCATCGGGCTCGCGGTCGAGCAGCTTCGCGACGCGCTGGTGCCACGCTAAGAGCTCTTCTTCTCCAAACGCATTGCCAAGCGAGAGCATGGGAACCGTATGACGGTACTTGGCGAATGCGGCCGACGGAGTGGCGCCGACGCGCTGGGTCGGGCTGTCCGGCGTCCGCAGATCCGGATGTCGCTCCTCGAGCGCCAGGAGCTCGCGGAAGAGCATATCCCACTCCGCGTCGCTGATGGAGGGCTCGTCCAAGACGTAATACTCGTAGTTGTAGCGGTCAAGCGATCGGCGCAGCGCAGCCGCGCGTTTTGCCGCCGTATCCGGAGTCGGGCTCATGCAATGATTCGTTCGACGAAAGAGACGGGCCGACCTAAAGGTCAGCCGCTACATTTTTTCGGGTCAGGCCGCTACATCGCCCGCGTCAAGCTGGTTGGGCGCCCTCGCGCTCCCACTTGCGGATGAGGTACGAGATGAGGTCGGACGTGATCTCGCTGATGCGGACGAACGAGATACCGATGCCCCGCGCGTCGTTGCGCACGACCGTTCCGAACACCGAGATGGGCTTCGCCTCGCCGACGAGGTCGAGCTCGATCGTGAGCAGGTCGTTCGTGTCCACCGAGGCCGCGGTGCGCAAGAGCACGCCCCCGCCGCCGATGTTGACGATCTCAGCTGGATAACGTTCGGAACCATGTTCGCGGCGGACATGCACGGGCAAGGTCTTTTGGATGCGCGCGTGGCGACGCCGTTCGGCTGAGTGCCCGTTGCGCGCGTCGCTCATCGCGGGGTCAGTTGTTAGGGGATTGACCCCAGAGCTTGACGTCGCCGATATGGTTCGCCCAATACCACATGCGACTGATCGCCCACCAGACGTGATTCCAGATGTAGAGCTCGACCGCTCGCCCTTGCGGGAAGATGGCCACGACGATCAAGATGACGACGAGGTAGAACGAGACGCCGAGCGAGTTCCAAAAACGCGTAACGGTCGGCGTCTTGGTCGTGCCTCGCAGCGGCGCGGGCTCGAAATACTGGCGGCGCTCGGTCTGTTCTCTGACGGCCTGATAGTCCACGGGCGGCAGATACGTCTGCGCTGAAGCAGCTCGGAACGTGGGTTGCGGCGAGAAGGTCTGCACCGGTGGAACCGCAGGTGCCGCCGCGTCTTCGGTGTGGCGCCCGAGCAGCCGCTCGATCTTCTGGCGAGCATCGTCGCTCAGCTCGAGGAAATCCGCCACGACCTCGTAGCCCGCGCCTTCGCCCAGGCTGCGCTGGGTGCGTACTTTGATCAGTCCGCGGGCGGTCGCTTTGATGCTGCGCATGTCGAGCGTGGTGAAGAGAATTGTGCTCTCTCTCACTTCGCTCGGGAAATTGGCGATGAGGCTGTTCGTATCGAGCCGAGCAGCCTTGCCCATCAGGTTGACGCCGAGTTCGGCGTTGCGCACCGTGATGTCGATAGGCAGCGGCAATGCTGCGGGAAGTTCGCCGGTACCGATCGCGTCGGGCATAGATCCCCTATTATTGCGCTCAGGAGGACCCGAAGGTCCGCCGCTACGTCCCACGGGATCAAGGGCCGAACGAAAGGTCGGCCGCTACATCCCAAACGGGTGGCAGCGGGTGAGTATTCTAGTCATCGGCCGTCTGAACCCCGGACTTCAGGACCGGCTCGCCGCCGAGAGGCCGCAAACCGCTCCGGGAGGCCGTGGTTTCAAGGGTCTTGAGCAGTTCCCGGTTGGCCCGCTCGTACTCCTCGATAGCGCCATGCTCGCTTGTGATCGCGATGTGCGCCCGCGGATCGGTCAGAACCCGGCGCAAATACCGCCCGGTGTACGAATGTGGCATGCGCGCGACCGCCTCTGGCGGCCCCATCGCTACGACGCGTCCGCCTTTGTCGCCGCCTTCGGGTCCGAGATCGATGACGTAGTCCGCCGTCTTGATGACATCCAGGTTGTGTTCGATGACGAGCACGGTGTTGCCGCTGTCAACCAAGCGCCGCAAAACTTGCAAGAGCTGTGCGATGTCGGCGAAGTGCAGACCGGTCGTCGGCTCGTCGAGGATGTAGAACGTTCGCCCGGTGCTGCGTCGCGACAGTTCGGTGGCGAGCTTGACGCGTTGCGCCTCACCGCCCGAGAGCGTCGTCGCCGGCTGGCCCATCTGGATGTAGCCGAGGCCGACGTCGCAGATGGTCTGCAGCTTGTTGTGCACGCGCGGGATGTTGGCGAAGAACTCCGCCGCCTCGTCGACGCGCATCTCGAGGACGTCGGCAATCGACTTGCCCTTGTACTTCACCTCGAGCGTCTGCTGGTTGTAGCGCTTTCCTTTGCAGACTTCGCACGGCACGTAGACGTCGGGCAAGAAATGCATCTCGATCTTGATGATGCCGTCGCCCGCGCAGGCCTCGCAGCGCCCGCCCTTGACGTTGAACGAAAAACGGCCGGGACCGTATCCGCGCACCCGAGCGTCCGGGGTGAGCGAGAACAGCTCGCGGATCGGATCGAAGGCTCCCGTGTAGGTCGCCGGATTGCTGCGCGGCGTTCGACCGATGGGCGATTGGTCGATGACGATCGCTTTGTCCAATTGTTCGAGCCCGGTGACCTTGCCGAAGGTGTCCTCGGGCGGCTGGCCGTGGAGATGGTGTGCGAGCGCGCGGTAGAGCACCATGTCCACGAGCGTAGACTTGCCGGATCCAGAGACGCCGGTCACCGCGCAAAAAACACCGAGCGGGAAATCGACGTCGAT
Source organism: Candidatus Acidiferrales bacterium (assembly GCA_035622315.1). Taxonomy (GTDB): domain Bacteria; phylum Vulcanimicrobiota; class Vulcanimicrobiia; order Eremiobacterales; family Eremiobacteraceae; genus JAJPHJ01. Next base: position 22,772 of record DASPVP010000048.1, on the reverse strand, counting down.
ACCCTTGAGATTGTTCGCCCGCGCTCCGATGATGCGCAGCGTTCCCTTCGGTTGACGGCGCGCTGGCGGGATCGGGATCACGGACTCTCCGGAGAGGAAGCGCCCGGTCGCAGACGCAGGCGTCTTGATGATGTCCTCGATCGTGCCGGACGCCACCACGTGGCCGCCCTCTTTGCCGGCGCCGGGTCCGATGTCCACGATGTAATCGGCCTCGCGCATGGTCTCTTCGTCGTGCTCCACGACGATGAGCGTGTTGCCGAGGTCGCGCAAGGTCTTCAAGGTCGCGAGCAGCCGCGCGTTGTCGCGCTGGTGCAAGCCGATTGACGGCTCGTCTAAGATGTAGAGCACCCCGACGAGCGACGAACCGATCTGCGTCGCGAGCCTGATGCGCTGCGCTTCGCCGCCCGAGAGCGTGGTGGCGCTGCGGTCGAGCGTCAGATACTCCAGACCTACGTTGATGAGGAAGCCCAGGCGTGCGCGCAGCTCTTTGACGATCTGCCGCGCGATCTGCTCCTCGCGCGTCGTGAGCTTCAGCGATTCGAAGAACGCGAGGGCCCGGTCGACCGCAAGCGAGGTGAGCTTCGCGATGTTCATGCCGCCGATGGTGACGGCCAGTGACTCAGGCTTGAGCCGCGCCCCTTTGCAGGCGGGGCAGCGGACCTGGGTCATGAGCTTCTCGATCTCTTCCTTGACGTAGTCGGACGACGTCTCCTCATAGCGGCGCTGCAGGTTCGGGATGATGCCCTTGTACTGCGACTCGTAATCCCAGTGCTTGCCGGATTTCGTCCGGAATCGGAACTCGCGTTTCTCATCTGCACCGAAGAGGATGACGTCGAGCAGTTCCTTCGGGAGTTTGCGGACCGGCGTGTCGAGGCTGTAGCCCTCGTCCTTGAGCAGCGTCTCGACTTGCTGCACGTAGAACGGGTTCATCCCCGCCGAAAGATTCTTGGTCCACGGCACGATCGCACCTTCGCGGAACGACTTGTTGCGATCGGGGATGACGAGCCGGGGATCGATCTCGATGCGCGCGCCCAGCCCCGTGCACTCCGGGCACGCGCCATAGGGCGAGTTGAACGAGAACATGCGCGGCGAGAGCTCTTCGAAGGAGAGCCCGCACTCGATGCAGGCGAATTTTTCGGAGAAGGTCTGCTCTTCTTCTTTCTGTCCGGGCTTTTGCACCAGCAAGACGAGCAGCCCCTGGGTGAGCTTGAGCGTCGTCTCCACGGAATCGGTGAGGCGCTTGCGCACGTCCGGCTTGACGACGAGCCGGTCGATGACGATCTCGACCGTGTGCTTGCGCTTCTTGTCGATCTTGATCTTCTCGCGCAAGTCGCGCACCGTGCCGTCGACGCGCACGCGCGCGTAGCCGTCTTTGACCGCCTGCTCGAAGAGCTTCTGATACTCGCCCTTGCGCCCGCGCACCATGGGCGCGAGCAGCTGGAGCCGCGTGCCCGCCGGTAAGGCTAAGATCTGATCGACGATCTGCTCTGCGGTCTGCGGCGAGATCGGCCGCCCGCAGTTGGGGCAATGCGGCTGGCCGATGCGGGCGTACAGCAGCCGCAAGTAATCGTAGATCTCCGTCACCGTGCCTACGGTCGAGCGCGGGTTGCGACTCGTGGATTTCTGGTCGATCGAGATCGCAGGCGACAATCCTTCGATGTAGTCGACGTCGGGCTTCTCCATCTGCCCGAGGAATTGCCGCGCATACGAGGAGAGCGACTCGACGTAGCGGCGTTGACCCTCTGCGTAGATGGTATCGAAGGCGAGCGAGCTTTTCCCCGACCCCGAGAGGCCGGTGATGACGATCAACTGGTTGCGTGGCAGCGTCAAGTCGATGTTCTTGAGGTTGTGCTCGCGCGCACCTTTGACGAGGATATGCTCGAGCCCGTGGCGCGGCGCGATCGTCAGGACCGGCGCTGCATAGGGGTCGTCGAGCGGCCCGTTCGGGGATTTTCGCATGGAAAGGAGTGTTTCGAGTTCCCCGTAGGAGCGGACCTCTAGCGCGGCGCTTGGTCCAGTGCGACGACCGCACGCGGCAAGTCCGCGATCGATGGAATCTCCATCTCCGAGGGCCGCACGCCTGCGGGTTGTCGCTCCCGACGGCTGTTGACCCAGATCGCGCGCATGCCCGCGCCGTGGGCACCGACGATGTCACGGTCGAAGCGATCGCCGACCATGACGCTTTCCTCAGCCGACACGTCGAGTTGTTGCATCGCGTGCGCGAACACCGCCGGATGCGGCTTGGCGAGTTCCATCTCGCCCGCGAGCACGACTGCGTCGAAGAGATGCGCGAGGCCGAGACGCGCGATCTTGGCATCGTGCGTCTCGGCGAAGCCATTCGTGATGATCGCCATCTTGTAGCGGCCGTGCAGGGCGTGCAGCACGGGTAAGGTCTCGGGGAACAATTCGACACGCTCGATGCGGATCGTGTCGTAACGTACGGCCAGCCGCAGCGCGAGGTCCGAATCCTCGATGCCGTGCGAGCGCAGCGCCGCGCGCCACAGGCGAGGCCGGATGGCGCCGCTCGGCGGTTTCGGTGCACCCGGCTCGAGCGATTCCCAAAAATGCATCGCTTCGCGCATGTAGGAGACCGCGAGGTCTTCCGGCGTCACGCCGCGATCGCCCGCGAGCTCGGATGCTGCGAGCGCCGCGCTGCGTTCACTTGAGATCGTGTCGTCCAAGAGCGTGTCGTCGAGGTCGAAGAAGATCGCCTTGATCGCCATCCCCGGTTTCAGATGAAGAGCACGGGCGGGATGCGCGCGAAGGCCGCCACGAGCTGGTTGAGGGCCTGCTCTCCGAGTTTCGGATCTAGCGTGGTTTCGAGCGACGGCAAGGTCGAGATCGTGTCGTCGGAGTTATATAAGAGGCTGCCCTGCCAAGGGTGGCCCGGCACACCGCCCGGATCGTAGAAATCCGCACGGGTCTTGAGGGCGAGCGCGCGCATCGGCGCGAGCGCCTGCAGATTCCCCGCCGCCGCGGTCGCGTCGGCGGCGTTGTCGAGGGCAGCAGCGAACGTCACGAAATGCGCGAGCTGCGGCGCGAGCGCTTGGACGACGGCGGTGCGACGTTGCTCGTCCTGGGGTGCGTTGCCGAAGGTGTTGAGACGATGCTCGAGCGCTGTCGCCAAGTCGCTCATGCTTACCTCGGGATACGGCGCGTCGGCAAGCCGCAACATCAACACGGTGTCGTAACGCGCGGCTGCGTCGGCAAAGTGCATGCCGGGATCCATGACGCGCAAGCTTGCGGGATCGTCGTACGCCGAGTGGTAGGTGCCGAAGGTGCCGAAATAGGTAATGCCGCTTGATGGGATACCCTCGTGGTACGAAAAGCCTTCGTGATCGCTCCCCGTCCCCATCGGCGTGACCTGTGGCGTCTTGTCCTGCGCGTACCAGAAATCCGACACGTGCCGGCCGTCGGGCGCGATGGCGACGCTCGCCACGTCCTTGGTCACCGCAGCGAGATCGTCCGTCGCCGAAGCGAAGAACATCGCGCCGAGCGCGACCTCATCCGTGTTCACGTATGCCCAGCACGAGTCGCGCAACTGGCTGGCGTTTTGATCCACCCACGAGACGCTACCGATGTCGTCGAGCTCCTCCCCATCCCACGACCCGATGACGATCGTGCGGAAAGGACGCCAGCCCGCGCTATGCAGTTTCGCGAGCGCGTCGGCGAACTGCAGCATGGCGACGGTGCCGCTCGTTGGATCGATCGCGCCGAAGGTCCATGCATCGCGGTGACCACCGATGACGACCGTCTCGGCCGGCGCCTGTGCGCCCCGCAACGTTGCGATCACATCCCAGATCGGTCCGATGAAGCGCCGGCTCCGCAGCACGTAGTGCACGCGCTCGACGCCGCCCACATGGACGTTGGGCGTCACCTTGGTTGCCCAGGCGTGCGGCGCAAGCGGTCCGCCGAGTTCTGCTTCGAGCTGTTTTGCGACGAGCGCCGTGATGGCGGTGACGGGGATCGGTGGCACGCGCAGGTCTGAAAAGGGCAAGTGTCGTGCGCCTGGCACTGGAACGCCGATGGCGAGCGGGTCTCCCCCATCGTATTCTGCGAGCATCGTGTTGCGCAGCGCCGCGCCCAGCGGACGGTTACGCCCTTCCGGGTAGACCTTTCCGGTCGTGGGCGGCCCATAGGGATCGTATGCAGGTTCCGGATAGAGCAGCAGCGCTTTTCCGCCGTAGCTGACGACGCGCCGTCCTTTAGAGGCTGCACTGCCGTGGCCTTGCTTGACGAGGAAGATCGCGCCGGCGAGATCGACGCCGAGCTTCTTCAGCTCTGCAAAATCCGCCGCCGTGCCGTAGTTCGCGTAGATGAGCGGGCCTTCCGCGTCACCGTCATCGCTGAAGCCGGAGTACGGCCTGCCGATCGCGGCGTGCATCGTCGAGTATGGATCGCCGGCGACGGCGGGTTCGAACATGTCGACCTCTTGCGCGACCGGTGCCGTGATCTCCAAGTGCTGCTCGACGGGCCAAACGTTGGACGAGTCGTAGGTGACGATCTTCGCGTCGAAGCCGTCGCGAGCGAGGCGGTTGCGCACGTAGACCGCGGTCTGGTAGTCCGTGGGCTGACCCATGCGATGCACGCGTCCTGCGATCGCGAGCTCGTCTGCCATTGCCGTCTTGGCGTTGGGCGAAGACTGCGCGGCAAGCTCGTAACCGAGTTCGCGCGCGGAAAGGTCTGGAGAATAACCGCGCAACCTCGCGGATGAAAGGTCGTCTGCCGATGCGACGCGCGAACCATAGTCAGGTCCGCAGGCAAGCGCGCTAAGGCAGAGGCACAACGCAAACCGGCAGGCGATAGAGATCCGCTTGTCCATGCGGATGAATTGCCCTGCAGCGCCCCGTGACCTCTTTCTCGGTTTTCAGCCGTGTGCTGGGGCGAGTTTGGGGACCGGCGCGACGATCTCGTAGACGATCGTGTCGTTCGCGCGGAAGACCTCGCGCAAAACTGAATGGGCGTCTGCCGCGAGCACCTCCCACGCGACACCTGTCGGGGTGCGATGGATGTAGGCGTCGTTGGCGTTCACGACGATGAAGCGCACGCCAAGTGCGCGCAGCGCCGCGTAGCGAGATGCAGCCGACGCGAGCCAGTCGACCGAGATCGCCTGCTGATAGAACGGATTGCCCCACATCGTGCCGGGCGGGAAATAGTAGTCGCGCACATCGTCAAGCGCGAGCACGCGATCGCCGGGATGCAGAGTCTTGGCGAGCCATTGCGCCGCGGCGAAGGTCTCCAATCGATCGTCCAAGTACTGCGCGGCCGATTGCCGGCCGCTGATATAGGCGAAGGCGGGGACGATGCTGTTCGCGGCTTGCGCGCGACCGGACGGCAGCCAGTTCAGCGCCACTGAAAATGCTCCGACCACGCAGAGCGCCGCCACGTACAAGGCGCGCAACCGCGTTCCCAGCACGGTCGTGCCGCTTGCGACGAGCGCCACATATGTCGAGACGGGCGCGAGCGCGAATCGCCACTGCTGGCTTGCAAAGAACCACGCGATCGTGAGCGCCAGCGTGATGAGGGCGATCGCGAGTGCCGAGCGTAGCGCGACCGAGCTTGCGATCGCAAAGACAATGCCGGCGCGCAGCGCCATCCCGGGGTCGCCGCAAAAATCGCGCGGCCCCGTCAACAACCGATAGGGCAAAACCAAGAGGTCGCTCGCTGAATTTCCGCCGCCGCACCAGTTCCGGGTCATGTCGACGTAACGTGCCGCGAACGCCGTCACGGCTGGATCATGGCTCAGGTACGTCGACAGGAAAGGATACAGGGGGTCGCCCGTCGCGATAAACGTGCGCAGATACCAGCCGAGGGCGACCGCGGCCGCACCTAGCACGAAGGCAAGACCGCTCCTCCCGCGCCTCGACTTCGCGACGAGCAACGTCGTGACCAACAGGATCGCGCAGGCACCCAGCCCTGAGTACTTCACAGCCGCTGCAGCGCCGCACAGCCACCCCGCAACCGCATAGCCTGCGCTTCTGTCATCTAGCGCCGGACCTTTGAGTCCGCCCTCGCCCGCGCATCCCATCACCATCACCAATCCTGCGAGCACGAGCATGGCAAACGGCACGTCGACGTAAAACGTGGGCGCGAGCCAGAGCCACAGCGGCGACGACGCAAGGAGCATGGCCGCGGTCGCACCGCTGCCAGACGCGATCCTCGCTGCTAGCGCAGCGACGAGCGCAGTGAGGCACACACCGGAGCCGAGCGTGACCATCGCCGCCCCCGCCGACCCTGCAATCGCATAGGCGGGCAGCGCGGCTGCTTCGCCGAGCGACGGAAAGCCCGACTGGACCATCGTTGGGGTGAAGGTGAACGCACCCTTCGCGAGCGCGGCCGCGACGATCGGCAAATGATACGCTATCGGATCCCACCAGACCGCAGGCAATGCGGCGGCGACCAGCGCGGTCAAGAACGCTGCGATCGCGACGGCGAGCGCGAAGGCATCTACAAGATCGCGCCGCGCTGGCAAGGTCGCGCCAGGCTCCTCCGGTGAGCGATGAAAGAGCAGCCCTATGCCACCGCGCTTTAAGGCCCAATATGGAATTCGAACGAGCAAGGCTAAGCCGAGCAGCAGCTCCAGCGCGAGCGGATGGATCGCTCGGAAGAGGCCCAAAATCCCGACAGCGCTGCCGACGAGCGAGTAGCCGAGCGCACCGCCGACGCCCAAGCGCGCCACGCTCCCGCGCACGGGTGCGAGCCGGTCGACGATAGCCATGCCATGGTCGAGCGCGACGACCCAGGTGAGAAGACCGGCGATCGCGCCCCAAAGCAGACGCGGCCAGAATGCTGCGAAGTCTAGCGCGTGTGGCGCCATATCTTCTCCATCGGCACGCTCAGCGAGCGAAGAGCAGCACGACCACGTCTTCCGCCGGAAGATAGCGGTTGAACGGCTGCGCGCTCACGAGATGAAACGACCTGCCCAGGTCCGAGAGCAGCACGAGATCTGGATCGATGCCGCGCGGCTCGTAGGCGATGACCCACACGCGCTTATGGCGGCTCGCGGCGCGCAAAGCCTTTGGGATCTGGTCGGGATAGAAGATGAACAGATGCTCGTGCGAGAGGATGTTCTGATCGTCCGGCATCGTCCAATACGGCATGCCCTGTTCTGCCAGCACGAGATCGCCTGGTTGCTCGCTGCGCGCCAACGCAGCCGCGACGGCGGGCCAGTCCGCCGTGTAGAAGGCTGGATCGAGCGCGTAAGCGGTGCCGAGTGCGAGCAGGCCTACGATCAGCACCGACGTCATCGCGAGCGCGAGCTGCCAGCGGCGCGCAACTGCGAGCGTGACGAGACAGCCGGTCCACGCTGCGAGCGCATACGCGAAGAAGATATAGTAGCGGTCGAGGTAGATGAGCTTGTGCGTCGCCAAACCGTACGCGAACGTGATGAGCGCGGGTGCGCCGAGCCATGGCAAGAGCGTCTTGCGGGCGGCGACGAGCACCGCGCAGAGACCGATCGCGATCCAAATCCACGCGACTGCAGCACCAGCGGTTGCAAGAAACCCCTCAAGCTCCGGAGCGATCGTCGCTTGACCGGAGAGCAGCAGGACCCCGCCCAGCTCGTGTCCTCGATAGCTTTGAAACGTCTGGCCGCCCATGCCGAGTTGATGGAGCAGCGCCGGCATCTGAGGTGTCCAGGCGAGCAGCGAGCATCCCAGCGCTACCGCGAGACCCGCGAGACGATCGCGCCGGAAACACAACACGTACAACCCCTGCGCCAGCGTTGCGAACCAGGAAAGGTAGAGCGTGTATCCCGCGAGCACGGTCGCGAGCGCCCAGGCCGCCCACAGCCAGAGTCGCCGCGGCCTTTGTCCTTCCGGGCTTGTAAGAATCCACGAGAGGATAAGGAACTGCGCCAGCACGAGCGCGTCGCTCAGCACGTACATGCGCACCCAGGTGTCGTAAAAGACGAGCACCGGCATGACGGTGGCGCACGCTCCCGCGACGAGCGCTGCGCGCTGGTCTGCCCAGATACGGACGATCGCACTGAGCATCACGACCGACACCGTGCCCAAGATGGCTGCGAGCAGACGCGGCACCCACAGAGGAGCGTGCACGAGGATGAGCCCATGGAGCGCCAGGAACAACAGCGGCGGATGCACGTCGAGCGTGCGGACGACTTCGAGCATCTCCTTGACCGGCAACGCTCCCCATTGCAGCGAGATCCGCTCGTCCGTGTGGAAGGGGCGGCGCAGCGCGTCGGCGGCACGCAAGACGAAAGCCACTGCCGCAATCCCTATGAGGGCGCGCCGGTACCACCGATCTTCATCGATCACGGCCATAGTTGAGATATCGGAGTTTGCGCTCAGCGTCGCCGTCCCGCGTCATGATTCGCATGGGCGGCGCCGATGAATACATCGAGAGCATGAGCACCCAGGGATCGCCCCGAGCCGACATCGGGATCATGGCGTATAATGAAGAGCGCAACATCGGCAAGCTGCTCGACAGCCTGCTCGTGCAGACCGCGCTCGACCGCATCGACAGCATCGTCGTCGTGGCGAGCGGCTGTACCGACCGGACCTGCGAGATCGTCGAAAGCTATCGCGCACGAGAGCCGCGGATCAAACTGATCGCCGAGGCCGCGAGGACCGGCAAAGTCGCCGCGATCAATCAGTTCCTGTTCTCCGCTGAAGCTGAGATCCTGTTCGTCTCCGGCGCAGACCTCGTCTTCTTCCCAGACACGCTCGAGCGCATGCTCGAGCCGTTCTCCGATCCGGAAGTGGGCATGGTGGGCGCGCACCCGATCCCAGTGGATGCGACGAACACCTTCTTCGGCTACGCGGTCAACCTCATGTGGACGCTGCATCACGACATCTCGTTGCACGATCCGAAAATGGGCGAACTCATCGCCTTTCGCAACGTCTTCCGGCGCATCAATCCATCCTCGATTTGCGATGAGCTCGGCGTCTACCAATTCGTCCGGGCCGCAGGTTATAAGACGGTCTACGCCGCCGATGCGCGCCTGCATAACAAAGGTCCCGAGAATCTCAAAGATTTTGTCTCCCAACGCATGCATTGCATCGTCGGCAATCTGCAGATCATGCACGACCACAATGTGCCCGTCTCGACCATGCGCACGTTGCCGGTGCTTCGCGCCGCCATTCCGCGTGCGCTGCGCGATTGGCGCAAGTTGCATTGGACGGTCGCGGCAGGTGCCATCGAGCTGTATTGCCGCGTGCGCGCCCGATCGCAGTTCCGGTCAGACAAGCAGCGCCAGCAATACCAGGTCTGGGAGCCGATCGAGAGCAGCAAGAGCGTCGAAGGCGACGCAGCGCGGACGAAGATCGCGCACTAAGCGAGAAAGCGCGCGTACGAACTCCCGTCGTCTCCCGTGCGCAGCTTCAACAAGCGCTTCGCCTCGCGAGCCCGGCCTGCTACCCTCGCAGATTCAATCGATGTCAAAAGCCTGCGCACCGCCGGAAAGCGCTCGCTCGCGCCAGCGGTGAGGTCGATGAGCGACGCCACGACCGGGCGCGAAAAGCGCGTGCGAAGCAGCGCGGCTGCCGCTCGTGCATTGTCGTCAAGCCCCGCGACGATCGATTTGACCGCGACCTCGTAGAGCTTGCGCCGCATCTGCCGCTCGAGCAGCCGGGGAATCACCACCCGCAATGCGGGAGCGATGCGTTCGTCCGCCCTGAGGTTGTCCGCGATTCGCTGGTACTGCTCGATGACTCGTGCATCCTCGGCTGTCGAGATGCGGTTTTCGTGATGGACGTATGCGGCGCTCGGTTCGTAGAAGATCTCGTATGGGAACCGAGCGGCGACGCGAAGTTCGTAGTCCAAGTCGGCCGGACCGGAGATCGCCGTGTCGAGCGCGCCTACCTTCTCGACGACCTCATGCCTGAACAGAATGGCCGTCAAGGTAGGGTGGCGGTTGTTCAGCATAGACGTGAAACCATCCGGCGGCGCATACTGCCCCTCGCGGTTCCAAAGCGCGAGGGGCGCGTAGCGCACGGAACCTGACTCGTCGTACTCGATCGCCGATCCCGCCGCGAACAAGGCTTCAGGCTGGTTCTCTAAGCGCGCGAGCGCGGTCGCGTAGAAGTTCGGAAACAGCACGTCATCGTCGGACAGGAACGAGAAGAACGGAGTCGCGACCCGATCGAGGCCAAACTGGAAGTTCTGCGCGACCGGCACGGTTTGCGGGTGACAGAAGTAGCTCACGCGTGGGTCGTTCGCGCTGACGGCCGCCACCACCGATGCGGTTTCGTCACCCGATGCGTTGTCATACACGCAGACGCGCACGCCCTGATGCGTCTGATCGAGCGCGCTGCGAAGCGCGCGTTGCAGCAGCTTGGGCCGGCGAAAGGTAGGGATGATGGTGGTGACGGTCGCGCTCAAACGCGTCGAGCTCTCACAGGTGGAACGGTTTCTCGAACGAAGCCTGCACGCGTGAGGCTTTCGTTACCGCCTGACGATTTCTTGGTCTACGTGACGCGCCTCGTCGAATCGCTCGCTCCCGACGGACGGCCCATCGGTATCTCTCGCATCCTCCCGATCGCTCTCGAGCGCACCGAGCGATGCTTCGCCCGCATCGCGCTGCCGCACTATCGAGACGAACGCGGTGAGGCGACCTTCGACCACCTGCATGGCGACCAGTTCGCGATGTTCCTCTACTTCGCAGCCAACACGGCGTGGTCGCGATTCGAGGACGTCGCGCTCGCGAAGAAGCTGACGCTGCTCAACCGCGACCGGCACGCCTTGCTCGTCATGTACGACACGCTGTTGCCGGACATCTTCGCCATCCCGCACACGGTCGGCACGGTCATCGGCAAGGGATCGTACGCAGACTACACCGTCTTCTGCCATAACGTGACCACGACGAACGACGGTCTCGACGCCTTCTCGGTAGGCGAAGGCGTGATCTTCTTCCCTGGAGCGTTCGCCGGCGGACGATGCCGGATCGGCGACGGCGCAGTGCTCACGGCCAACAGCACGGTGAGCTACGAAGACGTGCCGCCCAACACGATGGTCCGCGGCAGTTCGCCGCATCTTGAGACCTGGCCGCGATCCAAGGATCTGCTCGCGCGCTTCTTCACGCCGCCCTATCCGGGCTACGATCCGAAATCGTGACCCCGCGCGATCCGCACGACCCATTCGATCGGCCAGGCATCGACGCTATGCTTGCCGACAGTGCCGTGACCGCCGCCGTCCGCACGTTCTTGGGGAAGACCTTCGAACACGGCTATTACCGGAATTTCACCTGGTTAGGCAGACCCATCATCCAGTACCCGCAAGATGTGGTAGCGCTGCAGGAACTCGTCTGGTCGTACCGGCCGACCCTCGTGATCGAGACCGGCGTGGCACACGGCGGCTCGCTCGTCCTCTATGCGTCCATCCTCGAGCTCATCGGCGGCCGAGGCGAGGTCGTGGGCGTCGAAGTCGAGTTCCGAGAACACAACAAGAAGGCGATGGAAAATCATCCACTGGCCCGACGCATATCGGTCATCGAGGGTTCCTCGGTAGCTGCACCCGTGATCGAAGAAGTACGTCGCAGAGCCGACTCGCACGAACGCGTGATGCTCGTGCTCGATTCACTACACACGCACGAGCACGTTCTCGCCGAGCTCCGAGCGTACTCGCCGCTCGTTCGCAAGGGCGGCCCGCTCGTCGTCTTCGGCACAGCGGTCGCCCTCATCGACCCGAAGATCGACCTGCACCGGCCGTGGGACCAGCGCCACAACGCCAAGACGGCGCTCGACGAGTTCTTAGGCGAGAACTCGCGCTTCGTCGTTGATCGCGATGTGGTCGACAAGCTCTTGATCACGGACGCACCGGATGGTTACCTCCGCTGCGTCAAGGAGTGAGCGAATTGCCCCGCGCCTGCGCGCCATGCGACTGACCATCGTCGGCGCGCGTTCGTTCATCGGCGCAGTCGTCGCCGCGGCTGCGCGGGGGCGAGACCACGAGGTGGTCGTCACGCCGCACGACCAGATTCCGGACGGGGATCTCGGCGTGGTCGTCTACTGCTCGGGAATCCCATGGGGCGCGGATGCGCAGCCTCGCGAGGCGTTTCGCTTGCACGTGAGCGCTCCGCTCGAGTGGCTTGACACGCGTCGATTCGAGCGCCTGATCTATCTGTCTTCAGCCCGTGTCTACGATCGATCCGCCTCCACCCATGAAGACACAACGCTCGCGACCCTGCCGTCAGACGCACAAAGCGTGTACGTGGCTAGCAAGATCGCCGGCGAAGCCGCGATGCTCGAGTGCTCGGAGCGCACGATCGTGCTTCGGCCCTCCAATGTCTTCGGCGCGAACCTGGAGTCGCACGTCTTTTTGAGCGACATCATCAGGCAAGCCGTCACCACCGGCCGGATGACGATTCGAACCGCGCTCTGGTCGAGCAAGGATTATGTGGACGTTCATGAGGTGGCTTACGTGATCCTGAAGATCGCGGCGGCGAGCCGCCACCGCGTCTACAATGTGGCCAGCGGCCGCAACACGACGCATCAAGCGATCGTCGAGCGGATCGCAGCCCTCGTGCCCGCCGAGGTATCCGTGGAGCGAGATGCGCCGGTGGTCGTCGCGCCGGCGATCGACGTGAACCGGATCTGCGAGGAGTTCGATTTTCGCCCCAGCGATCTGATCGCAGCGCTACCGGATATCGTCAAAGCATTCCAAGCCGCAGCTGGAGGCCGTACTCAGAAGCGTTAGGCGAGTATCTCCGTCACGGGGATGGGCACGACGAAGCGGCCGCCCCATGACCTGATGATCGCTTGTTGCGACACGACCTCGTCCCGGATGTTCCAGGGAAAGATCACGACGAAGTCCGGCTTGGTCTCCACGATCTTCTCCGGAGCGAAGATCGGAATCCGCGCGCCCGGTACGAGCTTGCCTTGTTTGTATGGGTTTCGATCGACGGTGTAGGCGATCGCATCAGCACCCACGCCGCAATAGTTGAGCAACGTCGCCGCTTTGGCAGGTGCGCCGTAGCCGGCGACCGACTTTTTCCGCGCGCTCTCGCGTTGCAGAAAGGCCAAGAATGATTCTTTTGCCTCCCGCACGCGTGCGGCGAAATCAGCGAAGGCCCGCAGCCCGTTCAGTCCCGCGGCTTCTTCTTCGCCCATGATGCGGCCGCATGCAGCAGACACAACCGCTGCGTCGCTTTCAAGCGACGCGTAGATGCGCAAAGAACCCCCGTGCGTCGGCAGCTCCTCAACGTCGACCACGCGAAGCCCATGTGCGGCGAGGATCGTAGTCGCGCACGTCAAGGAGAAATACGAGAAATGCTCGTGGTAGATCGTGTCGAATTCCGTGCGCTCGATCAGCCGTAAGAGATGCGGGAACTCGAGCGTCGCGACGCCGTTGGGTTTGAGCAGCATCGCTATCCCGGCGACGAAATCGTTGAGATCGGGCACGTGTGCCAGGACGTTATTCGCCACCACCAGGTCGGCGCTATGACCTTCGCTCCGCAGCTGGCGCGCTAGCGCTGTGCCGAAGAACTCTGAACGCGTGGGCACGCCCGCCGCATTTGCGATGGCAGCCACGTTGTGCGCCGGTTCGATGCCGAGCGCCGGGATTTTCGCCTCGACGAAATTCTTCAACAGTGCTCCATCGTTGCTCGCGATCTCGACGACTTGGCTCTCCTGTCCGAGAGCGAAGCGCTGTCTCGCCAGTTCCGCGAAGCGTCGCAGATGCTCGAGCCACGAGGTCGAGTACGACGACAGATAGACATAGTCGGAGAAGATCTCGTCCGGCGTCTGGAACTGGGGCAACTGCACGAGATGACAGCGGTCGCAGACATAGGTGCACAGCGGGAAGTTCGGTTCTTTCGGCGCACCGGGGCTCACGAGCATGTTCGCCGGCGGTGACGTTCCGAGGTCGACGACGACGTGCTCGAGCGGGGCGGCGCAGAAACGACAGCTTAGCTCGCTCACGCAACGCTCCGGTCGCGAACGAACAGCGATCGCGGGGAAGGGGCGCTTTGGGCGAAGGCTAATGCTGACGCTGGCATGGCGCTCTTCGACCGGTTGCGCGGCAGCGATGCGCGCGGTGCGCTCGTCGCCAACCGATTGACCGAACCGTTGCACATCCTCGCGATGTCAGCTGTGGTGGCCATCTTCGGAACGTTCCGCGCACGCGTCGCGTTCGATCTCATTTTTCCGCCGGCGTACGCCTACTGCATCTTGCAAACAGCCGAGCTTGCTCGAGCGCTCGGCCTTGCGCGGGTCACGATCGTCGAGTTCGGGGTGGCGAACGGCGCGGGCCTGTTGGCCATGTGCCGCATCGCCCGCTCGGTGACCGCCGCGACAGGTGTGGAGTTCGACATCGTCGGCTTCGATCGCGAGGGCGGCATGCCGCCACCCGTCGACTATCGCGACCATCCGGAGCTGTGGCAAGCGGGAGACTTCGTCGCAGACCACGATCGTTTGCGTGCGAAGCTTCCTCCGAACGCACGATTGGTCGTCGGCGACCTCGCCGTCACCGTTCCGGCCTTCGCTCAGCAGCTCTCTGCGGAGGCGCCGCTCGGGTTCGCCTCGCTCGACGTCGACTACTATTCGTCGGCGAGCCAAGCGCTGTCTATCTTCGAGGGGCGGCCTGAGCACTATTTGCCCTGGACCTGTCTCTACGCCGACGACATCGTCTACCCGTCGAACAATCGATGGTGCGGAGAGTTGCTCGCGATCGAGGAGTTCAACGCATCTCATGTGGCGCGCAAGATCGACCAATGGCGGTTCTTGCCGGCGTTTCGCCGCATCAAGAACGCCCGCTGGCTAGGCCAGGTCTATTTCGTGCATGTGTTAGACCATCCGCGTCGACAGCCGGGTGCAGACCGGATCGGGGATTCATTTTTTCAGCACCTCTACGCCTGACCCGGCCGCTCGCAGATCCGCATCCAAGCTCTTTTTCACGAGACCGTTGCGCAGCCTTGCGATCCGGCGATAGCGGTCGCTTTCCATCTCGGCCGCAAGATTCGGCTGGGCGCCGAAGGCCCGGACGAGTTCTTCAATCCCCTGGCCGACCGTGAATCGCGGTTTGAACGCGGGCATTTCGGCGGCTACTTTGGTGCAGTCGACGCGATAGCTGCGCTTGTCGGCCCCCGCGCCGGGGCGCTGGAGCACCGTGCAACCCGGCACACTCTCGGCGACCATCGCCGCGAGATCGCGCACGTGGAAATTCTCGGCCGTCTTACCTATATTGAAGATTGCGTTGTGCACCGTCGCACGGGGGCTTTCGGCCGCGGCGATGCAGGCACGGGCGATGTCTGAGACATGAATCAAGGGCCTCCACGCGCTTCCATCGCTTTGCATGACGACCTGACGATGAGCGACTGCGCTGGCGCAAAAGTCGTTGACGACCAGATCCAGCCGTAGCCGTGGTGAGACTCCATACGCGGTCGCGTTGCGCAGGATGACTGGGCTGAAGGTGTCACTAGCCAATTTCGCGAGATCGCGTTCGGCCATCACCTTCGATTCGCCATAAACGGTGAGCGGACGGAGCGGGGCATCTTCGGTCAGAGCGTCGTCCCCAGCCACGCCATAGTTCGTGCACGAGGAGGCGAAGATGAAGCGCGAGACGCCGGCTTGTCGCGCGAGAGAGGCCAAGGAGATGGTGGCTTGGTGGTTGATGTCCATCGTCAGCGCGCTGTCGATCTCGCAGACCGGATCGTTTGAGAGCGCGGCGAGATGTATCACTACGTCGATGTCCTTCACGTCTGCGAGGCTCACGTCGCGTAGATCTTTGACGCGCTCTTCGAAA
This sequence comes from Candidatus Acidiferrales bacterium, assembly GCA_035622315.1. GTDB lineage: Bacteria > Vulcanimicrobiota > Vulcanimicrobiia > Eremiobacterales > Eremiobacteraceae > JAJPHJ01. Next base: position 7,073 of record DASPVP010000048.1, on the reverse strand, counting down.
CCCGTGCTCAACGCCGAGAAATCGCAGCCATGGTAAAGATCGGAGTCGAGTCCGCGCACGACATGGCCGAGCTCGACGAGCATGGGCGCGAGGACAGAGCCGATGTAGCCTCGGTGTCCGGTGACGAGCACCCGCATTGAGCTACCAGACCTTCCAGGGGGCCTTGCCCGCAGCCCAAAGGTCATTTAGCAAGATCTTGTCGCGCATGGTGTCCAGCGGCTGCCAAAATCCCGTGTGCACGAACGCGGCGAGATTGCCGCTTTTGGCAAGACGCTCGAGCGGTTCGCGCTCCCAAACGGTCGCGTCACCCTCGATGTAGTCCATCACTTTCGGCGAGAGCACGAAGTAGCCACCGTTGATGAAGCCTCCGCCCTCGGGCGGCTTCTCCTTGAATGATGTGATCTTTTGCCGATCGATCGTGAGGACCCCGAAGCGGCCGGGCGGCTGCGTGGCGGTGATCGTCGCCAGAACGCCCTGTTTTTTGTGGAATGCGATGAGATCGGTGACGTTCACGTTGCTGACACCATCACCGTAGGTGAAGCAGAAATCATCGTCGCCAACATACGTGCGCACGCGCTTGAGGCGACCACCGGTAGCCGTGTCATCTCCCGTGTCGACCAAAGTCACCGTCCAAGGCTCGGCGCTGTTCTGGTGCACGGTTACGGTGTTCTTGCGCATGTCGAAGGTGACGTCCGACGAGTGCAGGCTGTAATTGGCGAAGTACTCTTTGATCAGGTAGCCTTTGTACCCGCAGCAGATGATGAAATCGTTGACGCCGTGGCTGGAATAGATCTTGAGGATGTGCCACAGGACAGGTTTACCACCGACTTCCACCATCGGCTTGGGGCGCAGCGCCGTCTCTTCGCTGATGCGCGTGCCGTAGCCACCGGCGAGTATCACAGCCTTCACACTGATGATATCGGCTAGGCCGCGGTCCTATCGGAGCGCTCGAACCCTCCGCTCAGTTCAAAGCGTGTAAGATACTCAACGCCACGGCGTGCCCGTCCTTGAAGATAATCGTGACTCGATGGGCGCAGTGGCGTGCTAGACAGGGAACCATTTTCTCCACATAGAGCTCGGCTCGCCCGCCGGGTAGAAGGGTAGCGTCACTGCCTGGGACGCGCAAAATGGCACTGGCTTGCGCGAGCGTCATTCCCAAGTGTAGGCCCTGCTTTGATCTCAAGGCGAGCAGGTCACGATTCGGCAGCAGGGTTGGTGGCTTGGGGAAGTACATGACCATCGCCCCGGTCGCGTCAGTTCGATCGTTGCCTGCCGCGATACCGTGGGCGTAATCATAAACCCAGATCGAACCTGCACAGGGCGTAGCCGTCATCTGTCCTCCCGCCACGGGATTCGGCACGAACTCGTCGTCCACGCTCGTCTCGCGCGCTTTTACTTGCGTCGTGTAAAACGAATCAGTTGCATCGTTCGCCCACGTGACGAGAGGAGAGCCTTCAGGTGCGGTAGCGTTGAGTGACAGTGCGGGCGCGACGAGCGCAAGAGTTAGACAGGTGAATCCGAGCAGGTAAAACGCTCGCGCGTTCACCTAGAAGAGCGCTGCCTCACGAAGCGCTTGACCGAAGACTTTGGGCGCCTTGCGCGAGAGCGATGCATCGCCCGCGTCGGGCAACTGGCGGCGCAGCTCCCACAGCTCGTCGCGCAGCGCCGCGGCTTTCTCGAACTCCAAACGGGAGGCCGCATCCTTCATCTCTTTCTCGAGCTGATGGATCGTCGCTACTAGCACGTCGCGCGGCACCTCGCGCAGCGCCTTGCTCCCTTTGCCCTTCTGCTCTGCCGAGGCGGTCGCATCTGCGAGTATGTCGCGCACCTCTTTGCGGATGCTTTGCGGGTCGATGCCGTGCTCGGCGTTGTACGCGAGCTGTTTCTCGCGACGCCGTTCGGTCTCGTTGATGGCGCGCTCCATGGAGTGCGTGATGTTGTCTGCGTACATGAGCACAGTGCCGCTGACGTTGCGGGCCGCGCGCCCGATCGTCTGGATGAGCGAGGTCTCCGACCGTAGGTAGCCTTCCTTGTCAGCGTCCAGGATCGCGACGAGCGAGACCTCGGGCAAGTCCAAGCCTTCGCGCAAGAGATTGATGCCCACCAAACAGTCGAAGTTGCCGAGGCGCAAGTCGCGCAGGATCGCGATGCGCTCGAGCGTTTCGATCTCGGAGTGCAGGTACTTCGCGCGGACATCCATCTCGATCAGATAGTCGGTGAGGTCTTCAGCCATCTTCTTCGTCAGGGTGGTGACGAGAACACGTTCGCGCGCTTCTGCACGCCTGCGGATCTCCTCCATCAGATCGTCCACTTGGCCCTTGGTAGGCCGCACGACGACTTTCGGGTCGACGAGACCCGTGGGCCGGATGATCTGCTCGACCGTTTGCGTGGAGTGCTTCATCTCGTACGACCCCGGCGTTGCAGATACGTAAACGATCTGCTTCACGTGCTTGTCGAACTCGTCGAAGGTGAGCGGTCGGTTGTCGAGAGCCGAGGGCAAGCGGAACCCGAACTCGACGAGGATCTCCTTGCGCGAGCGATCGCCGTGGTACATACCCTGCACCTGGGGCAACGTCACGTGCGACTCGTCGACGAAGACCATCCAATCCTCGGGGAAGAAATCGAGCAGGCAGAACGGTGTCTGACCGGGCGCACGGCCGGTGAGGTGCCGCGAGTAGTTCTCGATGCCATTGCAGTAGCCGAACTCACGCAGCATCTCGAGATCGTTGCGCGTGCGCATCTCCAGCCGCTGCGCTTCGAGCAACTTGCCGTTCGAGCGGAAGTAGGCGAGACGCTCTTCGAGCTCCGCCTCGATGCTCGCCACCGCGCGACGCAACTTCTCCTCGGGCGTGATGAAGTGTTTCGCCGGGAAGATGACGACCTCGGCCATGTCGTCGATGAGCTCGCCCGTGATCTGGTTGACGCGCGTGATGTGCTCGATCTCGTCGCCGAAGAAATCCAAGCGAGTGATGATCTCGTCATCGACAGCCACGTATTCGAGCACGTCGCCGCGCACGCGGAACGTGCCACGGATGAGCGCGATGTCGTTGCGCGTGTACTGCATGTCGACGAGCTTGCGCAGCAGCTTGTCGCGATCGTACTCCTGGCCGCGTCGTAGCGAGAGCGACATCTCCATATAATCGGAAGGCGAGCCGAGGCCAAAGATGCAGGAGACCGAAGCGACGATGAGCGTGTCGCGGCGGGTCAAAAGCGACTGGGTTGCCGAGTGGCGCAGACGCTCGATCTCATCGTTGATCGAGGAGTCCTTCTCGATGTACGTGTCGCTCGATGGGATATACGCCTCGGGCTGGTAGTAGTCGAAGTATGACACGAAATACTCGACGGCGTTGTGCGGGAAGAACTCTTTGAACTCGCTGCACAGCTGCGCGGCCAGCGTCTTGTTGTGGCACAGCACCAGGGTCGGCTTTTGCACCTTCTCGATGGTCCACGCCATGGTGGCGGTCTTGCCGCTTCCGGTGACCCCGAGCAACGTCTGCGCGCGGTCGCCGCGCAGCACGCCCGCGGCCAGGGCCGCGATGGCGGCCGGCTGGTCGCCAGCGGGCTTGAACGGTGAGATGACTTCAAATTTCGGCATGGTCGAGCGTCGCCCTAAAGGGCTGTCTGTTACACTTCGGAGAACTCGCTTATTGGCCTGCGAAATGTCTTCGCCGGCTCGAAAAAGCAACGGGAGGCCGCTGTTATGGCTACGGCAAAACCGGTCCTCTTCGCGGGCAACTCCAATCGCGCGCTTGCCGAAGAGATCGCCAAGAAGATGGGCACCCATGTCGGCAAGGCGCTCGTCACCACCTTCGCAAACGAAGAGTGCCGCATCGAGATCCGCGAGAACGTCCGCGGCGCCGACGCATTCGTCGTCCAATCCCTGTGCAAAGCCGATCCACAGCACTCGGTCAACGATTCGTTGATGGAGATGCTGCTCATGATCGACGCCCTGCGCCGGGCATCTGCGTATCGCGTCACGGCTGTGATACCCTATTACGGCTACGCGAAGCAAGACAAAAAAACCAAAGGCCGCGAGCCGATCTCTGCCAAGCTCGTCGCCAATCTGCTCTCGACCGCGGGCGTGCAGCGTGTGCTGACCATCGATCTGCACGCGGCGCAGATCCAAGGATTCTTCGACGAGCCGGTTGACAATTTGAGCGCGGGTTACATCCTCGCGAACTACTTGATCGGCAAGCGCAAACTCCAGGGGTCGTCATGCGTGGTCGTATCGCCCGATGCAGGCGGTGTGGCGCGCGCGGAGACCTTCGCGAAAAAGTTGCAGACTTCGGTCGCGATCGTGTTCAAGCGGCGTCCGCGCCCGGACGTCAACGAAGTGAGCGAAGTGGTCGGCGATCTGCAGGGCAAGACCGCGATCATCGTCGACGACATGATCTCGACGGGCGGCACGCTCGTCAAAGCCGCAGAAGCGCTGCTCGATCGCGGCGCGACGTCCATCGTCACCTGTGCGACCCATGGCATCTTCGCGGCGGACGCCGCGCAGAAGCTCATCGACTCGCGCATCAGCGAGGTGATCGTCACCGACACTATTCCAGTGCCTCTCGAGATACGCGGCGGAAAGATCACCGTGCTCTCGGTCGGCAAACTGCTCGCAGACGCCATCCGCCGCATCTCCGCCAACCGGTCGGTGTCCGAGATCTATGAGGAACAGGAAGAGGAGTTAGCCCGCTCCCAAGCTGGCGGTGGTGGCCCGTTGTTCGCAGTACCGGCTCCGTCGGACCAGCCGGAAGAGACGTTCGTCGCTGCCGAGACCGGTTCGGAAGCTGTTAAGCGCTGACGCGCGTGCAAGAGGAAGCATCCCATGCAACAGACCACAGTCAAAGCCACACCCCGAGAAGCCGGCGGCACGCGCGCCGTTAGGCGTGTGCGCGCCGATGGCGGCATCCCGGGCGTCGTGTACGGCAAGGATTTCGGCGCTCCGCTTCCGGTGCTCGTCGATGCGAAGGATCTGCGCGCTGCGCTGACGAGCCACGGCGGCAGTGCGGTCCTCAATCTCGAGATCGAAGGGCGCGGTGCCACGGCAGCCATCGTCCAAGAGCGCCAGCTCGACGTGGTGACCAAACGATTGATCCACATCGACCTCCACGCGATCCGGCTTGATGAGGTGGTCGAAACGCACGTGCGGCTCGTCTTGGCGGGCACGCCGCCCGGCGTCAAAGAGGGCGGCATTTTGGATTTCGTCGTCCGCGAGGTCACGATCGAATCGCTGCCCACGGATATCCCCGAACAGATCGAGATCGACATCAGCGGGCTCAACATGTTCGACACCATCCACGTGCGCGACATCGCGGCGCCGGCCGGCGTCACGATCGTGGAGAATCCGGACGATATCGTGGTGACGATCCTGCCGCCGTCGAAGGCCGAGGAAGAAGCGCCTGCGGTGGCTGAAGCGCCTGCCGAGCCCGAGCTCATCGGCGCCAAGCCGGCTCCCGAGGAAGCCGAGGAAACGGAGTAGTCCGGCCTGGCCCCCGAGGCGTCGGCTCCCGTCTCTCTCATCGTCGGCCTCGGCAATCCCGGTTCGCGCTACGAGCGGACGCGGCATAACCTCGGTTTCCGCGTGGTCGAACTCGTCGCGCGCCAGCTCGGTGTCAAATCATGGCGCTCGCGTTTCGGCGGTAAGCTTGCGCTCGCACAATCCTCCGGCGCGGTCCTTCTGCTGCCACAGACCTACATGAACGACTCAGGCGAAAGCGTGGCCCCGTGCGCCGCCTTCTATCGCATTCCGCCGCCCGGCATTTTTGTCGTCTGCGACGATCTCAATCTTCCGTTCGGGCGCTTGCGCGTGCGTCGTAGCGGCAGCGACGGCGGGCACAACGGGCTGAAGTCGATCATCCTCGCGCTCAACAGCCACGACTTCCCCAGGCTGCGCATCGGCATCGGTCGATCGCGCGGCGACCAGATCGATCACGTCATCGGATCGTTCGGCAAGGATGAAGAAGCGCGCTTGCCTGCGATCGTCGAGCGTGCGGTGCAAGGCGTAGAACGTTTTCTCCGCGAGGGGATCGATGCCGCCATCGCCACCATCAATGCGTTTGGCGGCGATACGGAAGGCGACGCTGGCGTGCCAGACGAGGACGCGTGAACGCTCCGCAAAGTCCTGATGGCTTCGGGCGCTTGTTGATCGTGGTCGGCGCGGTGCTCGTCGTCATCGGCCTGCTGGCGAGTTCGTGGCGCGCGTTACGATTGGGGTCATTGCCCGGGGATTTGCACTGGTCGGGCAAGGGCTGGCAGATCTGGCTCCCGCTCGGGACGTCGTTAGTGCTGTCGCTCGTGCTCACGCTGGTATTTAACCTTTTCTTGCGGCGACGATAACTAAAACATGGAGCCGTTCGCGGAACCGAACCCAAATCAACTGGCAGCCAAAGACTTCGCCGGCCGCGCGTTCGTGATGCGTGTCGACGAGCTCGCGATGGAAGCTTCCACGCTCGTCGACGATCTTGTCTTCATGCGCCAGCTCGGCGTGCGTCCGATCGTGGTACTCGACGTCGCTCAGCGCGCCTCGAGCGACAAGCTCGTCGGCCTCATCAATCGCGTGGGCGGTGAAGCCGTCGGGTTGGACGGCACCTCCGCAAGCACGCTCGTCGTCGCGCGAGATGGCGAGGGCCGTCCGGTCGTGCGCAGCGTCAACGCCTCGCTCGTCTCGCTCCTCCTCGACCAGGGATATATCCCGGTCTTCAGCGCCCAGGGTGCGCTCGTGTCCGGTCGCGCCGAACCGCTCGATGCAACGGACGCCGCGCGAGAGATCGCTGCGGCGATCCATGCGAAACGATTGCTCTATCCGAGCGCGACCAACGGCATTCGCACCTCGAGTGACGGCGTCATCGGCGAACTCACCTCCTCCGAGGCTCTCGAGTTAGCGTCAGCTGGCACGCTGTCGCCGCATGTAAGCAAAGCGCTCGAGGCAGCCGCGCTTGGCGTGCGCTCGGGCGTGGACGCTGCGCAATTGTTGGATCTGAGCGTGGCGCACGCTGCGCTCGTCGAACTTCTGACCGCACAACACCTGGGCACCCAGGTCACGTCGCACGTTCTGATCTAGGGGCGATTTTCAATCGCCC
>DASPVP010000047.1:0-26351 GCA_035622315.1 Candidatus Acidiferrales bacterium | reverse complement strand
GCCTTCGACCTTTTCCATCGTCGCCGCGGATCGAACGGCGAGCGAACTCGGCGTCGCGGTTCAGTCGAAATTTCTTGCTGTAGGAGCGGCTGTACCCTGGGCCATTGGCGGTGTCGGCGCGATCGCGACGCAGGCGTGGGCGAACACCACATACGGTCCACGCGGACTCGAGCTGTTGCAAGGCGGCCATGATCCCGCCGAGGTCATCGACCTGTTGATCGGGAGCGATGACCAGGCTGAGCATCGTCAAGTCGGCATCGTCGATTCTGAAGGCAGATCCTCGACCTACACCGGCAGCAAGTGCATGGAGTGGGCGGGAGGCATCGCACGCCGCGACTTTGCCGCCCAAGGGAATATCCTCGCAGGCAAGGCGGTGGTGGAAGGCATGGTGGATTCGTTTGAGAGTTCGACTGGGCGCCTCGCCGACCGTTTGATAGCGGCACTGCGGGCTGGCCAGGCGGCTGGTGGAGACCGGCGCGGAAAGCAGTCCGCCGCGCTCTACATCGTCAAACCAAGCGGCGGCTACGGCGGTTTCAACGATCGATATGTCGACTTGCGGGTCGACGATCATCCCGAGCCCATCGAAGAGCTCGCGCGACTTTTGGAGCTGCACAAATTGTATTTTTTCCCCGCACTACCTGAAGAGGTGGTGACCATCACCCCGGCGCTCGGCGACGAGATCGCTGCACTGCTCATCCGCGCCGGCGAGCTGCCCGCGAAGTCGACGTATGACGAACGGGCGGCAGCTGCGCTCTTGCAGTTCATGCATCGCGAGAACCTCGAGGACCGGGTCCGCAACGACGGCACTATCGACCAACAGACGCTCGGGTATCTCCGCCGGTTCGTGACGCATTGACCAGCCGGCGAGACTGGCTGCGCGATCTTCCCAAGGCAGAGCTCCACGTCCATCTCGAAGGGACAATCACCCCGAGCGCCTACGCGCGCATTGCGCGGCGGAACGGCGTCAGGCATTCGGAAGACGTCGGATCGATCTTTTCGTTCACCGACTTCCAATCGTTCCTCGTCGCTTTCACATCGGTCGTACGTGGGCTTCGCGAGCCCGAGGATCTCGCGGAGATTGCGACCGAGTATCTGCGATCCGTGTCGAGCCACGGCGTGCTGCATGTCGAGTTCCTTTTTTCTCCCGCGACCATCCGCCATTTCACCCCCAAAGCGGATTTACCAGGGATGGTCCAGGCAATTCACGCCGCCGCACGAGCGGAAGAGAAGAGGACGGGCATCTCGAGTTTCGTCATTTTCGATCTCGTGCGCAATCTTGGCGAAGACGCTGCCCTCGAAGACATCGATCTAGCGCAGCGCTGCGCGCAGTGGGGCGTCGTGGGCGTGGGGCTCGGCGGCGACGAGCGCAACTTTCCGGCGCGTGATTTCTACAAGGCGTTCGATCGCGCAAAACGCCTGGGGCTGCGAAGAACGGTCCATGCTGGTGAAGCAGCTGGTCCGGAAAGCGTCCGAGACGCCATTGAGATCCTCGATGCAGAACGCATCGGCCATGGTGTGGCAGCGATTCACGACAATGCGTTGATGGATACGATCGTCGCTCGAGGCATCGCTATCGACAGCTGTCCGACAAGCAACCGGCTCACCGGGGCGGTCGCACCGGAAGCCGCGCACCCCATCGGAGAGTTCCTCAAACGCGGCGTCAAGGTGACACTGGGCAGCGACGACCCCTCGTACTTCGGCGCTGGACTGCTCGACGAATACGATCGGGCGATGGACCTAGGTCTTAGCCACGAGCACGTCGCGACCGTCGCGCGCAATAGTTTCACGACGGCCTTCGCCGATGAAGAGCGCAAGAAGGTGTGGCTGGAAAGACTGGATGCCTACTTAAAAGAGGAAAGGCGCGGGTGATCCGCGCCCTTCGGGCACTCGAACCTGCCGTCAGTGAGCTGTGCCCGGCACTACGCGGTAGGCCAGGATCTTACCGTTCGCGTCGAGGCGCATGCCCACGGTCATATCGCCCTTGTCGAACTTCGCGTCGAACGTATAGCGACGCGATGGTATGTCCATCGCGGTTTCGGTCAGACCTTGGTACGTCCCAAGGTCGTGCATCTTGTCCGAGAGCACTCCCACGCTAGCGCGGGTGACTTGCGGCGTCAGATCCGCCGAGAAGTTCTGCGTGACCCCTGAGATGTCGTTGTCGTAGACCGCACGCGTGACCTGATCGGCAAGCTTGGTCTCCGAGTTGCCACCCGCGGCACTTCCGCCGCCGCAGGCACATAAAGCGAGCATCGCAATAGCTGCAACCCAGCCAAGCATTGACCTCATCTTCATCGACTCTACCCTTTCATCGTCAGGTGCAAGCGACGGCGCCTACTTTCGCGAGGCCTCGTCGCTTGCATAGTCGTCCGTGAATCCGCCTGTTAGAGCGTTCCCCAACCGTACGAGATCATCTCGCTCGTCGGGCCGTGCGCCATCGCTGTGGTGCTCGGCGCGGCGTTAGACGCGGGTGCCCGCACGGGTGCGACAGCGACCGGCTGCGCGGACAAGCCCATCTGCGCGAGCTGCGTTTTCTGCTGCTTGATGATCGTGCTTTGGTCGGCGATCATCTGATCTTTGAGCGCGACCTCTTTCTTGAGATTGTCGGTGACCGCCACCTGATTGTTGTAGGCCTTGACCTCAGCCTTGTAGGCGGCTTCGGCATTGTCGCGCTGGCTTGCCAATGCGGCCTGCGTTGCGGCGTCTTGCGCGTACTTTTCATGGACTTGCTTGTTGTGGTTGATGATCAGGAGCGTTCCGGCCGCGGCTCCGATACCCAACAGGATGTTGCGCGTGCTCGCGCCGCCGTCGGCGACGGCCTTACCGAAGGGCGCAAACGCGACCAAAAACGCGGCGATCACAGCTCCAACAAGAATCTTTCGCTTCATATATATGCGTGTTTACCTCCGCACAGGGTGAACGCCACAATTATTGCCAGGGTTACGCGCTTCTAACCTGCGTCCCGCAATGTGACCCAGGTCAAGACACTGGCTCGGAGACGAATCTCACGTGCCCAAGACTGAGCCAGCAGCGAGTGCATGCCTAAATGGCGAATGAGGTTCGCCTAAATTCACAAGACGGAGAGCAGCATGAACAATTCCGCCCTCAAGTTCCCGCCCTCACCTGAGGCCGAGGAGCCAGAGATCAGCCCCAACGTCGAGATGTACCTCAAGTCGATCGTGCGGCTTTACGATGGGGAAGAACCCGTCTCGACATCGGCGGTTGCGCAGGAGCTTGCGATCTCTCCCGCGTCGGTCTCGTCGATGCTCAAGCGTCTCGATGCAGATGGCTATGTCGTCCATGAGGGGCGCCATGGCGTCGTGCCCACACCAAAGGGCGCACGCATCGGTGCTGTGATCTTGCGGCGCCAGCGTCTCGCGGAGCGCCTGCTCGTCGACTGTCTTGGCATGTCGTGGGAAGTTGCGGGCAATGAGGCCTGCAGACTCGAGCACGCAATTTCGCCTTCGGTCGAAGAGCATCTCGCCAAGTTTCTCAACCATCCGACCACGTGTCCGCACGGGCATCCGATCCCGCATGCTGACGGCACGCTTTGGAAGCACCCGGAGGCGATCGAACTGATCGACTTGCCGCTTGGCGGCGAAGGGATCGTCCTCGAACTCAAGCACGACATCCCCGAACTCTTGCGTTTCTTGGCCGAGGTCGGACTACGCCCAGGCGCACAGGTGCGTTCGCTGCGACGCGAGCGCGCGGCCGGTCTCTTGACGATCGCGCTCGATGGCCGGGAGCACGCGATCAGCGCGCAGCTGGCCGGCGACATCCTTGTCGCGCCCGCGCCAAAGCGTTCGCAGCAAGAACGAGCTAAAGTCCGGTCGGTGAAGTGAAGCGACTTTCAGGCGCCGGCCTCGTCGGCTGGCTTGCGATCGCACTGCTACTGTTCTGTCGGGTCTGCGCTGCTGCGGATGAGCGGAGCGGCTTGCCGCTGACCGCACAAGAGAGCGCGCACATCGCCGATCCCGCCTGGCGCCAACAGACCGAAGCCATTGCGCAAAGCGACTTCAACGCGCTGCCGGACATGCCGCGTGTGGGACCGGGTCGGCTCAAGACGTACTATCTCTACGCAGAGGTAGCGCCGTGGCTAGTCGCGCCAGGTGTGACGCAGCAAGCGTGGACGTACGATGGCACCGTCCCCGGACCGACCATCCACGTGCATCAAGGCGACCGCGTGCGCGTCATCCTGATCAACCGTCTGCCCGAGCCCACCACGATCCACTGGCACGGTCTTGAGGTCGATGCCGACATGGACGGCGTGCCAGGCATGAGCCAAGACGCGGTCGCTCCCGGGCAATCCTTCGTGTACGACTTCACCGCGAGCTCGCCCGGCACGTACATCTACCACACGCACTTCGACGACCTCAACCAGCTCGACCGGGGACTCTACGGAGCGGTGGTCGTGGACCCGCCGAAACCCGAACCCTTCGACCACGACTACTTGATGGTGCTCTCCTCGTGGCGCATCTTGTCCGACGCGGAGAACTATTTCAGTATCAACGGCAAGAGCTATCCCCTCACCAAACCGTTCCTCGTCCGCAGTGGCCAAAACATCCGGATCCGCGAGATCAACATCAGCGGCACGGAATTCCACACCATGCACCTGCACGGCCATCGCTTCCAGGTGATCGCGATGGATGGCCAACCCGTCCCCATTGCCGCGCGCCAGACCATGGTCACGCTTCTGATCGGACCTGGCGAGACGCGCGACATCGCGTTCGTGGCCAACGCCAAGCCTGGTACGTGGATGTTCCACTGCCACGTGCTGGACCACCTCATGAACGGCTCCGTCGGACCTGGCGGCCTCATCACGGCGGTGCAGTACGAGAACGCGCCCAACCGCCTCGTCTCCATGGCTTCGCAAGATTCGATGGCGGCGGCAGCCGGCGGTGGTGGTGACGAGGACGGGCCTGCTGCAGGTGGTCCCCCCATGTCGCCCATCACCGTCTACATCTTGGGCGCGATCGCCGGGCTGACGATCTTCTTCGGGCTGCCCTTCGCGGCGCTGCGAAGGGTCTCGCCGAAAGGCATCGCGTTTCTCAACGCCATCGCGATCGGGATCTTGTTCTTCTTGCTCTTCGACATCTTGCGCCAGGCGAGCAACCCCGTCGAGTCTGCGCTGCACGATGTCGCGCTCGGCGCACCGCGAGGGGCGTTCTTCGGTCTGCTCGCGGTCTATCTCGCCGGACTCGGGGCCGGACTGCTCAGCCTCGTGTTCCTCTCGCGGCCGATGCTCGCGAAGAGCGGCGCCGGCGCGCCCCCCGCTCTTGCGCTTGCGACGATGATCGCGGCGGGCATCGGCTTGCACAACTTCAGCGAGGGTCTCGCCATCGGACAATCCGCGGCCACGGGCGCGATCCAGCTGGCGTTGCTGCTCATCATCGGTTTCGGACTGCACAACATGACCGAGGGGTTCGGCATCGCCGCACCGCTCGCGGCATCGGGCGGCACCAATGTGCGCACGATTGTGCGGCTCGGTCTCATCGGCGGCGGCCCGACGTTCTTGGGGACCATCGTCGGTTACCGCTTCGTGTCGCCCGTGCTCTCCGTGCTCTTCTTGTCGCTCGCCGCGGGCGCGATCATCTACGTGATCTCGGAGATGACCAAAGCCGGTGCCAAGATCGGTTTCAAGGAACTCGCCACGTTCGGCGTTTTTCTCGGCTTCGCAGCGGGGCTGGGAACCGACCTCATCTTGAGCGCGGCAGGCGCCTAGAGGACTCCGCTCACTCGTCGGACGTGACGAGCTTGGCCGCCTCGGCCAGGTTCTTGACCACTGTGGCATCGGCGAGCGTAGTCGTGTCGCCGAGCGGTCGCTGCTCCATGACGTCGCGCAGCAAGCGGCGCATGATCTTGCCTGACCGCGTCTTTGGCAGCTCGGGCGTGAACGTGATGAACTTAGGCCGAGCGAAGGCCCCGATCTTCGACGCTACATGCTTGCGCAACTCATCTGCGTCCGCTTGCGAACCCACTCCGCCTCCCTTGAGGGTGACGAAAGCGGCGATCGCTTCGCCCGTGATGTCATCCTTTTTCGAGACCACGGCCGCCTCGGCGACTTTGGGATGGTCGACGAACGCGCTCTCGACCTCAGTCGTCGAGATGCGGTGGCCGGACACGTTCATGACGTCGTCGACGCGACCGAGCAGCCAGTAGTAACCGTCGAGGTCGCGCTTACATCCGTCCGCCGGGAAGTAGTAACCTTGCTTTGCGAACCGGCTCCAATAGGTCTGCAGGTAGCGGTCGTGCGATTTCCAGAGCGTGCGCAGCATCGCGGGCCACGGCTTCGTGATGACGATATAGCCGCCGCGTCCGAGCGGCACCGATTCCCCGTTCGCGTCCACCACGTCTGCGAACACGCCGGGATACGGGAAGGTAGCCGACCCAGGCTTCGTCGCCGTGATGCCGGGGAGCGGGCTGATCAGGATCATACCGGTTTCCGTCTGCCACCACGTGTCGACGATAGGGCAGCGGCCGCCGCCGATGTGCTGCTGGTACCAGATCCACGCTTCAGGGTTGATCGGTTCACCGACCGAGCCGAGCAGTCGCAGCGAGGACATATCGTGGCGCGCCGGATATTCCGGACCCCACTTCATGAACGTTCGGATGGCGGTCGGCGCGGTGTAGAGGATCGTCACTTTGTATTTCTCGACGATGGCCCAGAAGCGGTCCTTGTCGGGGAAGTCCGGGGTGCCCTCATAGAGCACGCTCGTCGTGCGGTTGGCGAGCGGCCCATAGACGATGTACGAGTGGCCGGTCACCCAACCGATATCGGCCGTGCACCAGTAGATGTCGCGGTCCTCTTTGATGTCGAAGATGTTGCGGTGCGTGGAGCTCACGCCCGTCATGTAACCGCCGGTGGTGTGCACGATGCCCTTGGGTTTGGCGGTCGTGCCGCTCGAGTAGAGGATGTACAGCACGTCCTCCGCGTCCATCTGCTCGGGGTCGCAGCGATCGGGCTGCCGGTCGACCACCTCATGGTACCAGACATCGCGCCCCTGCTTCCAATCCACGGGATCGCCGATGCGCCGCAAAACGATGACTTTCTCGACCGTCGGCGCGCCCTCGAGCGCTTCGTCGGCGATCTTCTTGAGCAAGATCTTGCCACCGCGACGCCACGCTTGGTCCTGCGTGATGAGCGCTTTGCACTCTCCATCCACCATCCGGTCGCGCAAGCTGTCCGCGGAGAAGCCGCCGAAGACGACCGAATGGATCGCACCGATGCGCGCGCACGCCAAGAGCGACACCGCGAGTTGCGGCACCATGCCCATGTAGATCGCGACGCGATCGCCGCGCCGCACCCCAAGCTCCTTGAGCGCGTTGGCGAGCTTGCATGTCTCGCGCAAGAGCTGCTCGTAGGTGAGCGTGGTTGTGTCCCCAGGTTCGCCTTCCCAGTAATAGGCGATCTGGTCGCCGTGGCCCGCAGCCACGTGCCGATCCAAGCAGTTGTGCGACGCGTTGAGCTTCCCGCCATCGAACCAGCGCGCCACCTTCGAGGTCGTATCCCAGACGAGCGTCTTGCGCCAGCGCTCGAACCAATCAAGCTGCGCCGCTTCATTTTCCCAGAATTTCTCAAAATCGGCCGCCGCGCGCGCGTAGATCTGCGGATCGCGCACGCGGGCGTGACGCGTGAAGTCTTCGCTGGGCGGGAACGTGCGCTGCTCGTCGAAGAGCGCCTCGATGGTTTGCTGTTCTTGATTCATACGCGCGGCCAATTCGCCGCACTTTAGTCTTTTCATCTCCACCGGGGATGCTCCTGACGTTCAGCGAACACACACGCCCACAACCCTCGAGAACAAGGAAAACTCCGATGCGTCTCATCGCTTGCGTCCTCATCCTCGCCCTCCTCGCGAGTCTCGCCCTACCGCTCGCTCCGGCAGCCGCCATGACGACCGCGAAAGAAGTCGCCATCGGTCAAAGCCAAAGCCAGCAGATCGACGATGAGAACATCATCTACACCGATCCCTTCCTTATGAACTGGGTGCAAGGCATCGGCGCAAGGCTCGCGGCCAACCGCTATCGCACCGACATCACCTATCGCTTCGAGGTGCTCGACGATAGCAGCATCAACGCGTTCGCGCTGCCCGGTGGCTTTCTCCACGCCGACATGGGCCTGCTCAACTTCGTCGGTTCCGATGACGAGCTTGCCGAGGTGCTCGGCCATGAGATGGGTCACGTGGAACGGCGCCACGTCATCACGCTGAACGAGAAAGGCGACATCCTCGCCGTCCTCATCGGCGTGCTCTCCATCCTCTCACCGATCGCCTATGCGTTCGGCGGTTACGGTGGCGACCTCACAATGAACAAACTCTCGCGCGAGGATGAGCTGCAGGCTGACCAATACGGCCTGTTGCTCATGTCGAGAGCGGGCTACGATCCCGAATCGGCCGTCGACCTCATGGCGCATCTGGGCAAGCTTGAAGAAGGCGGCCCGCAGCCGGGCAAGAGCGATCAGTGGATGGAGGATCATCCCGAGCCGAAGGATCGCATCGCGCACCTGCTGGGCTATCCCGAACTCAACAACCCCAGCGCCAGCTCGATCCTCGCTGACGCTATCCACGACCAAGAAGAAGGACGCTATTCCTACGCTCAAGTGCGCCTGCAACTCGCCCTGAAGAAGGCGCCCAATAATACGCTTGCACTCGCGCACCTGGACGAGGTCGAGTCGGCGCTCAAGTACACCGACATCAACATCGCGATGCAAAAACATGGCCAGCCGGCTCCCTCCGAGGAACGGGCGGTTGCGAACGCGCTTGCGGTCGATGCGCTTAGCATCGGCGATCTCGCCAACCGGTTGACGCGGGCGCAAGCCGTCGTGCAAGCCAACACGCGCTTGGCGACGCAGCGATCGCGCGACTCGCGCTCGGACGTCGAGACGCTCTTCAACTCTCTCGAAGGCCAAACATCGGCAACCCCCAACCTCGGCTCGCCCAAGACGAAGACGAACAACCTCGGCAAGGCGATCCTCGGCCTGCAACGCCTCACCAAAGATATCAACGGAACGCTCGACACGAGCCAAGACGTGCTCGGTAGCGCGCCAGACCTCGCCTCCGAGAACCTCGAGCCGCTCAAGGAGATGGAGAACTCGATCGCCACTGGGCCGCCGTCAGACAAGACGCGCGATCTGCTGCCCTACTACCCGCAGCTCGCCTCAAACCTTTCGGAGAGCTCCGATCAGATTCTCAACGGCGTGGACGACGCGCGCGCTGCCGTCTCCATGGCTAACGACTCGGTCAAGCTGCTGGCCAACTTCCTCGGCGTCTTGAACGCAGCGGATACCTCCAAAGGTGACATCTCCGATAAGGACATGCCGAAGATCCAATCCGCGCTCGACGCGGCGACGACGGCGTGGGATGCCGCGCTCGCGATGGCGCAGCGCGCCTCGACACTCGCCTACGGCGGTCAGACGACCACGCTCTCGGCGAACATCACACTGCTCGACCTCTATTCTTCAAGCGAACGTTACGATTATTACCGCAAGGCGATCGCGTTCCGGCTCCCGGGCGTGACGCTGCCAGACTATCAGACGGCGGTCAACTCAGGCATCTTGCCCGGCGAGCTCGGATGCGATGCATGGATCTCGTACGAGACGAAGCAGAGCGTCTCGCAGCTGCTCTCGCTGGAGCGCAGCGACGGTTCGTCGTGCGCGGACGTCGCGATTCAACAGAACCTCTTCGGCGAGTCTATGGAAATCGCCGAGGGCTTGCTGTACGAAGACTACATCGAAGTCCCCGAAAAAGTCTAGACTCCACCCACGCGGCGCAATGTAGCAATGTAGGGGGCGATTGCAAATCGCCCCAAACCTAAAATCGCCCCTCTCTATTTCGCTACGGCCTCGAGTGGCGTCTCGACGATCGTCGGCACGGCTCTGCGCTGCGCTCCGATGCCCATCACAAGCGCGACCAGCGCGAAGAAGCTCGAGACGACGCCCGCCCACGGGGCGCCGAGCGCGCCCAAGAGTCCCGTGGAAAGCGGCGGCATGGTCACCCCCGAGAGGTTGTCGAGAGCCGAGCTGACGCCGAGGATAGTGCCGCGCTGATTCTCGGGTGACCCTGCCGTGAGGATCGAGGCGAGCGCAGGTCGGGCGATCGCCATCCCAGAGCCGAAAAGCAAGAACGTCGGCAACATCGTGGCGAGGTTGTGGATCGTCGGGACGAGCAGAAAGGCGAGGAGCGCTGCACCGATGCCGATGTTGCTGCTCAGCCGGTCGCCGACGCGATCGATGAGCCGAGGCCCAGGACCCAATTGCAGGATGACGCTAAGCACCCCGAACGACGCGAAGAAGAAGCTCGTCTGGCTTGCGGTAAAGCCGAGCGCCGCTTTGATGAGCAGCGCGAACACGCCGAACCAGGCATAGAGCGCTAGCGAGAATGCCCACATCTGCAAGAGCACCGGCCCCACCTTCGGGTCGGCGAGGGATTGGCGGATCTGCCCGAACGTCGCCGGCGCGCTGGCCGACCCGCTGCGCGACTCAGGCAACATCACGATGGTGACGATGAGCGTGATCACCTGGAGCGTCGCCGCCGCGAGGAAGGGCGCTGCAAAGCCATAGCGCTCGAGCAGCACGCCACCCAACACCGGCCCGAACACGATGCCTGCGCTGAAAGCCGCGCCGACGTAGGAGAACGCTCGGCCCCGCTCCTTGGGCTCGACGAGGTCGGCCACGTAGGCCTGGGTGACGCTGATGTTCCCGCCCGAAGTGCCCTCGACGATCCGCGCGATGAACACCATGCCGATGGTATGCGCGAAGGCGAGCATGTACCAGCCGATGCTAGCGCCGATCTGACTGATGATGAGCACCTTCTTGCGGCCGATGCGATCGCTGATGTTGCCCCAAATGGGCCCCGCCAGGAACTGGCACGCGGCGAAGGTCGAGAACAGCAAGCCCACGACGACGTCGGATGCGCCGAAGCTCTTGACGAAATACGGCAAGATCGGCAACAGGATGCTGAAGCCGAGGATGTCGATGAAAGTGACGCCCAAAATGGGCAAGATGCGGGCGAACATGCGCGGATCATATGAGTTAGCAGTGCCTGCATCACACCCCTTGCTCATGAGCCCTGTCACATGCGCACGCGCGCACGCGTAGCAACGCGTTCGAACGGTAACGCATGTTTGTGCCCTGCGTCTAACGGATAGCCCAGGCGGGCGTACTCAATCGATACGACAAGAGGCTGTTCTAGTATGTGGAGTGCAATCATCGCGAGCTTGGCCACCCTGGTGGCCGTGTTATACATGCAAGGACCAATCGTCGCTCTCGCGCTGACGGCGGCCAGTTCGCTGGCATTGCTCGTCGCGATGCGGATAGGAGAGCACAAGACGCAGGCAGAGACGCCGGCGCGCACGCCGCTGCACGTGGTCAGCGGTACCACCGACGAAGATCTCATGTTCCCGCCACTGCGTCAGAAAGCGTCGTAGCGGATCCCCGATTCCTCAGACGAGGTGATGAGCGCGGACTGCAAAGTCCGCGTTCGTTTTTTTCTCCGCAGAGCGAGGGGCAGGTCCACGTCGTATTTTCCCTAAGACCATAGTCCGTGAACCGCGCCCGGGTAGCACCACTCGTCCTCGTGCTTTGGCTCCTCTGCATCCCCAGCGCCGCCCACTGCGCGCAGAGCCAGGGCCCAAAGCCAAGTCCGATCCCAAACCCAAGTCTGAGTCCAAACCCAAGTCCGATCCCGATCGAGGAGCCTCCCGAGACCACGACCATCTCGCTGACGCTGCCGGGCATGTCGCACCGCTCGATCGACCTCGATGCCGACACGCTCTTCCACACGCTGTTCTGGAACTTCACCCTGAGCGATGACGGTACGACGTATGTGGCGACGGGCGATATCCCCGCCATGTGGCTGCGCGATTCTTCT
Organism: Candidatus Acidiferrales bacterium; assembly: GCA_035622315.1. GTDB lineage: Bacteria > Vulcanimicrobiota > Vulcanimicrobiia > Eremiobacterales > Eremiobacteraceae > JAJPHJ01. The sequence goes on along the minus strand of DASPVP010000047.1, from coordinate 14,490 downwards.
GCGCAGACGCTTCCTTATATCCGCTTCACGCCGGCCTTTCCGCAACTCGAGATGCTCGCGCGCGGCGTAGTCCAGCGCAATGCCCGGAACATCCTCACCGATCCGTACGCAAATGCCTTCACGCAAAGCTACAAGATCTGGGAGGAGAAGTGGGAGGTCGATTCGCTCTCATATCCGATCCTGCTCGATTCTGCTTTCTGGCGAACGACTCGCGACCGCTCCATGTTCACGCTCCAGCTGCACTGGTCGTTCGAGCATATCGTCTCGACCTATGAATGCGAGCAGCAGCACGCCTCGTGCTCGCACTATCGCTCGCCGTTCCTTACGAACCACGGTTCCGGTCCGCCCTTCGCTTACACCCAGATGATCTGGTGCGCCTTTCGTCCCTCCGACGATCCCGTGCGCTACCCATACAACATCCCGCAGAACATGTTCGCTGCCTACGAGCTCGACGAGCTCGCTCGGCTTTCGATCATCGGCTTCGGCGACGCGAAACTCGCCGCTCGCGCCACAGCGCTCGCCGCACAGATCCGGGCTGCCGTGACCCAGTACGGCATTGTGTACGATTTCCGTTATGGGTGGATGTATGCGTACGAGGTAGACGGACAGGGAAACTTCGCGCTTATGGACGACGCGAACATCCCGAACCTGCTCATGCTGCCCTTCATCGGCATCGTGCCCCGCTTCGACCCTGTGTATCTCAACACGCGACGCTTCTCGCTCTCGTCTGACAACCCGTATTGGTATCGTGGCAAGTACGGCGCCGGGCTCGGCAGTGCGCACACCCGAACGGGGTGGGTCTGGCCGCTCGGCATCATCGGGCAAGCGTTGACGGCGTCCACCGCAGGCGAGGTAGACGAGGTGCTCGGCGAGCTGCGCGCTCTCGACGGCGGCAGTGGGCTCTTCTATGAAAGCATCGACCCTGACGAACCCTGGCACTTCACGCGCAGCGAATTCGGCTGGGCGAACGCGGTCTATGCGGAGCTGATCTTCCGATGCGTCGCCGGGTTGCCGCCGGAACCGACGTCGACAGCAAGTCTACCGCAGCTGGCGCCGGGGTCGTACACGCCACCGCGCATCACGACCGATTGGGAAGCCATCCGCGCGGCGACGACGATCTACAAGGCGCTCAGCTCCATTCTCTCTGGCTACCAGCTCGGGGCGTGAAGTCACCTCGAGACAAGGCGATAGAGCCGCGCACTTTTGGGAATAAGGAAAGAATGAAACACCATTTGTGCGCTTGGGCCGCGATGGTCGGCCTGCTCGTGCTCTTGCCGGCATGTACCCACCAAAGCGTGGCTGCCGGCCTACAGTCCCAAGTTCAGCCCTTCGTGCAAACCCGCGACCAGGCGGTCGCAGTCGTGCATGCCGCAAAAACCGACCTGGGACCGATGGATATCAACGTCGTCAACGTCAAGTACGCGGCACTGCAGCAACAAGCCAACGGCTACGTCGGTCTCGTGGTGGAGTCGATCTCGACCGGCTCGCTGGACCCAGCGAAAAGTTCGGCGGACGCCTTGGCGCTGACGAAGGCGATCGACGGGTTCAACGGATCGGTTGCTCCGTTGCTCCAGCAAAGCACTGGCTCGCCGCCGCCGCAGATGCTGAACGCGCCGCTGCCGCTGCTCGATTCGTGGGTCCCAGGCTTCAAGGACACGTTAGCCTCATCGTGGGGCCGGTATGCGGGGAAATTGCAAGGCATGTCGGCGGATGAGCGCACCGCGCTCGCGGAACAGTTCAAGGCATCGCTCGCCTGGCCAGATTTCCAGGACATAGCGGCTGGTAACGCTGCGCCTCAGAAATCGCCCACGCCATGACACTCGCCTTGCTCGGACGGCCCCGAAGGTGACCCCACCGCCCGGTTATTTGCGCCGTGGCACGCAGTAAGGACTCTCGCGCGCAAGGCGAGGTGACGCCTGCGAACGCGTTAGGCGTCCGGGAAGCTGCCCTCCGTAAGGAGGGCAGTCCGCTTTTGCGCTTCTTCAAGATACTCGGCCCGGGTGTCATCGTCGGCGCCTCCGACGACGACCCTTCCGGGATCGGCACGTACGCCGTCGCCGGCGCCAGCACAGGCTATTCGACGTTGTGGACCACGATCGTCATGCTACCCATGATGGTGGCCGTGCAACTGATCTGCGCGCGCATCGGGCTTGTGACCGGGCGTGGCCTCGGAGCCGTGCTAGGCAGCCGCTTCCCACGCTACATCGCCTATCCGGCGGTCTTCGCGCTCGTCATCGCCAACACGATCAATGCAGGTGCCGACATCGGCGCGATCGCCGCAGCCGTGAACCTCTTGTTACCCATTCGCATCATCGCCTTGATCGTGCCCATCGCGGCCGCGCTCATCGCGCTGCAGATTTGGGGATCGTATCGGGCCATCTCCAACATCTTCAAGTGGCTTGCGTTGTCGCTCTTCGCCTACATCGGCGCCGCATTGCTTTCGCATCCCAAGCTCGCCGACGTTCTTGCCGGCACGTTGATCCCCCACATACGTTTCACGGGCGTGTATCTCACGACGCTCGTAGCTCTCCTCGGCACGACGATCTCGCCGTACATGTTCTTCTGGCAAGCTAGCCAGGAAGTCGAAGAAGACATCGCCTTTGGACGGCGACGCCTTTCTCAACGCCGAGGGACGACCGCCTCGGAACTCGTCTACACAGCGTGGGATGTCATCGTCGGAATGGTGTTTTCCGAGGTCGTCGCATACTTCATCATCTTTGCGACTGGCGCGACGCTCTTTCAAAGCGGCCACACCAATATCCAAACCGCGGCGGACGCGGCCCGCGCGCTCGAGCCCCTCGCCGGCAGATGGTCGGAACTACTGCTGGCTCTCGGGCTTATCGGAGCGGGCTGCCTCGCGGTTCCCGTCCTCACAGCATCCTCTGCCTACGCCATGTCCGAACTTTTCGGCTGGAAGTTCGGTCTGAGCGAACATCCGGGCCGAGCGCCTCAATTCTATGCGATCATCGCGATTTCGACGCTCGTCGGCATCGAGCTCAATTTCGTAGGCATCGGTGCGATCACAGCGCTCTATTGGACGGCCGTCATCAATGGATGTTTGGCGCCGCTGCTGCTCGTTCTCATCATGCTCGTCTCAAACGATCGCCGAGTGATGGGCGAGCGCAAGAACGGTGCGGCCTTGAACGGCATCGGCTGGTTCACGACTGCGGTCATGCTGGTCGCAGCGATCGCCGCCTTCGTTTTCTAAGATAAGGCTGCCGAGCGCGTCAACCTCGCGTCACGCCACCGCCGGCCGGCCCGTGAACAACCGGATGATCAGCAGAAGCACCACGCCGCCGACGAAGGCGACGAGGATGCTCCACAAGTTGATACCGGTCACGCCGACGTGGCCGAAACTGTTGAAGATCCAGCCACCGATGAGCGCCCCGATGATGCCGACGATGAGATCGCCGAGCAGCCCGCCCGGCGCCTCGCTCGGCACGATGGCCTTCGCCAAGAAGCCTGCGATGATCCCCACGACGATCCAGGCAAGAATGCCCATGTGCTATCGCTCCTTCTGGGATGTCAGGTCAGACGGTCCTGCGCCCAGTGATCAGGTTGATGATCAAGACGATGACCGCGATGACGAGCAAGATATGGATCAAGCCGCCCCCGACGTGCAGCAAGAACCCGATCAGCCACAAGACGAACAGAATCACGATGATAGTCCACAAGATGCCGCCCATTGGTCCCCCTTACCACTGGTCGTAGCCAGTGCCGGCTAAGATTCTTCCCAGGGTTCCGCGTTTCTAAACGGCCGCACAGCGAGTGAGCATGCTGTTTTTCCCACGGCTGCGTGGGGAAGAACACAGGCAACGCGCATCGGAGGACGGCGCAGAGAATGAAGCAGCTCTCGTTCGCGATTCCGCTGTCAAAGGTCGTGGTGCTCGCCGACATCCGGCGACGCTGCGTGATGTGGGGCCTGCCGACTCTGACACACCGGCTTCTCGAGCAGTGGTATGAGTCGGGCTGGGACGATGGGATCGCTGCCTTTGATCGCTACGAGCTGGCCCGTACGCTTGAGGTCGAGCCCCGCGAGTTAGACGAAGGGATCGAGCTGCTCGAAGACCTCCAGCTAATTCGTATCCGCCGCGGGCTTTCAAATGAAGTCGCCGAGCTTGTCGCCCTTTCGAGCGCGCATCACAGCGACAGCCCGTATCTGGGCTGGTGGCAGATCTACGTTTGGGAGGTCTGCGATGAGTGAACGCACACCCACCGCAGTCTACTCGCCGCCGGCTTACGAGGCCTGAAGGCCTTGGCGTATCTTGACGATCGCACGCTGCTGCAGCCGTGAGATCTGCATCTGCGAAACGCCCATCCGGCGTGCGATTTCGACCTGCGAGAGCTCCTCGAAGAAGCGCAGGTGGATGACGATCTTCTCTTGAGGATCGAGCCGGCGGCACGCGCGTTTCAAACAGGCGCGATCGTCGCTGAGCTCGATTCCTGGATCCTCGTCGCCGAGCCGGTCCGATAACGTCGTCGCCTTCGAGCGCTCCTCGGAAAGCGCGGGCGCGTCCAGCGACAGCGTGCAATACGCACTCCCCAGCTCTTGCGCTTCGATGATCTCTTCACAGGTCGCCTTGAGCCTTTCTGCGATGTCCTCGACCGTGACGGAACGGCCTAGCTCGACGGTCATGGTCTCAGCGGCACGATTGACCGCAAGGCTCAATTCTTGCAAGCGCCGCGGGACGCGGACGGCCCATCCTTTGTCGCGGAAATAGCGTTTGATCTCGCCGAGCACGGTCGGCATGGCATAGGTGATGAACTCCACTCCACGATCGGGGTCGAATCGGTCGATCGCTTTGAGCAGCCCCATGGAGCCTACCTGGATCAGATCCTCGATCGGCTCGCCGCGATTGGCGAACTTCGACGCCAAGTAGCGGACGATGTTGAGGTGCATGTGGACGAGCTCTTCGCGTAGCCGAGGCGAGCGCGTCTGCGTGTACTCGGCGAGTAGCTGTCGTAGGTGAGCGCGGTCGAAAGTGGTCAGGCTGTCCTGACGATGCGAGCTGCGTGAAAGCACTTCAGTCGACGCTCTTTGTGATGCGAAGTTTGAGGCCCCGGCCGGGCGTCAAGCGATGGTTGAACTCATCCGCGAGATTGCGGATGATGAAGAGCTCGTCGGGTTCGTATTCACCAGGCAGGCGCTTGGGAGCGCTTGTGGGTGCGAGTACGAAGCCGGAATCGGAGATCGAGACGACCACACGACCGCGGCCGATCTCGAGTCCAACATGTAGCTTGCCCGCACTACCGCCTCGCCTCGTGCAGTACGTGCAGGCTTCGCTGACGATGATCTTGAGATCTTCGATCGTCTCGAACGACAGGCCGGCACGCATCCCGATGCCTGCGACCGTCAAGCGCACGGCGCTGATGAACGCGTCGCTCTTCGGCAGCGTCAAGCTGATGCGATCGACGCCAGACTTCGCCGGCGCGACGGGCTCATGCACGTGGCTCACCGGCTGGATCATGTCTGGACACACCCTCTTCGACGCGCCTGATGGTTCATGGTTCCTCCCACGCGTCTTGTACCCCGGAACGGATACATCCAAGCCTAGAAAACCGCAGGGCGGCCCGCTACAGGCCGCCCTTGGTCGTAGAGCTCAAGGTAGGCGCGAAGCGCTCATCAGGCTAGCCTGATTCGAGACTTGCGCGGGTTGATCGATCGCGAGGATGACCTGGGCGGCGCTTGGGCTGCCGCTCGATACATCTTCAACCGTGTAGGAGTACGAGTTCCCTGTCGTGAGGTTTGCCGAGCCAGTGAAGAGGATCGTGCCCGGCGTGCCCGCCGGTGTCACGGTGATCGTGTACGAGCCGCTCGGCAAGACTGTCGCAGAGCCAAGCGTCGGGATGTATGCATTACCCGGAGCGTTGGCGATCGAGCCCGAGTCCTTGCCGACGGTCAGTCCGGGAACGGTAGGAGTGGCGGGTTGAGCACCTTGGTAGACGTAGACGTCGATCGGACCGGGTGCCGGGGCAGCATCGTTGACCTTAAAACGCACGGTGGACGCGCTGGGGCTGGAGTTCGTGTCCTCGAGCAGGTACATCGCGTAGTCGGCTTGGCCAGGCTCGCCTGCCAAGACCATCGTGTAGAACGTCGACGCTGCGATGCTCTGCGTCTGGGTAGGCACGTTCGTCGGGCTTATCTGGATGTTCTGATTGCCGGCGCCGACCAGCGCGTAGACGCCGACCGGTGTGGAGGCCGTGAGGTTGCTATTGATGGTCGTGTTGGCGACCAGCATCGAGAGCGGACCTGGGGCAGCAGGCGCGGCGTCCATCGCGCGAAGGTCTCCTTTGCCTCCGGTCGCGCCCGAGATGGCATTGCCGATGCCGCTCGACGTGCAGCCCGCGAACGCGAGCACCACGATCGCGCTCGCCGCTGCGAGGACGGATTTACGGGTGAACATCGAGAGATCTATTTCCTTTCTCATAAGCGTGAGAGAGCACCGAGGGCGCCGCTCTTATACCCGCGCTTCGTCGGCTCGACGCATTGCTGAGAAAGAGACGGGCGCTCGGTTGAGCGCCCGTAATACAGATCGACCGTCGTGTCAGCCGTTTAGCGGGCGTGCGCTTGGAAAAGGCCGAGTCCGATGCCGACTTTCTCGAACGCCGCGAGTGCCTGATCGAGTTCGGAGCGCTCGAGCGCGGCGCTCATCTGCACGCGGATGCGCGCGGTGCCTTCGGGCACGACCGGGAAGCCGAATCCCGTGACGAAGACGCCCTCCTTAAGGAGCGCTTCGCTCATCTTGATCGCGAACGCGGTCTCGCCGACGATGATCGGGATAATCGCGCTCTCGCCCTCGAGCGGCTTGTAGCCGATCGAACGAAGTCCTGCGCGGAAGTAGGCGATGTTCTCGCGTTGCTTCTCGAGCAGTTCGGGATGCGCTTCGAGCTCCTCGATCGCTGCAAGCGCGCTGCAGGCCACGGTGGGCGGCAACGCGTTGGAGAACAGCTGCGTGCGCGACTTTTGGATGAGCGTGTCGATGAGGCTCTGAGATGCGGCGACGAATCCGCCTGCAGCGCCGCCAAGCGCCTTGCCGAGCGTGCCAGTGATGATGTCGACTTGGCCCGTGAGACCGTAGTGCTCGATCGTGCCGCGTCCGGTCTTGCCCATGACGCCCGTGCCGTGCGAGTCGTCGACCACCACCACCCCGTTGTAGCGCTTCGCCAGGGCGACGATCTGCGGAAGCTTCGCCAAGTCGCCTTCCATCGAGAAGACGCCGTCAGAGATGACGAACTTGGTCATGTCCGGGGGAAGAGACGCGAGCTTCGCCTCGAGATCGGCCATGTCCGAGTGTTTGTATCGCAGACGTTGCGCTTGCGTGGCTAAGCGGCATCCGTCGATGATCGAGGCGTGGTTAAGCTCGTCGGACACGATCGCCGTACCGGCGACCGCGACCGTCGGGATAAGACCTTCATTCGCGGTCCAACATGAGACGTAGGTCAGGGCCGACTGCGTGCCCAGAAACGATGCGATCTTCTCTTCGATGCGGCGGTGGATGTCAAAGGTGCCGCAGATGAAGCGAACGCTCGCGGTCCCCGCGCCGTAACGTTGCAGGCCTTCGATGCCTGCTTGCACCACACGTGGGTTGTCGGCAAGACCGAGATAGTTGTTGGACGACAGCACGATGATGCGCCCGGCCTCTTCCATCGTCACTTCGGCCGCCATCGGGGTCGTGAGGTGCCGCAGCGTCTTATACGTGCCGGCGGTGCGCAGGCCGTCGAGATCGACGCGCAGCCGCCGGTCGAATGCCTGGTTCACGATGCCGCCTTGGACGCGACGTCGATGACGATCTTCACCGCCTTACCCTCCTTGAGCAACTCGAACGCCTCTTTGAAGCGCTCTAACGGCAGGATGTGCGTGATGATAGAGGACAGATCGATGCGCCGCGCGGTGACCATCGCTTGCATCTGGTACCAGGTCTCGAACATCTTGCGCCCGTTGATGCCGAGGACGGTCAATCCTTTGAAGATGATGTTCTCCGCGAGATTCAAGCTCACGTCGTCCGAAGGAAGCCCAAGCAACGCTGCGCGTCCGCCGTTGCGCACCATGCCGAGCCCGGCGTTGATAGCGGCACCGCTGCCGCTCATCTCGAGCAGCACGTCGGCTCCGTGCCCGCCTGTGAGGGCGTAAACCTTCTTGCGCAGATCGGGATCGCGGCCGTCGAAAACCTCGTCCGCACCCAACGACTTCGCGAGCGCAAGCTTTTGGGGATTGATGTCGATGGCGATGACTCTCGCCGCTCCAGCCGCTCGCGCCACCGGGATGGCCATCAAACCGATCGAACCGACACCGCTGATGATCGCGCTCTTCGCGCTCACGCCCGCCGCCATGACGGTGTGCACCGCATTGCCCAGCGGGTCGAACACGGCTGCCCAGGCGTCAGGCACTGCGGGGTCGAGCTTCCAGATGTTGTGTTCCGGCACGCGTACGTAGTCCGCAAAAGCGCCGTCGCGATCGATCCCGAGGATCTGGACATGTTCGCAGATGTATTCCTGGCCCGTGCGGCAGAGCAGACAGGCGCCGCACGACACGTGTCCCTCAGCCGCGACGCGATCGCCGACCGCCACGTTGCGCACCGCTTCGCCAATCTCGGCGACGGTGCCCATGAACTCGTGCCCCACGATAAGCGGGGGGTGGATGCGGCTTTGCGACCACTTATCCCATTCGTAGATGTGGCCGTCGGTGCCGCAGATGCCGGCCATGCGTACGCGTACCAGCACGTCTGTCGGGCCGATATCGGGCACCGGAACGCGCTTGAGCTCGAGCCCTGGTCCCGGATGCTCTTTGACGAGCGCGCGCATGGTTGTGGGCAGCGCTGCTCTAAGAGCCTGCTCGGTTTTCGACGCGTCTTTCGCGATCGCCACAGCGGAGGCCAGTTCTGGCCGACTGTGGCGGCAGACCTCTCCTCGCAGGAGAACCAAGCCAAACGATGGCCCGCAAGAAGAAGCCTCGCACCAAGGTGCGCATCCAAGCGCTACAGGAGCGGATCGAAACGCAGCGGCGACGCGCCCTGCGACCAACTCTGCCCGTGAACGCACAAGCGCGAGTCAGCGAGACGCTGGTCGAGAAAAAGCGCAAGATAGAGCGCAAGCGCCGCCAACGCCGCGACTGGGAAGACGCCTAACGCCGCTCGGTTGTAGCGGCCGACCTTCAGGTCGGCCCGCCCGCAGGTCCGCGACCTAAAGGCAAGAATGTCGAGCGCTCGAACGTCCGTTCGTGCGGAGCGCTGGAGCTCTGATGCTTGATTTTGCTATCGCGTGCTTACAATAGATGAAGCGTTAGGACGCCGCGGCCCCTTGGCCGATTCGCTTGCGGGCTACGAGTACCGACCCGCGCAGATCGCCATGGGCAAGCTCGTCAATCGCGGCTTCCTCGAGCACGTCCACGTCATGGTGGAGGCCGGCACGGGGACGGGCAAGTCGTTCGGGTATCTCGTGCCGGCGCTGCTCTCGAGCCAGCGGGTCGTGATCTCCACGGCAACGCTTGCACTCCAAGAGCAGCTGCTGCAAAAGGACATCCCTCGCGTCCTCGCCGCCCTCGACCTGAACGCGCGCGTCGTGCAGCTCAAGGGGCGCAACAATTATCTGTGCCGTGACAAGCTCGAGCGTCTGCGTTCGCGGCTCGTCCTCGCGCAGGCACCCGAAGATCAAAAGCTGTTCTCGTGGGCCGACCGCACCGCGACGGGCGATCGTGCCGAGCTGGACTTCGTGCCCGCTGACGCGCTCTGGCGCGAGGTCGATGCCGATGCTGACGACTGCCTCATGGAAGCGTGCGAGTTCTTCGGCCCGGAGCACTGCCATCAGATGCACGCCCGCGAAGCCGCGCGTCATGCGGACATCGTCGTGGTCAACCACGCGCTGTTCTTCAGCGATCTGGCGATGGGTGGCGGCATCATCCCGCCCTACGACTACGTCGTCCTCGATGAAGCCCACCAGATTGAGGAGTGGGCGACCGCCGCCTTCACAGCGAGCATCTCCCGAGCCGGCGTCGCACGCCTCGCGCAAAAACTCATCCGCGCGTATCTCTTTGACGAACTCCTCGCGGCGGAACTGAACAAAGCCGCAAATGACTTCGCGGCATCGCTTGCAAACAGCGACGGTCGAGCGCGAGCCGCTGCACGGTATCGATTCCACGAGAACGCCGCCGCCGTCGAGCTGCTCGAACCCCTGCAACGCGCGCTCTATCGCGTGGAGAACTGGGTAGCCGAGCGTTGGGCGAAGAGCTCCAGATACCCGAACGCACCTGAAGAGGCGCTGCGCCGGCGACGAGATCTGCTGCTGCGGCTCGTCGTCTCGTTCACGCAGACGATCGAGCGGCTGCGGCTCGGGGGCGAGGACTGGATCTGCTGGGCGGAGCGCGCGGACGATCGCTCCGGCTCGTTCGCCGCACACTGCGCGCCGGCATCGGTGGCGGATCTCCTGCGCGCATCGCTGTTCGAGAGCACGCGCAGCGTCGTCCTGACTTCGGCCACGATTTCGACGGGGGGAGACTTCGCCTATCTGCGCCGACAAATGGGATTGGAGGGGGCGCCCGTCGACGAACTCATCCTCGAGTCGCCCTTCGATTTCGCTCGTCAGGCCATGCTGTTCTTGCCGCACGAGCGGCTCAATCCCAAGCGGCCGAATTTCGCACAGGATGCGGCGCCGCTCATCGAGAGCGTGCTCGAAGCGACACGCGGACGCGCCTTCGTGCTCTTCACCTCGGTAGCCATGATGCAAACCGTAGCGGCGCTCCTCGGACCGCGCCTGTCGTTCGCCTGGCGGGTCCAGGGCCAAATGCCGAAGGGTGCGCTCCTAGAATGGTTCAGGCGCGAACCGCACGCGGTGCTGTTCGCCACCGCCTCATTTTGGGAAGGTGTGGACGTCATCGGCAGCGCGCTCTCGTGCGTCATCATCGATCGTCTGCCGTTCCCGCCACCCGACGATCCCATCGTCGCCGCGCGCTCTTACCAGCTGAACGAGCGCGGCCAAGACCCTTTCGAGTGCCTTATGATCCCGGCGGCGATCACCAAGCTCAAGCAAGGTCTCGGGCGGTTGATCCGCAGCTCGTCGGACCGCGGCCTTATGTGCATCCTCGACGGCAGGCTCGAGACGATGTGGTACGGCAAGCGCATCTTAGAGGCGCTACCGCCGGCGCGTCGCGTGCACTCGCTCGCAGCCGTCCAGGAGTTCCTCGCCTGACGTCAAGCGTAAGCGACTACCGGATCTGGGTCTGATCCATGTCGTGGTCCTTGCACTCGGGGTGTCCGCATCTGCAGGTCCGCGCGCTCGCCTGCTGGTGGCGGCACGCATCGCTGCAAAAGCTCGGACTCGTCGTGTGGTCGGTCACGACGCACAGACAGACGGGGTTGTCGCAGCGGGAAAGCGTCATGCGCCTCAGCCGCGTTTGCTCGACGCCTTCGCCTTTCGCCGCTGCGGCTTCACGCCGAGATCGCGCCAGGAGCGCTCTGAGAGCGTGATGCCGTAGTGGCGTGCCGCCCTCTTGATGTTCGCAAACGCGAGCGTCCGGTCGGCGGCCGAAACACCGGTGACCTGATCCAGCCGCGCCACAGCGTTGCGCACATGCCGCGCATCGGTGAGCGGTTCTTTGCGCTGGTCCGGAAAGGCGAAGACGCTATCGGGCAGATCGCTTTGCTTCGTGAGCCGCCCGTGCTTGGTATGCGGTTTCCACGTGGTTCTCATAAGGTTCTCCTACCCATTGCGGTCGTCGTTCACACTAATGCCCATCATGGCCAGCGGGCGTGCTCGGCGAGAAAGCCTTGCCAGCCACCGTTCACATCGAGGACAGCGCCGTTGATGAACGAGGCCTCGTCGCTTGCGAGGTACGCGACGGCGTCGCCGACATCTTCCCAACTGCCTGGGCGGGTCGTCGGGTTGCGATAGTTGCGACGTTCGAGCACTGCTGTGCGATCCGCATCCTTGTCGCGGATGTCACCGATGTTGATCGCGTTGCAGGTGATGCCGTGCGGCCCTTCCTCGAGAGCGAGGGAGCGGATGAGCGCGACGACCCCGGCCTTGGCGGCGGCGTAGGCCGCAAGGTGGCGGGCGCCCATCGTGGCGGTGCTGCCGGTCATCCCGAAACCGATGATCCTGCCGAAGCGCCGCTCTCGCATGCGTGGCAAAACCGCTTTGGCGCAGAAGAAGAGGGAGCCGAGGTTGCCGTCGATCATCTCACGGAACTCGGCGATCGTCATGTCGAATGCATCCTTGACGATCATCGGACCGGCGCCAGCCACGAGCACGTCGATGTCGCCGAACGCCTCTTGCACGGACGCGACGAGTCGCATCGCTTGCTGTGGATCGGAGACGTCAGCTTCGAACGCCCGCACCGTGCCGCTCACCGCGCGTACTGCGCGCACCGTTTCATCAGCGTGACCGCGCGGTGCGCGATAGTTCGCGGCGATCGCGTAGCCGCGCCGCGCGAGCGAGACGCAGACGCCGCGCATGAGCCCTGCTGCGCTGCCCGTCACGAGAGCGCAGCGCTGTCGATGGTCAGTTGCTTTCACCGATAATCCCATATGTGACGCGAGCGAAAATCGGCCGCTACATTGAGCGGATGCGCCGCCCCTTCGAGACAAGGTCCCGGCCGACCATCCGGCGTAAGCCCGTATTAGCACTCTCGTGCCTTGATTGCTAACGATGGCCGAAAAACACACAAAATCAGCATCCGCGCGACCCGCTGAGAAAACGGCGGAGCTCGACCGCCGCAAGACCTCGATCCTCGGGACGGTCGTCTACGAGTACATCGCCACGGGAGAACCCGTCGGCTCCGCGACGCTCACGCAGAAGTATAACCTCGGCATCAGCCCGGCCACGGTGCGGGCCGAGCTCGCGAGCCTGGATGAAGAGGGCTATCTCGACCAGCCGCACACCTCGGCCGGCCGCATCCCTTCAGACCGCGGCTATCGCTACTACGTCGACCACCTCATGTTGCCCGAAACGCTCACGCCCGAGGAGCGCGAGCTCATCCGCGCCGAGGTGCGCCGTGCCGCGCATCAGCTCGACGCGGTCGTCGACCATGCCTCCCACGTGCTATCGAGCCTGACGCGCAGCATCGCTTTTGCCATCACCCCGCGCCTGAGCAGCCAGGTCTTCCGGCACATCGAGCTGATCCGCGTCGGCGCGCACGCTGCGCACGTCGTGCTCGTGACCAATCTAGGTCTCGCGGCGCAGGCCACCGTCGAGACCGGGCAGGACACGGACGTGGATCAACTCCTGCGCGCGACCAACAATCTCAACGCGCGCCTGAGCGGCAAAGCGCTCTCTGAGATCTCGCTCGAGTCCTTGCGTGCGATCGTGCGAGACACTCCCCTCCCTGAAGACCTCATGAGCGCGATCGCCAGGCTGTTCGCGGAGCACACGGGTGCTGAAGGCGAGCGCCGCCTGTTCGCGGGCGGGGCGCACAACCTGCTCGACCAGCAAGAGTTTCGCGACCTGCGCAAGTTGCGTGCGATCCTCGATCTGCTCGAAGAACAGCAAACGCTCTACCAGCTCCTGCACGGATCGCTGTCGAGCGCTGGCCCGACGGTCGCCATCGGTCACGAACTGCCGAGCGCCGACATGAGCGAATGCAGTGTCGTGACCATCCCGTACAAGGTCGCGAACCAAAACGCAGGCGCGGTCGGGATCTTGGGACCCCGGCGCATGCAGTACGCGAGACTGATCGCGCTCCTCGATTGCATGGCGGATAGCCTCAACGCGCTGTTCGTCGGCGAGCCGAACGTCGAGTAGCAGCGCGTGCCCGTCCAACACGACTATTACGAGATCCTCGGCGTCCAAAAGAACGCGTCCGATCAGGAGATCAAGCACGCGTATCGCAGCTTGGCGCGGCGCTTGCATCCGGACACCGTCCGCGACGACGTCGAGCGCCAACAGGCGGAGACCCGCTTCAAGCAGATAAACGAAGCGTACGCCGTGCTTTCGGATCCGGAGAAACGCGCGCACTACGACCGCTTCGGGAGCGTCGAGTCTCCGTTCGCCGGCTTCGCCGGCAGCGGGATGGGCGACATCTTCGATTTTTTCTTCGGCGGGGGCACGAGGCAAGAGCGGGGTCCGGCTCGCGGCTCGGATCTGCGCTACGATCTGGAAATCGAATTGCGCGACGTGCTCAGGGGTTGCACGCGCGAGATCACCTTCACGCACTTGGCACGCTGCGAGAGCTGCAAGGGCTTGGGTTCCGCTGACGGCAGCGATCCGGTCGCCTGCACCGATTGCAATGGTACGGGCGAGCTGCGCCACACCCGCAACACGCTACTCGGGCAGTTCGTGACGAGCGCGCCGTGCGCTCGCTGCGGCGGTCGGGGACGCGTGGTGCGCAATCCGTGCAAGACGTGCCGAGGCAGCGGCCGTTCGGAACAGCGCAAGAAACTCTCCGTCGAGGTGCCGGCCGGTGCCGACACCGGCACGCGCTTGCGCTACAGCGGCATGGGCGAAGCCGGTGAGCGCGGCGGGCCGGCAGGCGATCTTTACGTCTACGTGAGCGTCGCGCCG
>DASPVP010000046.1:0-7246 GCA_035622315.1 Candidatus Acidiferrales bacterium | reverse complement strand
TTGGTGGACCCAGCCGCCCCCAGGAGTTGCCCACATGAATAAGCTCGTCCCTTGGCTAGGCACAGCTCTAGCCGCAATCCTCGCCCTCGGTCTTTCCGTGGCACCCGCGCTCGCCGACGATTCGTCAGGCGTGGCGCGCATAAGCGTTGTCAGCGGATCGATCACCGTTCAGCACGGAGACAACGGAGACTCCGAGGCGGGCATGGTCAACGCGCCCGTCGGTGTCGGAGATTACATCTCGACGAGCTCCGGTGCGAAAGCAGAAGTGCAGCTCGATAACGCCACCTTCGTGCGCGTATCGTCCGATGCGCAGCTGCGCTTCGCCAAGCTCGATCCGAACGACCGCGTCGTCCAGCTGGCCGCAGGTACCGCCGACTTGCGCGTCCTGCAGCAGAGCGACGCGAAAGTCGAACTGGACACGCCGTCCATCAGCATCGTGCCCGATCAGGCAGGCAGCTACCGCGCGACGGTCGACGGCGGCGGCAACACCATTTTCACCGTACGCTCGGGCTCGGCTGACTTGCTTGGGCCGAACTCGTCGCAGACGATCGCAGCGGGGATGACGGTCTCCATCACGGGCTCCTCATCGGATCCGCGCGTCACCACGATCGACACCGTGGCCTACGACGACTTCGATTCATGGAACGACCAGCGGGATTCGTACGAGCAATCCGCGGTGAGCGACGACCCGTACGTCAATCCGAGCGTCGTGGGAACGGACGACCTGAACACCTACGGGCATTGGGTCTGGGTCCCTGACTACGGCAACGCATGGGTTCCGTACAACACCGCGCCGGGCTGGGCGCCGTATCAAGACGGCAACTGGGCTTGGACGCCGTACTATGGCTGGACTTGGGTCGGCTACGAGCCGTGGGGCTGGGCGCCGTATCACTATGGCCGCTGGTTCTACGCCGCCGGTTACGGCTGGGCGTGGTGGCCGGGACCGGTCTACCAACCGGTCGCGTACAGCCCGGGTCTCGTCGCCTTCTTCGGATTCGGCACGGGTGTCGGCTTCAGCATCGGCTTCGGTTTCAGCAACATCGCGTGGGTGCCCCTCGCTCCCTACGAGACGTACCACCCGTGGTATGGGCCGGGCTACTCGAACGTGAGCATCACAAATATCACGAACATCACCAATATCACGAATATCACCAACATCACGAACATCAACAACTGCGGATGCAAGAACGCGCACGGACCGCACACGGCGATCGCGGCGCTGACGGTGCGCGACTTCGAGAACGGCGCCGGCAGCCATCACTATCTGCCCGTGCAGGCTCGTGACCTGCAGCGCATCGGACTC
Organism: Candidatus Acidiferrales bacterium; assembly: GCA_035622315.1. Classification (GTDB taxonomy): domain Bacteria; phylum Vulcanimicrobiota; class Vulcanimicrobiia; order Eremiobacterales; family Eremiobacteraceae; genus JAJPHJ01. The sequence continues at coordinate 5,943 of DASPVP010000046.1, read as the reverse complement.
GTGGGCGGCGCGCTGCCGATCCAGCCGAGCAAGGCGAACGAGCGCTTCGGCGACCGGATGCCTGTCGCGAAGCCGATCGACGTCTCGCCCCGCTTCCACCAGATCTCGCTGCGACAGCCGGTCGATTCGGGCCAGCCCGTCCGCACCGAGCTGGGAGCTGCAAAGACAGTAGCGCCGGCGCGCGATAACGCGCAGCTCAGCACGGTCGGAGCGGCGCGCAACTCCGCGTGGGATCGCTTCGCGCAAGCGCGCGGCGGTCAGGTGGCCGATACCGAAGCGCATCCAGACGCGCGAGTCGCATCGAGCCCTGCGATCGAGAGCAAGCGATTCACGCAGACCGCACGTCCAGCCGTCGATCGTCCGGCGGCAGGCGTACCGCAGCGCCAGAGCTCCCTTGGCAACGCTTGGGACCGGTTCAACCAGAGCCGTCCGCAGGTCGGGTCGTCCACCCAGAGCGGCAACGGTGCGAAGATGCACACGTTCGCCGAGCCGGCGAGCGGTTCCACGACACGTCAGGTGAACGCGCCTCGCGTGCCGACGAACTTCTCGCAGGCGCCACGCACCGTGGCACCGCGGACCCAAACGCCGAGCTCACCGTGGGCGCGGTTCAACGGGAGCTACAACGACCACGTGAACTACCAGCCGAGCGACGACTACAGCCGCAGCACCGGCAGCCGCGAGAGCATGCCGAGCGGGAACGAGTACCAGCCGGCCAACACGCGTGGTGGTTTTGCACCGAGGAACTATTCGGCAGGTGGGTTCAATCGCGGCGGTCAGCCGGCGCGTTCGAACCAAAGCTCGCACCGACAGCAGCATCACTAACCGACAGGGTTCAGACCAAACGGGAGGGGCGATGATAATCGCCCCTCTTTTTTCTTACATCTTGCCCGCTGCGTGCAGCGTTTCGTAGATCGTGACGACCAGCTTGCCGACGTTGTCTTGGTTTGGGTCGGGCTGGCTGTTGAGGCCGAAATCGAGGATCACGTTCTTCTTCGGGAAGTAGACGTGGGTCATGCGGTAGCCGAGGGTCTCGCCTTCGTAGAACCACACGGTTCCCGTCTCTTTGGTCGTCAGCTGGGCGATGCCGAGACCGAAACCGCGCGGGTCAGCGAGGCTCGTGACCGCGATCGGCTTGCCGGTCTTCAACGAGACGATCGACATCATCTCGGCGCGCTGCGCCGCCGGCAAGAACGCCGTGCTCCGATAGAGCGCGCGCGCCCACACGGTCATCGCCTCCGGACTGCCCACGGCACCGCCTGCGCCTTGCGCCCACGAGGCGCTGAGCAAGCGCTGATCCTTGCCGAGGAGCGGAGCGAGCGGCTTGTTCTCGGGCGTATGGTTCCAGAAATACCCCGACACGGTGCGGATCGCGACCGCCGGCGGATAAAGGTTCGGGGAATAGTACATGTTCTCGACCGGAATCGCAGTCAGGATGCGCCGCTTGACTTCGGACTCGTAGCTGTTCCCGGTCACCTTTTCGATGATCATCTCCGCGAGCAGGTAGTTGGTGTTCGAGTACGAGTAGCCGGTAGTCGGCTTCGGGGCCCCGGGCGTCGTGGGGTAGACGTAGTTCACGAGCTGCGCGAGGCTGTACTTGGCCGTGGGATGTGCGGCGTACGCCGACATCATAGCGGCGGTGTTGTCGTAGCTCGGGATCCCGCTCGTCATCTGGAGCAGGTGACGTATAGTGACGTCCTTCCACGCGGGGTATTGGGGCAAGAACTTGCCCAAGGGATCGTCGATCGAAAGCTTGCCCGCAGCTTCGAGCTGCAAGATGATCGAAGCGGTGAAGGCCTTCGTGTTGCTTCCGATCTGGAAGAGGTTGTCCGGCGTGACGGGCTTGCCGCCGCCGTATTGCATGGTGCCCACCGCCACGTTGATGTTCGGGCCGGTTCCCCCCAGATCGATCGACAGCGACGCGGTGGAGATGTGTTCGATCTTGGCGCGAGCGGTGAGATAGTTGTTGAGATCGGTGGTCAGCGCGGACTGCAGTGCGGCGTCCGACCCAGCCGCCCAGGCGGGCGTCGCCGAGAGCATCACGAGTAGCGCTACACAGAGCGCCCTCACGAGGAGAGCGTGCCTTTCGCGACGATCTCCGGCACAGCCGCAAGCGCACGAGACACAGGGCATCCCTTCTTCGCATCCTCGACGATCTTCTGGAACGTCGCGTCGTCGATGCCCGGCACGGACGCGTTTATCGTCAGCTCGATGCGCTTGATCGAGAAGCCGCCGGCCTCCGATTCCAGGTGCACGCTTGCAGTCGTCGCGAGCCGCTGGGGTTTGAAGCCTGCCCTCGTGAGCCCGCCTGCCGTGGCCATCGTGAAGCATCCGGCGTGCGCGGCTGCGATCAGCTCCTCTGGGTTTGTGCCTTTGCCGTCCGCGAACCGCGAATCGAATGAATAGGCGCCGTCAAAAGCCCCGCCGCCGAATCTCATGTGGCCGGCTCCGGTGCGCAGGTCTCCCGTCCATTCCGCCTGGGCGCTTCTCGTGGGCATCGATCGTCCTTTCTAGTACTGTATGGCTTGCGTCTTGACTTCGCTGAAGAAGTCCAAGTCGAGCGAATCTTCCGGATAGTCGAAGTCGGAAAACGTGTACGTGACCCCATCGTAGTTCACGGGTGGGGTGTTGGCCAGAAAACCGCCGGTCCGGATGGTGGACGCCGTATACTCGGTCGACATGAACCAATGTCCGTCGACGACAGTGTACTCGGCATCCCACGGCACGGTCGTCGCCGGGCCCTCGTCAAAAATGCCTTGGCTGCGCAGCTTCCAGATGATGAACGCCTGCGTGTCCACCCAGGCTTCGCGCAACCGGTAGTAGTCAGGGCGCGCGATGGGCGTGAGCTTGATATGATAGACGTAGCGATCGTGATAGGGCTCCACGTCCAGGAGCGTGGCCTCGTAGTCGCGCGCGATCGTGAGGATGCGGCCGAGCGACTTGACGTCGGCGTCTTGCGTGTCCGTGTCGTCCTGCGGCATCCCGGGGAAGCTGACCGGCGCGCGCGGCAGAAGGCCGAACGCATAGGTCGGCGATATCTCGGGCACGCCGAAGGGCTGCGAGAAGTTCCCCTTGCGCTGGCTCGGGAAGAGCGAGCTCAGGATCGGGATGTTGATGCGCCAGCCCCACGGGTTTTCCGGCTGGTTCGTCGTGGCGATGGGCACCGAGTGCGTGATCACGACGTCGTCGCTCGTGCGCAAGCTCGAGCGGAACTCTTCGATGAAGGGCTTGCCCCCCACGGTCGAGCGCGAGGTCACGATGAACGAGACGACCGCCGGGTAGTCGAGCGCGCGCAACACGTGCAGCGCGTTGTCGAAGATCTCGGGGCCTGTCGGTGGTCCGCCCGTGGGCGCCTTGACGGGTTCGGTGGAGAGCGCGATCGCGTCGAGCGATGTCGCGGACTCCGTGGTGAAGCGGGCGATGTGCTCGGTCAGGGCTTTGGGGCAGCCGCTCGGCGCGGACTGCGTCTTCACCAAGAAGACCACGTCGTAGGTAGTCGAGGGCTTCAGCCTCGGCAGCGACATCGTCTGGATGACGGTCTGCGGGCTCGCGAAATTGCTGTACTTGTGCAGCGGGCTCGTGGGCGTGAACGGCTTGAAGGTCGGGGCCAGGACGATCGGGTTGCCGGTATCCGGAACGAGCTCCACCTGCTTGATGATGGCGAAGCTGCCGTCGGACTGGACGCCGAGCGGCGTGGCCAGCGAGACGTCGGTGCCGCTCTCTTCGGGCGCGACGAGTTCGAAGATGGGCTGGCGCACGATGAACGAGTAGTCGCAGGTGATCGTCGCAGCGCGGGCGGTGCTTGTGGCGTCTGGCCGTGCGCCGCTGCAGAGCACGCTGGCGAGCGCCGCGAGAGCGACCACAAAAAGGCCTTTGGGGGTATGCAGCACGGGCTGGAGTAATTGTCCGTCAGCCCTGCCGTTCCATCCGTAAAGGAGACGGTCGCTTGTCTCGTTCCGCACAAGCGTCGCAAGCCCGCGTCCAGCTGCCCTCGACCAAAGAGCGCATGAGCATTGGCAAGGGCCTGCGCGAGCGCGTTCCCAGAAACGACCAGGGCTGGTGGAAGGCGCAGCCGGATCGGCCGGACCCGATCGCGCTGCTCGCGCGGCAGAACCGCGAGCGCGTCAAGAGCCTCGTCCCCATCCGCTACGCGCGCATGCTGCAGTCACCATTCGGGTTCTTGCGTGGGGCCGCCATCGTGATGGCCCACGATTTGGCGCAGACAGCGAACACGGGCCTCGAGGTCAACGCTTGCGGGGACTGTCACCTCGCGAACTTCGGCGGCTACGCGACGCCCGAGCGCAACTTCATCTTCGACATCAACGATTTCGATGAGACGCTACCGGCGCCGTGGGAGTGGGACTTGAAGAGGCTCGCGGCAAGCGCTGTTGTCGCCGGGCGCTCGCAGGGACTTCCCGAGGACCGCTGCCGCGAGGCCGCGCTCGCCGCCGCGCGTCACTACCGCGAGCACACGGCGACGCTCGCGCGAGCCACCGCGCTCGCGTCGTGGTATTCACGCCTGGACGTCGAGCAGACCCTACGCGACATCGCACCAAATCCGAAGAAGCTTGCCAGGCTGCGGCGTGGCGCGCTACGCGTGCAGGGCCGCACGCCTGAAGTCATCGTGGGCAAGATGACCGAGCGGGTCGACGGCCGGCGGCGCTTCATCGACGATCCGCCCTTCGTCTATCACGCGACCGTCGACCACGCCCACAGCGCGATCATGCAGGCGGTCGTCGCGAGATACAAGACCAGCCTGCGCGCAGATGTACGCATCCTGTTCGACCAATACCGGCTCGTCGACGTGGCGGTCAAGGTCGTGGGGGTCGGCAGCGTCGGCACGCGCTGCGGCGTGCTGCTCTTCATGGCGCGCGAAGACGACGCGCTCATCTTGCAGACCAAGGAGGCGACTCGCTCGGTCCTCGAGATCTGCGGGACGAAGAGCGCGTATCGCAACCAAGGCGAGCGGGTCGTGACCGGCCAGCGCATCATGCAAGCGGCGAGCGACGAGTTCTTAGGATGGACCGCATTCTCGGGGCACGACTACTACATCCGCCAATTGCGTGACATGAAAGCGACCCTCCAGCTCGAGCGGCTGGCCGGCAGCTCCTTCGCGGCCTACGCCGAGGTGTGTGGACGCATACTAGCGCGCGCGCATGCCCGATCCGGCCGAGCCGCTGAGATTTCGGGTTACATGGGTAGAGGCGAGCGTTTCGACGACGCTATCGCACGCTTCGCGCGTAAATACGCCGACCAGACCGAGCGCGACTACGCGCTGCTACGCGCCGCCGTGAAAAAAGGCAAAATCAAAGTTGCCGACTCCGCGTAGGGGGCGCTTGCAAATCGCCGCTTCAACGGTCGTGTAGGGGGCGCTTGGAAAAGCGCCCCTCCCTCACGCGTTGCGCCGGCGTAGCGCCATGGTCACGATGAGGATGACGATCGCAAGCCCGATCAAGATCAGGAGCGCGGTTGACGCGCGGGACGTTCCCGCAGCGGGCACCGGTGTCGCCGTGGCTTCCGTCTGACCGGCCTCAGGCGCGCCGCTGGCCTGCGCGGCGCCCGGCGATGCCGATCCTCCCGATGACGCCGGCATGGGCGTCGAGCTCGCCTCCAAGGCGGCGGCAGTACGATCGACCGCAGCGGCGATTGCGTCGTCGAGTTGGCCACTTTGCATGTCCGCCTGGAAGGCGGCGTTGATGTTCGACAAGGTCGAGTCGGGGATTGCGTCGGGAAATGCGGGCGACGTCTCGAGAGAAAACGTCAGCGTGCCGCCGCTGCGCGCCACCCAGATGACCGCCGCGATCGCGCCGTTGACGTCGAGCGACTGGCTCTCGGCGAGGGCTTCCGGCCCCGGCTCCTTCCCAGGCTGCTCGTCCATCAGGATGACGGCGATGCCCTTGCCGGTTGAGGATTCGAGCTGCTGCTCGCGCGACGCGATCGTCGTGA
>DASPVP010000045.1:0-24166 GCA_035622315.1 Candidatus Acidiferrales bacterium | reverse complement strand
CGCGACCTTCGCCAGGACTACGGCGAAACGATCTGCGTCTAGCAGCCCACGGCTGTTGAACCGAAACACCTGCTCATCGACATAGCGCGAAATGTGCTGCGGTTCCGGCTTGATATAGGTCCCCTTGATCGCCCGCTTCAGCAGGCACCAAAAGTTCTCGATGCCGTTTGTGTGGACTTGGCCATTGACGTATTGGTTTAGTAGGTGGTCCACGAAGCGATGTTCATAGGCAAACTCTAAGGGACGATATGCATGGTGGCCGTCCGTATAGACCTGTGAGCCCTCAGCCACGTTGTCTCGAACGCCCGCCTGCATATAGGGAGCCTTGGGCTCAGGGATGGTGAAGGCGCGAACCTCTCCGCCACGTTGGAGAACGCCCATGACGGCGGTCTTATCCCAATACGCCTGTGCAGGTTTCGCCTTGCGCTTGCGAAGCGACATATTCTTGACCTTACCGCCGATGAAAGTCTCGTCCACCTCTACCGTGCCATAGAGCGGAGCTTGGAAGCCCTTGGTTTTCATAGCGAGGCGGATACGCTGAAGCATGAACCACCCGGTCTTTTGCGTCACGCCGATAGATCGCGCAAGCTCATGCGAGGAGACACCGTTCTTGGCTGACGACAGTGCCCACACGGCAGGCAACCATTTGTCGAGTCCGATGGGCGAGTCCTCAAAGATCGTTCCGACCTTGACCGAGAACTGACGCTTGCAGAGCTTGCAGCGATACATCTTTCGCGTGGGCATATCGGAAATATCTTGCGAGGCGCACGACGGACAGGTGATTCCATCCGGCCACTTTAGATGCGCGAGAAAGCCACGGGCTACGTCCAGATCGGCAAAGTATCGGACCGCTTCGAGTAGTGTGCGAGGGAACGGTTTGACAGCCTTGCTCACTTAACTGCCCACCTTCGACCGAGTTCAATAACAAAGAGAACCGCAGCGGCCGACAGGCAGACACCGCCTATCTCCCACGCTACAACGGAATCTCGAACGCCAAATATGATAACGCAAATCCCGACCGCGAATTGCAGGCCCATCAAGAACGGTATCCATAGCTTGCTCATGGTGACTCAAGTATATCACCGGTGGCTTGTTGAGTCAAGTAAGTCAGTACCACGATTTCATGCGGGTTTGGGCCATCTATGGCCTGTTTGGAGCGCGAGGCTTGCGGCAAAGGTCGCTCGGCGAGCCTCACACGGCCGGCCCCCGAAGGCGCCCCCTCGCCCGGCGCGGGCGGCTTTCTGCCCGGTGGACAGGCGGTGCATGGCCTGCGGAGCTTGCTCGAGGCCGTATTCTCTGCAAAGCCTTGCGCAGCAGGCTTTTGCCGCGTATTCGCAATGCTGAAAATCTCGCTATTCACACCTGTGGATAAGGCTGTGCATGGCCGGAATCGAGGGATTGGGAAGCCCTTCGTGCTCCCAAAAGACGGGCGCTTTGGGCGCGCTCGTTCCATCATTCACTTGCAAGCGATCGCGTGCTGGCATCGGTGCGGTCTGAGGCGCTCGCCCGACGCTCAACCTCTCGCCACGCAAGGCTTCGGAGAGATCGCGCGCTTGACTATCCACACGACCTTCGATTCTGCTGTGCATATGTGCATAAGAAATCCTTGCGCGCGCTGAAGGAATACGCTTTTTTAGACGCAAACGCGCGAGGCCCACACACCGCATCCGTCATCACGACGGGTTAAAAATTTTTTGCGCGTGGTATCGTCCGCCTCCAGCGCGGACGCGAAGAAAAACGGTAAGAGGATCGTTCATGGAAACTGCAACCGCCCTCCAGACCAATGTGGAGTACTTGTGGCAGAGTTGCCTCGGAGAGCTTGAGAACCGTTTCTCCAAGCCCATCTTCGAGATGTGGATCAAACCGATGCGCATCGAGCGGCTCTCGACCGACGAGATCACGCTCACGGTGCAGAACGCGTTCTCCAAAGACTGGGCCGAGAACCGTCTCAAGCCGACCATAGTCGCGACGCTGGCCGACATCATCGGTTCGCCGATCTCGGTGCGCTTCGTCATCGACGAGAACGCAGCCGCTGAAGCGCTCGCAGACCCTTCCGTGTTAGGCGTTCCGATGGCGCCCGAGGAGACCGGAGCGGCTGCCCGTGGGGCCTTGCCTGCCGACGATTTCCGCCACACCGGGTTGAACGAACGTTATACATTCGAGCAGTTCGTCGTGGGAGCGACAAATCGGTTCGCCCACGCCGCAGCCCAGGCGGTAGCCGAGGCGCCGGCTCGGGCGTACAACCCGCTCTTCATCTATGGCGCGGTCGGCTTGGGCAAGACCCACCTCATGCATGCCATCGGGCACCGCGTGCGCCTCGCAGATCCGAGGGCGCGCGTGGTTTACGTCTCCTCTGAGACCTTCACGAACGAGTTCATCACCGCCATCAAGAACAACCAGACGGTCGAGTTCCGCAACCGCTACCGAACGGTGGACGTGCTGCTCATCGACGACATCCAGTTCCTCGAGGGCAAGGAGCAGACCCAAGAAGAGTTCTTCCATACGTTCAACACGCTCCACGAGGCCACGAAGCAGCTCGTGATCTCGAGCGATCGTCCGCCCAAGGACATCCAGACCCTGGAGAACCGGCTGCGTTCGCGGTTCGAATGGGGACTGCTCACCGACATCCAGTCGCCCGACCTCGAGACGCGCGAGGCGATCCTGCGCAAGAAGGCGGAGAGCGATGGGATCGATGTGCCCCACGAAGTGACCTCGTATATCGCCAAGATCATCCCCTCGAACATCCGCCAGCTCGAGGGCGCGTTGATCAAGCTCACGGCGTATGCCTCATTATATAAGCAGCCGCTCACGGTCGAGCTCGCGGCAGATGTACTGCGCAACGAGATCAACGAAATGCCGTTGCGCAAGGTCACGATCTCGCTCATCAAGGACAAGGTGGCGCGCTTCCATGCGATCACCCAGAAAGAGCTCGAGGGACAGCGCCGCGACCAGCGCTTGACGGTGCCTCGCCAAATCGCGATGTACCTGGCATGTGACCTGACGAATGCGTCGCTCCCCCAGATCGCCCGCGAATTCGGCAAGAAGGACCACACCACGGTCATGTACGCGCGAGATAAGGTCAAGGCCCAGATGGAGCGCGACCCAGAGTTCCGCAGCAAGGTGCGCTCGGTGCTCTCGACCATCACACAGGACGGCTGACCGGATACGGTCGACCTCGTGCATTGTGGAAGGCGTGGGGATGGCGTGGATGGATTTGCCTGGCCTCCGCGGTAGGTGCATAGGTCGGCGCTGCCGTGGAAAACTCGACCCAGATCTCCACAAGCCTGCCGACGCGGGAACGTCGTGAGCGCGCAGCCTGGTAAGTCCATCCACGATTTACACGCGCCTATGACGAGAGACTACGATAAGAAAATATTTCTAAAGGGAGATGGTAACGCGACTCCCGATGTGCACAACCCAAAGGGGCGGGGATGAAATTCAGTTGCAACGCTAAAGACATCGCCGGTGCGGTCGCCGTGGCCAGCAAAGTGGTCAATGCGCATACCACCGTGCCGATCCTCAACAACGTGCTCGTCACCGCGCGCAACGGGCGTGTCAGCGTCCGAGCGACGGATCTCGAGCTTACGCTCGAAAACGCGATCTCAGCAGAGGTGCAAGAGGAAGGCTCGTGCACGGTGCCGGCGCGGCTGTTCTCAGGCTACCTCGGCAATCTCCCTGCGGCAAAGCTCCAGATGCAGGGCACCACGAGCCGCGCGACGTTGCGCTGCGAGCGCTCCAACTACGAGTTCTTCACGCTGCCTGCGGCGGAGTTTCCCCCATTGCCCGAAGGGCAGTCCGGCGGCATGTTCCGCGTCGAGGCCAAAGCCTTCCGCGATGCCGTCAATGCGGTCACCTTCGCGGCGAGCACCGAAGAGGCTAGGGGCGCGGTGCTCATGGGCGCGCTGCTCGAGCTCGCCGGCAGCGAGGCGACGCTTGTCGCGACGGATGGATATCGGCTCGCGCGCTATCGTCTGGCGCTCGCCGAACAGGTCAAAGAACCTCTGAAGCTCATCGTGCCGGCGCGGGGACTGGCAGAAGTCGTGCGGACCGCCGCCGAGGGGCAGATCGAGGCGACCGTGATCGGCGGGCAGGCCAATCAGCTCGCATTCTCCACCGGCGACGCGAAGATCAGCGCCCGCCTCGTCGACGGGCAGTACCCGAACTACCAGCAAGTGATCCCAAAAGAGTTCGACAAGAAAGTCGTCGCGAGCACCGCGCAGCTGCTCGCAAGCCTGCGCCGCGCGGGCGTGGTCGCGGGCGACCGGGCGAGCATGGTGAAGCTCGCGATGGACGGTTCGAGCCTCGTGATCACGGCAAGCTCCGACACGACGGGCAACGCCTACGAAGAGATCGACGTGGAACGCACGGGCGACCCGCTCACGATCGCGTTCAACGCGAAGTTCCTCGTCGAGATCCTCAACCACATCGAGAGCGAAACCGTGACCCTCGAGTTCGTGGGGGCGCTCAATCCGGCAGCGATCCGTCCGAGCGCGAAGAACGCCGCAGACCGGCAGCTCTACATCCTCATGCCCCTGCGACAATAGCGCGCGGTGCGCGTCCACACGCTCGACCTCGCGAATTTCCGCAACTACGCCGCTCTGCATTTCTCCCCGCCGAGCGGCGTCTGCATCTTCACGGGTGACAACGCGCAAGGCAAGTCGAATCTGCTCGAGGCGCTTTCGCTGCTCGCCACCGGGAAATCGTTCCGCGCAGCCCGCGAGTCGGACCTCATCCGCAATGGCACGCCGCTTGCTAGGGTGGCCGCGCGGGTGCACACGAAGAACGGCGAGCTGAGCGCGGCCTGTCTCATCACCCGCGTTGGGGAGGGGGCGCGCAAGCGTTTCGTGCGCAACGGTCGCTCGGTGGCGTACGCGCAGTTCCTCGGTGGCATCGCCGCGGTGACGTTCATGCCTTCCGATCTCGCGCTTATCTCCGGGCCCCCGGCCTTGCGCCGCAGATTCCTCAACGCCGCGCTTTCGCAATCCGACCGCGCGTACTATCGCGAGCACGTCGCCTACACGAAGATCATCGTACAGAAGAACGCGCTCTTGAAATTGCCCGCAGGCGTCGATCGCAAATTGCTCGCCACGTACAACCAGCAGCTCGCCGAAGTCGGCGCGCAGCTGTTGTGCTCGCGTGCCCGCTACGTGGCGCGCCTGAGCGCTGCGGCGGCGGAGGTGCATGCACGCTGGGTCGGCGAGCAACCACCGTTCGCCGTGCGCTATGTGCCCTCGCCCGCGCTCCCAGCAGGCGATGAATCTCCCAGCGCGGTGCTCGCTGCTCTCGCGAGCGCGCTTGCGGCCATGCAAGCGGCCGAGCTCGCTCGGAAGACATCGCTTGTCGGGCCGCATCGCGACGACGTGGAATTTGTGCTCGGCGACGAGTCGCTCGCGCGATTCGGTTCGCAAGGACAGCAACGCACGGCGGTCTTGGCGACGAAGGCAGCTGAGTATGCGCTGCTCGCAGCGGCGACGGGCGAGCCTCCGCTGCTGTTGCTTGACGACGTGCTCTCGGAGCTCGATCCCGCGCGGCGCCGGACGTTCATGAGCAGCATCGAGGGATGCGACCAGGTCTTCATCACGGCGACCGAGGCACCGGAGCTGCCTGCGGGGCAGCGCGCGCATGTGTACGAGATCGTCGACGGGCGCATCGAAGCGGGCCTTGAGGCGAACACCGGATGAGCGGCCCGCGCAGGCTCGGCACACTGCTCGGGGGGTGGAATGCGTCTGCGAGAAGTCAGCGGACAACGCTGACGGATGACGCGTCGGCCGGCGCGATCGCGACGGCTTGGCAGGAGGCCGTCGGCCCAGAGATCGCGCGGCGGAGCCGCCCGGCAAAGCTCGCGGGAGGCGTGCTGACCGTGCTCACGGCGAGCAGCGCCTGGAGCGCCGAGCTGACCTTCCTCGCACCACGGATCATTGAGGCTTTGCGCCGCGCGGTGCCGGAGGCGCGACTTCGAAGGCTGCGGTTCTCCGTCGCGAGCGGACGCACGCGGCTCCTGCTCGAGGGAGCCCGCTACGGCTCGGACGATCGCGTCACCCGAAGATCGCATCCTGGACATACTGGGGCCGCGTCGCCGACACCGGCGCGCGCGGAAGAACCTGTGTCGCTCTCCGTCGAGCGATTGGCTGCGGCGCAGCGCACCCTCGACGAGTGGCGGGATCGCGCGGGGTGGCAGACGTGCGCGACGTGCGGCAAGCGGTTCGAGCCTCGTGCTGTATTGGAACAGGAATGCGCTGTTTGCGCGGCAAGCCGGAGGCGCGCTCAAGACGCGCGCATCGAGCGCGTCCTTTTGGAAGCACCCTGGTTCTCATTGCGGCAAGTGCGCGAAACATTGCCGGAGGCGAAGGCCCCGGCGTACCGCCGCACGCGCCAGCGGCTTTTAACGCGCTGGCAGACCGAGCTCGTTTGGGCGGAGCGGCGCTTGCGCAGATCCGCGTTGACGGCGCACGACCGTGTCACCGCGTGGAGCTACCTCATGTTGCTGGCGCAGATGCCCGAACGCGACATCGGTCGCGCCGTGGCGCGCGATGTGCTCGGCCAAGCGTGGACGGATGCGCTGTTTGCACAGTCGACGCACGACGGCGAAGAGGCGCACGCGCGCACGCGCGAGAACCATTCGTAAGAAGACAGACAAGCACAAAAACGCTGGCCGATAGCCCTATGCGCGGGTGCGTGCGTGCTTTACGACGGCACGATCGGCGAGGAAAAAAGAGAGTTTTGTGACCCCACCCAAAGGCGACTACAGCGCCGAACAGATCAAGGTGCTCAAAGGTCTCGAAGGCGTGCGCAAGCGGCCGGGCATGTACGTCGGCGACACGACCACGCGAGGCTTACATCAGATCGCGTTCGAGGCGGTCGACAACGCCGTCGACGAAGCGTTGGCTGGGTTTTGCCATAACGTCGACGTGCAGATCCACAAAGACGGCTCGCTCTCCGTGGAAGACGACGGCCGGGGCATTCCTGTAGACGTCATCGCATCCGAGGGCAAGCCCGCGCTCGAAGTCGTCATGACCGTGCTCCACGCCGGCGGCAAATTCGACCAGCTGGGCTACAAGGTCTCAGGCGGCCTTCACGGGGTGGGCATCTCGGTGACGAACGCGCTGTCGGAATGGCTCGTGGCGAAGGTGAAGCGCGACGGGAACGTCTACGAACAGCGATTCTCGCGCGGGGTCGCGACCTCGAAGATGAAGATCGTCGGGAAGGCGGAGGGCACGGGCACGCTCGTCCACTTCAAGCCCGACCCGCAGGTCTTTTCGGTCCTCGATTTTTCCGTCGAGATCCTCCAGCAGCGCCTGCGCGAGCTGGCCTTCTTGAACCGCGGGCTGCGCATCACGCTCGCCGACGACCGCTCCGACAAGAAGCAGACGTTCCAATACGAAGGCGGCATCAAGAGCTTCATCGAGCACTTGAACAAGAACAAGGGACCGCTGCACGACGTGCGCTACGTGTCGGGTGAGCGCGGCAACGTCGCCGTCGAGGCGGCCTTCCAGTACAACGAAGGCTACATCGAAAACGTGCTGGCGTACGCGAACAACATCCACACCGTCGACGGCGGAACGCATCTCGCCGGCTTTCGCTCGGCGCTGACTCGCGTCCTCAACAACTACGCCAAACGTAACGGGATCCTCAAAGAATCCGAGGCCAATCTCTCGGGTGAAGACGTGCGCGAAGGTCTCACCGCCGTCATTTCCGTGAAGCTGCCCAACCCGGAGTTCGAGGGGCAGACGAAAGCCAAGCTGGGCAGCGCCGAGGCTCGCGGTGCGGTCGACGAGATCGTCGCAGAAGCGCTGACCTATTATCTCGAAGAGAATCCCGGCCCGGCGCGCAAGCTCGTCGAGAAGTGTGCGAACGCCGCGCGCGCGCGCGAAGCGGCACGCAAGGCGCGCGACCTCGCGCGTCGCAAGAACGCGTTGGATGGCGGCTCGCTGCCGGGGAAGCTCGCGGATTGTTCCGAGACCGATCCTGCGCGCAGTGAGATCTTCCTCGTCGAAGGCGAGTCGGCGGGCGGCAGCGCGAAGGCCGGTCGCGACCGGCACTTCCAAGCCATCTTGCCGTTACGCGGCAAGATCCTCAACGTGGAGAAGGCGCGGCTCGACAAAATCGTGGGCCACGAGGAGATCCGCACGCTGATCACCGCGCTCGGCGCGGGCTTCCAGTCGGATTTCGACCTCGCAAAGTTGCGCTACCACCGCATCTACATCATGACCGATGCCGACGTCGACGGCGCGCACATCCGAACGCTTTTGCTGACGTTCTTCTTCCGCTATATGTCCAAGCTCATCGAAGAAGGCCATCTCTTCATCGCCCAGCCGCCGCTCTATCAAGTGCGTAAGGGCAAGAAGATGATCTACTGCTACCGGGAAGAGGATCGCGATCGCGCGCTCGCCGAGGTCGGCGATGGCGCGACGATCCAGCAGTACAAGGGCTTGGGCGAGATGGATCCCGAGCAGCTCTGGGAGACGACGATGGATCCCCAGCGGCGCATCGTGCGCAAGGTACTGCTCGATGACGCGGTAGCAGCTGACGAGATGTTCACCATCCTCATGGGTGAGAAAGTCGAACCCCGCAAGCAGTTCATCGCCGAAAACGCGAAAGACGTCGTCAACCTCGACGTTTGAGCGCTGAGGGCGAGCATCGCGCCTTCACCGTCGAGGCCTCGCGCCGTCTGGCGGCAGCGCTGCCAAGAGACGAACGCTTTACGTCAGTGATGCCCGCCATAGGGCGCGTCTGAAAGCCTGCCTGGGTTTGTAGGCGCGCCCGCGGAAGGTTCCGGTTCATGCCGCGGCTGCTGCGGAACGCTCTCAAAATCGCGGGTTGGGTCGCCGCGGCCGTCGCGCTGGGCGTCCTCGCTCTATATCTGCCCGCGACCCGTTCCATCCTCTTAGATATCGCGCTGCGCGCGCTCGTCGCGACGCGAGGTCTCCACGTCGTGCATGGCAGCGTGGCGTATGCAGATCAAGAGCTCGCGATCCGCGACCTCCATATCGACGACGACCGCGGCGAAGAGTTCTTCGCTGTGCGGATCGCGCTCGTGCAGATCGATCCGGCCGGTCTCTTCAAAAAAGGTGGCCCCGCGTTTGGAGTGCGCGGCGTCTCACTTTCGCAGCCGACCATCTTCTTGCGCCATCGGGCAGACGGGTCGTGGAATTTCGGGCCGCTCGTGCCGCATCATCAGGGCGGCGCACCGAACGCGCCTCCGCAAAGCCGCGCCGCCCAAGCTTGGCGCCTGCGCGTCTCCGTGGTTAATGGCTCCATCGACGTGCTCGACCCGCAAGCGGTCTCGCCCACGGCGCGAGCGTTGTCGCTGGACGGGATCGCATGCGACATGTCTATCGCGCAGTACGCGACGAGCACCGGACACGTGCGCGGTATGTTGCACACAGCGCTTGGGTCAGCATCGGTGAAGGGGTCGCTCTTCGAAGACGATCGGCTCGGATTTGCGCGCGCGACCCTCGCCGCGGACAGCGTGCCCATGGCGCCGCTGGTCGACGCGTTCGTGCCGACGCGCGCGTTCATCGTCCAGGCAGGCCTCGCAAACCTCCAGCTGACCGCCTATGCGATCGGTTATGCGCCGGACGAGCCTCCCGCGTGGCACCTCTCGGGAGACGCCACCGTGCGCAACGCCCGCTTGCACATCACGCCGCTCGTCGTGCCCATCCGCAACGTCGCGACCGACCTGCATTTCAACGACGGGCTGCTCTCGATGAAGCTGGCGCGCGGCGACGCGGCCGGCATACCGCTGCGTGCCTTCGGCGCCGTGCAACTTGAGGGCAGTGTCAGGCTCGCGATCGGCGTCAGCCAGACCGGCGCACTCGACCGCGCGAAAGCGCTCTTCGCGTTCAGCGAACAGCAAGACATCGCTGGCTCGTACTCGACAGCCGTGCGCGTCGACGGGCCGCCTTCCGATCTCCACGTCTCAGGGCTCGTCGAATCGCGCGGGGCGCGCTATCAAAGCGTGGCGTTCCCAGCGGTGCAAGGCTCGCTCTACTATGCAGACGAGCACCTCACGGTCGGGGCGCGCGATCTCGCTGCGACGAACGCGAGGGTCTGGACGCTCGTCGACTTCGACTTGGCAGCGACGCCGCTCGCACTCCAAGGCATCGCGGTCTTGAAGGCGCCAGCGCTCGACATCCCGATCGCGGGTAACATTATGCCGGGGGGCACCGCAGCCGCCATCGCATCGATCGTCGGACCCGCGCTCGGTCCCCAAGGTTTGGGGTACGCCGAGCTTACAGACGCAGCAGGCGACAGCGTGCGCACATTTTTCGGGAGCGGGCGTGACGGCCTCGCCATCGGACCATTGCTTTACCGACAAGGCGGCGGCGAGGCGCTTGCGTGGGCGCGTCGCAGCCTGCCTAGTGCTACCTGGTCGGGGAGTCTCGTCGCGACGAAGCTACCCTTGCGCGTGCGGGCCGGCCGGCTCGCGATCGCCGACGTGATGGGCCCCTCGGTATCTCTTCCTTCCTTAGATACATCGCTCGACGGGGAAGCCTTCGCCTTTGCCGGTGACGGCGCGGGCGCCCCGCAGCCCATCGCCATCGACCTTCGCGCCAACTCGACGGTGTATGACGGCGTCGACGTGGGAAGAGTAGAGCTCACCGCCGCGGGCGACGCAAACGCGGTGCGCGTCGGGCGGTTGATCGTCTCCGGACCTGCGATGCAGGCGAGCGCGCGTGGGTCGGTCGCGCTTGGGCGATCGTTGTATCCGACGTCGGCGGTGCTTGCGGGTCGAGCCGACGCCGACCTCGGCGCTTTCGCGGGAGCCCTTCCGTCGATGCGCTTGCGTGGATCAACGTCTGGAGACTTCGCCGCCGCGTACGACGGCACGAGCTGGGTCGGCAGCCTCAATGCGAGCAGCAGCGATGCGACGGTCGCCGGCATTCCGCTGCGGGGCACCTCGGCGTACATCGATGCCTCTCACACCGCGACGTCACTGCTCGGCGAGGTCATGATGCCCGCCGGCGGTGTCTGGGCTTTCGGCACGTTATCCTCGCAGACCGCCGCCGTGACGCCGCACGTCGACGCGTTCGTGCCCAATCTGGACTTGAGCACGTTGGGCGCGCTCGGGCTTCGAAATGCGACGGGCGACGCGACCGGTTTCGCGACGATCGCAGGCGAGGGAGGCGCCGCGTCCGTCTCGGCGGCAGCCGTTGTGCACGGCTCGTATCAAAAAGTCCAGTACGCCGGCGACGTCGACGTGATCTACGGCAGCGGCACGTTGCGATCGAACCACAGCCGCGTCGCCCTCTTGGGCAATCAAGTCACGGTCTCAGGCGTCATGTCGCAACTCGCCGCCGGTTCGTTGCGCGATGCGAAGCTCGCGTTATCCGTGCGGGTCCGCGATGGAGATCTGTACGCGCTCAACCGCTTCACCGGCAAAGACGCGCCGATCACGGGTTCGTACGATGCGGACGCGCAGATCGCGGGCGATCTGGCGCAGCCGACGATCGATGCGCGTCTCGACACCGACATCGGGACGATCCGCGGAGTCGCGTTCAACGAACTGCACGGGGCCGTGCGCGTGCGCCCGAACCTCGTGCAGCTCTCCGGCGGAACGGTCGAGCTCGGGACCTCGGCATTCAGCTTGAACGCGAACGCCACGCCCCACACGTTTTCGGTCAGAGCATCCAGCCCGCACGTCGACATGACCGACTTCAATGATTTCTTCGGGGGCAAGGACGTGTTCGCGGGTACCGGCGCCTTCGACGTCGCCGTGTCTTCGGTGCAACATCATCTGCTTGCGAGCGGTGACGCTTCGCTTGACGACGCGGCGCTGTACGACTATCCGCTTGGGCGCATCCAGACGACCTTCTCGTCGAGCCGGCGAGGCGGTTTGCACGCCGCCGTCACGCAAAGCGGGCCAGGCGGCTCGATGCGTATCGCGGGCACGGTCGGCTTCCACATCTACCACGGCGCCGTACCGGACTTCACCACCGCCGCATATCGATTGCGCGGCCGCTTGCGCGATCTCCAGGTAGACGAGGTGCTATCGCTCATCCACCAAGAGGGCCTTGGACTTTCCGGACTGCTCGATGCGGACGGCTCCATGCGCGGCACGTTGCAGCAGCCGCTGGGCAGCGCCACATTCCAACTGCGAGATGGCTATCTCAAGCGCATCCAGATCAAAGATTTCTCGGCGACGATCGCGTCCGACGAAAACGGTGTCACGTTGCAGAACGGAGCGCTCGAGCTTCCGTTCCTCACGGCGATAGGGTCAGGAAGGTTCGGGTTTTCGGGGCGTACGATCGAGGGGGGCGTGACGCTCCAAGGCGTCGACCTCGCGGGGCTTGCGGAAGCGCTGCGTCTGCCCGGATCGCTTCGCGGCACCGCGCTCGGCCGCTTGAGCGTGAGCGGATCCATCTCGCACCCCAAAGCGACGGCCGACGTCGACGCGTCGCACACGAGTTTCTACGACGTCGCCTTCGACGAGGCGAAATTGCACGCGCAGTACGCGCCGGGCGAAGTGAGCATCGGCGACACAACGCTCACCTTTGCAGGCAAGGGCGGTCGGGTCAACATCACGGGAACCCTTCCGGTCCAGCTGCACCCTCTCGCCTTGGGGCCAAAAGAGAAGCCTGTCGACTTCGCGATGTCGGTGCAAGGCATGGATCTTTCCGTGTTAGACCCGATCAGCAAACGCTACGCGACGCTCACCGGCAAGCTCGATGCGCAAGCGACCGTCAGCGGCACCGCGGGCAACCCGCTGGGCAAAGGAACGGCAACCATCGCCGATGCGTCCGTACAATCACCGCTCGAGACGGTCGCATTGACCGGCGTCAACGCGAAGCTCGACTTCGCGAACGAGACCATCACCTTGGATCGCTTGCATGGCACGATCGGGTCCGGCTCCATCGACATGAAGGGCGCCGCACACGTGGTGCCCGCTGCAGGCCTCCGGACGTATGCAGGTCTTCAGCTCTGGTCGAAGCTGGCGTTGCACGACGCCCAGGTGAACGTACCGAACTGGATCTCGGGAACGCTCGACGGCGGCTTGAGCTTCACGCGCTCGGGTTCGGTGCCATACGTCGCGGGCACGATCAACGCGTCGAACGCGATCATCCCGTTCGCAGCTATCGCCGCGCTCGCATCGGGCGGCGCGCTCAAAGCTCCGCCGGCCGGCCCGGTGCCAGGCGTTCCCGCGCTGCTGCCCGGACATACGATTGTATACGGCGGCAGCATCTTCGGCCCTGACACCCACACGTTGACCACAATCGGACAACCGACACCGGCGCCGACGGGCTTCACGCTCCCGTCGGTCGACCTCGACGTCGCCCTGAATGCGAACAACAACGTACGCATCCGCGGCGGCAGCTCGATCGATCTGACGACGACCGGCGGCATCATCATCACGAGCAATCTTCAGTCGCCGACGCTCCAGGGCCAGTTCCAAGCGATCCGCGGTCAGGTCGGTTATTTCGATACGACCTTTCGCGTGGTTTCAGGCACGGTCACCTTCGATCCGACGTCAGGTCTCTTGCCCACCTTGAACGCGGTCGCGGTGACGAACGTCAGCGGCGCGCAGATCACGCTCACCGTTTCCGGCCGCGTCGACAACCTCAACACCGATCTCGAATCGAACCCGTCGATGAGCCGCGATCAGATCATCGCCACGTTGCTCCACGCGCCGACCGTGGCGGCGCTCACGAGCGCCAATCCGAACGAGGCGCAAGCGACGATCGTGCAGACGGCGCAGAGCTATTTCAACGCGCAGCTGACGCGCAGTCTGCTCTACCCAGTCGAGTCAGCGCTCGCGCAGCAGCTCAACATCGAATCGATCTCGCTCATCTTCAACCAGTACGGACAGCTGGCGCTCGAGGTACGCACCCGCTTTTCGAACTCCGTGTCAGCCGTCTATCAATCGACGGTGGGCGCTCCCGTCGCGACCGCGTACGGGATGTCATACAGCCTGCACGACTACCTCGCGCTCGACGTCTTGCAGACCTCGCGACCGGACTACGGACTGTACAGCACGGTCTTCAATTTGCGCTATACTTTCCCGTGAGTGCGACGAGGCCGATGGGCAGGAATCCCAAGCGGCGCATCGGAACAGAACGTCCCGTTCCCGGGCCCTTTAGGAGCTCTTCCATCATTGTCTAACCCGTTGCGACTCGCACTTGCGGCGGCGGTCGTCCTGGTGCTGGCTCTCGCATGCGGGCTGACCACGACGGCAGCGCCGCAGCCCGTCGTCACCGCGGTCAACATCCGTGGCAATACCCACGTCCCGTCAGACCGGATAGCTGCGGTCATCCGGGTCCAGCCGGGCACGCCGCTCGACAATAAGCTGGTCGCGGCGGACCAGCAGGCGATTCTGGGACTCGGCTACTTCACGGACGTGAAGACTGACATACACTCGACACCAGGTGGCGTCGCGGTGTCGTACATCGTCGTCGAAAACCCCGTCGTCACCAAGCTCGCGTTCACCGGGAACAAGCAGGTCTCGTCGGACGTGCTGCTCGCGCTCATGGATACCACGATCGGCTCCGTGCTCAACACCAACACGCTGCGCGACGACGTGCAGAAGATCAACTCTTATTACGACAAGCTCGGCTACATCGGCACGCGCCACGTGCAGGACATCAAGATCGACTCAAGCGGCGCGATCGGCATCGCCATCAAGGAAGGCGTCACCGTCACGGCGATCAACGTCACCGGCAACACCATTTTTCCGACACCGCTCATCGTCAAGACGATGAAGACGCAACCCGGCACAGTTTTCTCCGGCGACGTGTTCAACGACGATCTCGGTGCCATCTCGGATCTCTACAAGAACGCCGGCCTCTCCGCGATCGTCGACGGCGCGCCGCAGGTCGACCATCCCGGCGTTGTCGACGTCACCATTTGCGAAGTGCGCGTCGGGGCGATTGAGATCGCCGGTAACAGCGTGACCAAGGACTACGTCATCCGGCGTCTGCTGCGGATGCACCCCGGGGATCTCGTTTCGGATCCCGCGCTGCGCCGCGACTACGAAGCGATCAACAACACGCAGTTCTTCAAAACGGTGGACCTCGCGACCAAGCCGTTCGGCACGAAGTGCGGTTACCTCACGCTCGTCTGGACCGTGACCGAGCAGCGCAACGGCACGGCCGGGGTGAACGTGAGCTATGGTGGCGGCGGACAATTCGGGCAAGGCTTTGGTTACGGCGTCTCGTTCGCGCAGAACAATGTCGGCGGCACGGGCAACAGCGCGTCGATCAGCATGCAGAAAGGCCAGTACTTCTCGAACGTCAACTTCGGGATCGGCATCCCTTACATCCACAAGTTCAAAGCGGACTCGCTCTCCTTCTCGATCTTCAACGACTTGCAAGTCAACCAGCCGCGGCCCGTCTACAAGATCCCGGGCAACAATCCGTTCTACTCGTTGACCCCGACCGCGCCGACGCTGAACACGCTCGGCACGGGCACGCTCAGCGGCGGTCCCTGCACGGCGAACGGCAATCCGTGCACGAGCCAGGTCGCGGACTATACCGCGCGCAGCGCCGGCTTCTCCATCAGCTTCGGCCACCCGGTGGCCGACTACACCCGCTTGAACCTGGGTCTCACCTCGACGCGCCTCTACCAAAACGTTGAAGCGTCCGGATTCCCGCAAGCCTTCTTGGCGACGCAAGGAGCCAACCTGAACGGCAGTGGCGGTGCCAATCAGCTCGGTTCGACCGCGCTGCGATCGATCACACCGTCGATCTTCAAAGACACGCGCGACGACGTCACGAACCCGCGCCACGGCGGCACGGAAGCGTTCTCGGATGAGGTCTCGCTGACGGCCTTCGGCTCCGACTATAGCTTCGGCAAGGGGGATGTCGACTTCTCGCACTTCTGGCCGGTGAAACGGCACTCGGCTTTCGCGCTCCATCTCAATTACGGTTTCCTCTTGGGCCAGCCGAACGCGCTGCCGTACAACGACCTCTTCAGCCTCTCGGATCAACAGCTGCGCGGCACGAAGTACGTCTACTACGGCAACCGCGAAGTGCTCGCACAAGCGGAGCTGCGCATACCGGTGACGAGCGACAAGAAGTTTGGCATCGCGCTCTTCGCGGATTCCGGGGACGCGCCGTACATCACACCGGTGCTTGGTCCCTCGCCTCTCCCCACGCCGCAGCCGCCGGCCGGACCGCATGCGCCCTTCTTCACGCCCGCGCCGCTCGCGGTGTCGTATGTGAACGCCCCCATCCAGATGGTGACCGATTTCGGCATCGGCATCCGGGTGCAGACGCCGCTCTTGCCCCAGGTGATCCGCATCGATTTCGCGGTCGGTAGCCAAGGATCGCATACCTCGTTCGGCATCGGCCAGTCGTTCTAACAAACCACGCACGACAATGAAAGGCATCCACATGGTTCGGTTCTCACGCACTCCTGCGATCGCGGGGCTCGTGGTCGCGTTCTTGCTGTGCTTCGCGCCACAAGTGCTCGCCACGGATATCTCCGACATCGGCTACGTCGATCAATCCGCGCTCGGCCAGCTTCCGCCGTTCGTCGCCGCGCAACAGCAGTACGCGCAGTACCAACAGAACTTGGCGCAACAGTTCCAGGCCGCGATCAAAGGGAAGAGCCAGCCCGAGCAGCAGCAGATCTACCAGAACTTCAACAACCAAGCGGCGCAAAAGCAGCGCGATCTGTTCGGCCCACTGCTCGGGCGCGCGCAAGCGGCCATCGCCTCGGTCGCAGCCAATCGCGGGCTTTCGGTCGTCGTCGACAAGACGATCGTCATCTACGGCGGCCTCGACATCACGCAAGACGTGATCAGCATGCTCAATCAGCCCGGCCCGATACTGCCCCCCGTGAACTCACCTCCGCCCTCCGAGGTGGGTTACGTCGACCAGACGCAGCTGGATGCGCTGCCGAAAGCGAAGCAAGCCAACGATACATTCCTATCCTTCCGGCAGACGCTTGCCACGCAGCTCGCCTCGCAATCCAAGGGGAAGAGCGACGCCGAACGCGCGCAACTGGCGCAGAGCCTCAACAGTCAGCTCGACGACGAGCAGAAAAAAGTGCTGCAACCCGTCATCGACGCGACCAACGCGGCGATCGCGGGCGTGGCCAAGCAGAAGCACTTGCTGCTCGTCATCGATGCAGGCAATCGGGTCTACGGCGGCACCGACGTGACGGCGGACGTCGTCAAGGCGCTGCAGTAAAGGCGCTCTTGTGATCCGTCGAGGCCAAGCTGCGGCGCGAGCCCTCGTGCTCGCGGCACTGTTCGGGACTCTCGGCTGCAGCCATCAGAGCGGCGGCGGTTTGTTCTCGCTGGGCGCGCCGAAGACGGGTCAGGTGGGCTATGTCGACATCGACGCCGTCGTCGCCGCGCACCCGTTGCACGCGCAACTCCAGGCGATGCAAGACCAGGTGACGCTGTTGCAGCAAGAATCGACGCTCGTGCCGACGGGCATGACGCCGCAACAAGACCAAGCCTATCAGCAGCTGCAGTCCGCGCTCGCGGCAGCGCAGACGAACTTCGAGAACGACTTGGGCGCGCGCCGCGCGTATTACGAACAGCGGGAGTCGCAAGCCATCAGCCAGTTGCAAGCGACGACGCTCGGAGCGAATCCCGACACCGGCGGCGTGCTCGCTGGACTTCAGCAAGAGTTCGGTTCGCAGGCCAAAGCCATGCAGCAAGCGGCGTTTCAGACGCTCAACAACTACCGCGATCAGCTCTTCAAGCAGGATTCCGACCATTTGCGCAACGTGCAAGAGCTCATCGCCGCGGACATGCGCGGCAAGCTTGCGCAGAAGGCGTCGCAGCTCTCGACCGCCCAGACGGCGTACCAAGTCAGCGTCGTGAAGGCCGACCAAGAGACCAAACTCAACCTGCAGGCCAAGCTGCAAGACCTCGCGCTCACCGACGCAGAACGCGCTTCGTACAACGCGCAGCTGCGCACGATGGATCAAAACGAGCAGACGAAGATCGACGCGCAGAAGGCGCAAGGAGACGCCGAGTTCGCGCAATACCAGCGGCAAGTGCAATCGCAGGCCGCGGCGCGCTACGAAGCCGAGCGGATGGCGACCCAGAACGCGACCCAAGCGAAGCTCGTCGCGCGGCAGCAAGAGCTCACGACACAGATGCAGCCGCAGCTCTTCGCGTTGAACGGCAAGTTCCAGACGCAGCTGGCCGCGGCCAACCAAAAGCTCGCCCAAAACCCGAAGTATCAGGCCCAAGCGCAGGCCATCCATCAGCAGATGCAGTCGAGCTATGTGGGCGAAGCCCAAAAAGCGAACGCGGCCTATGACGCGACGCGCAAGGCGCTCGTCGACAAGTACAGCGCGATCGCGCAGATGCAATTCCAAGACAATGCAGCGCTGTCGGAACAAGCCGATCAGGTCGCGGCCGAGCGGCGCGACCTGTACCAGCGCATCGTCACGCAGGCCCAGACGCAGATCCAGAACATCGCGCAGTCAGGCGGCTTCGCCATCGTGCTCACGAACGTGCGCGGTGGAGGCAGTGCGGTGGATCTCACGGATCGCGTCGAGAAGGCGCTTGCGACGCTCGGGACTGCCACCGCCTCACCACAAGCGACCGGTTCAGGGGGACCATGATGACACGCACGACCGCCATCGCCACGCTCGCCTTCGTCTTCTCGCTCGCGCTGTGCGCGTGCGCGGGAACGCACTCGGACGTGGCTGTGGTGAACATCGCCACGATCGAGCAGCGTTGGCCGAAGTTCATCAACTACTCTCGCCAGCTGCAGGCCAACTACTACGCGATCAACGAGAGCAAGATCAGCGACGCTGACCGGCGTCGGGCGATGCTCCAGTGGCAACAGCAGAGCCAGCGCTGGCAAGACGAAGTGACGAACGACGTGCGCGATGCGGTGAAGCAGATCGCGAGCGACAAGCACTATCAGCTCGTCGTCACCAAGCAAGGCACCTACGGGGGCGACGACATCACGGTCGACGTGGAGAAAGCCCTGAAGATCGACACGTCCGGATCGCCTCCGCCGGGTTCCTAGAGGTCAACGCATGCCGGCCCTGCAACGGCGGCTCGGCGATCTCGCGGCGCTGACGCATGGTACGCTCGTCGGCGACCCGGACGCGACGATCGAACGTGTCGCGTCGGTCGACGAGGCAGATGCGAGGTCGTTGACCTTCGCGGTCGACGAGCGCTGGCTGGCCAAAGCGCTTCGTTCGCGCGCGCTCGCCGTGCTCGGTCCTGCGAACGCCGCCCAAGGCGACGCTGCGGGCAAGACATTGATCATCGTCGCGAACGTGCGCGCCGCGCTCGCGCAGATTCTCGAATCCTTCGCTCCCGCGGTTCCTCGGGGCGAGTTCACGCACCCAAGCGCGATCCTCGAAGGCGGCATCGTGCGTGAGCCCGACGTATGGATCGGCCCGAACGTCGTCGTGCGCGAGCACGCGACGCTCGGCCGCGGCTGCACGATCATGGCGGGCGCGTACGTGGGCCGGCGCGCGCAGCTCGGCGCCGGCACGCTGCTCCATCCGCACGCGATGGTGCTCGATGAGTGCGTCGTGGGCGAGCACTGCGTCCTCAACGCGGCCTGCGTCATCGGCAGCGACGGCTTCGGCTTCGTCCGCGTCGGGGCGGAGCAGATCAAGATCCCGCAGATCGGCAACGTCGTGCTCGGTGACCGCGTCGAGGTCGGCGCATGCACCACGATCGACCGTGCGGTCACGGGCAGTACGACGATCGGGAACGGCACCAAGATCGACAATCTCGTGCAGATCGCGCACAACGTCAGCATCGGCGAGGAGAGCACGATCTGCGCCCAGACGGGCATCGCCGGCAGCTCGAAGCTCGGCAACCGCGTCATCGTCGCAGGTCAAGTCGGCATCGTGGGTCACCTCGAGATCGGCGACGACACGGTCATCGGTGCGAGCGCGAAGGTCATCGGATCGTGGCCCGCGGGTTCGCATCTCTCGGGTGATTACGCGCAGCCGCATCGCAAGAACATCGAACAGCAGGTCCTGCTCCGGAAGTTGCCTAAGCTGTTCGAACAAGTGCGCGACCTCGCACAGGCGCTCGACGAATCGCGCAAATCACGATGACGCCCGTTGGTGAATGTGGAATATCAACACACCATTGCCCGTGAGGTGAGCCTCTCCGGCGTCGGTCTGCACACCGGCTGCAAAGCCAAAGTCACCATAGCTCCCGCGCCGGCGAATGCCGGTTTTTCATTCGTGCTGTCGGATGGATCGCGCATCGCCGCCACGCCCGAGACCGTCCGGTCGACCGTACGCTGCACCACGCTCGGGTCTTCGACGGCGGAGGTGAACACGGTCGAGCACGTCCTGGCCGCGCTGTTGGGGATGGGCGTCGACAACGCTCAGATCATCGTCGACGGCGAAGAGATCCCTATCATGGACGGCAGCGCTCTCGCGTTCGCGCAAGCCATCGCACAGGCCGGCCGTCAGGAACAGCGGGTGCCGAGACGCGAGCTCGTGCTCCACTCGCCTTTCTGGCATCGCGACGGCGACAAGCTGCTCGTCTGCATACCCGCCGACCACTTCAAGATCAATTTCTTCGTCGCGTTTCCGGAGCCGGTCGGCAATCAGTTCCTCGAGACGGGTCCCCTGACGCCGGAGTACTTCTTGCGCGAGATCGCGCCCAACCGCACGTTCGGATTCCGCGCCGAGATCGAGGCGCTCTACTCGCAGGGGCTCGCGCTCGGCGGGTCGCTGGACAACGCGGTGGTCATCGATCGCGACGGCTATCTCGGACCCTTGCGCTTCCCGGATGAGATCGTGCGGCACAAGGCGCTTGACCTCATCGGCGACTTCGCGCTCTTAGGCATGTACCCGCGCTGCGAGGTCATCGCGCTCAAGTCAGGTCACGCCTTGCATGTCGCAGCCGCGCGGGAGCTGCGCGCTCCGCTCGCGGCCGCGGCGGGCGCCCACTGACGAGCCAGACCGAAGTCTGGCCGTCCCTGTAAGAGAGTTAGCAAAGTGGCATACGTCGACGTCCGCTCCATCATGGAGATCCTCCCGCACCGTTATCCGTTCTTGCTCATCGACCGTATCACGGAGCTCGAACCGCAGAAGCGCGCGGTAGGTTACAAGAACGTCACGCTCAACGAATGGTTCTTCGCGGGCCATTTCCCGAACAATCCGGTGATGCCGGGGGTGCTCATCATCGAAGCGATGGCGCAGCTCGGGGGCACGACCGTCATCGAGCCGACGAGCGCGGCGACCAGCGTGCCCTACCTCGCGACCGTCGACAAGGTCAAGTTCCGGCGCCCGGTCGTGCCCGGGGACCGGTTGCAGATGGAAGTCAACGTCATGTGGATACGGATGAACTACGGACGACTGGGAGCAGAAGCCCGGGTCGACGACCAATTGGTGTGCAGCGCCGAACTTGGGTTTTCGATCGTCAGCGATACGCGTCTGTTCCGGCTCGACGCCTCGGTGCTGCATCTGTGATGAAGCCGATCCCCGCCCGCAACTCCGTCCCCACGGGCCCGCGCTTGACGATCCACTCGTTTGCGGTCGTGCATCCCGACGCGAAGCTCGGCCGCGGCGTCGAGATCGGCCCGTTCTGCATCGTCGGACCGGATGTCGTGATCGGCGACGGCACGAAGCTCCTCTCGAACGTCGTGGTGAACGGGCATACGGTCATCGGTCGCGACAACGAGATCCATCCGTTCGCCGTGATCGGCGCGGCATCGCAAGACAAGAAGTATAGGGGCGAGACGTCCTACGTGCGGATCGGCAACGGGAACGTGCTGCGCGAGTATGTGACGATCCATCGCGGCACGGGCGCGCAGACCGACACCGTCATCGGTGACAACAATCTGCTGCTCGCCTACGTGCACATCGCGCACAACTGCCGCATCGGCAACCGCGTCGTCATGTCCAACGGCGCCCAGCTTGCGGGTCACGTGCTCGTGGGTGACGGCGCGAACATCGGCGGTATGACGGGCGTCCACCAGTTCGTGCGCGTCGGGCGCATGGCGATGATCGGTGGCATGAGCCGGGTGGTCAAAGACATCCCGCCCTTCGTGCTCGTCGAAGGCAACCCAACGGTCGTCTATGGGTTGAACACGGTCGGGCTCAAGCGCGCGAACACGCCGCCCGAGACGCTCGCCGAACTCAAGGAAGCTCATCGGATCCTCTACCGTTCGAATCTCAATCTCACGACCGCGCTCGAGCGCCTCTGCGACATGGTGCGCACCGAAGAAGGACGCGAGCTCGTCGCCTTCCTCCAAGAACAAACCGATCGCGGCATCCTCAAGCGTTGAGATACGAGCCCGCAGATCTCTTCTTCGTCGCGGGTGAAGCGTCGGGGGACTTGCAGGCGTCGCTGCTCGCACGGGCCGTCGCGCGGCTCGTGCCGGATCTGCGCGTTGGCGCCATCGGCGGCGAACGTCTGCGCGAGGCCGGCGCGCGCGTCATCTACGACGCAACCGAGCTCGCGAGCATCGGCCCGGTCTCCATCCTGCCGAAGATCCCTGTGCTCTACGCCATCGTACGCGGCTTGGAGACGGCTCTGCGCAAGCATCCGCCAGGCATATTCATACCCGTGGATGCGGGCGCGATCAACCTGCGTCTGGTCACGTGGTTGCGCAAAGGTGGCTATCGAGCGCCGATCCTCTACTATTTCCCTCCCGGTGCGTGGCTCGATAATGTCGAGCAAGCGCGCAAGGTCGCGGATCAGACGGTGCCGGTCACGCCCTTCGCACGCCAGCGTGACTTCTACGCGCATAACGGCCTGCGAGCCGAGTGGTTCGGTCATCCGCTGGCCTCGGTCATCCACAGGCGGGCGAGCGAGCCGAGCACGCCCCGGCCGCTCGTCGCGATTCTCCCGGGAAGCCGGCGGGAAGAGGTCGCGCACCATCTCGATGTGCTGGCCCGCGCCGCCAGTCGCCTGAGCGCGGCGGCAAATGTCTCGTTCGTCTGCGTGGCCGCCTCGCAAGCGCGCGCCGACCAGATCCGCACGCTATGGTCTCGGTCGG
This sequence comes from Candidatus Acidiferrales bacterium, assembly GCA_035622315.1. Lineage (GTDB taxonomy): Bacteria > Vulcanimicrobiota > Vulcanimicrobiia > Eremiobacterales > Eremiobacteraceae > JAJPHJ01. The sequence goes on along the minus strand of DASPVP010000045.1, from coordinate 1,271 downwards.
GCGGGCCAAACGAGATGTCGATCTCGCGCGCCGGCGTAGTCGCTGCAGTCGCAAACGCGACGGTCGCTTGGACGTCGTCCGGCACGGCGGCCCTCGAAACAGCTCTCGTCGGTGTGCCGCAAATCGTTTTCTACCGCGTTTCGAAGACGCAGTACCGGCTCGCGAGGCACCAGCTCCCTCGACGGTTGCTCGAAAGCATCGCGCTGCCGAACTTGGTGCTGGGGCGCCGGGTCGTGCCCGAGCTCCTGCAAGCGGATTTCACCGCCGAGAACCTCGAGCGCTTGACGCTTTCGCTGCTGACCGACGAGGCAGCGCGACGCGCCCAAGTGACGGCATGTGACGAGATGCGCGTCGCGCTCGGGCCGGCCGACGCGCTCGAACGCATCGCGACGTTCGTCGCCGAACGGCTGCAGCAAAGAGCCGCATCGTGAGCCGGCTCGTCGTGTATCACACCTCGGACATCCACGCCGCGACCCAGTTCGGAGAGCGGCTCGCTGCGCTCGTGGAGCCGGACAGCCTGCTCGTCGACTCCGGCGACGCGTTTGCGGGATCGTCCGTGTTCTATCGCCGCGCCGAGCCGGTCGCTGACGAGCTGGCGAAAGCGCCGTATGCTGCGATGGCCGTCGGCAACCGGGAGTTCCACTACCTGCATGGCGCGTTCGCTGCGCGCGCGCGACGTCTGCGCATGCCTCTCGTCTGCTCGAACCTCATCGATCTGCGGGGCCGGCCCCCCGTGTTCGCGCGCGAGCACTTCGCGTTCGCGGCCGGCGCGAAGATCCGGATCTTGGCGCTGCTTGTGCCGCAGTACCGTACCGGGAGCGGATGGGAAAAGGTCTTCGGCTGGCGGTTCTTATCGCCTGAAGCCGCACTGACCGAGCTCTTGGCGCGGCCGGCGGCGCAGGACGGCCCTACGATCTTGCTCTCCCACCTCGGGCTCGAACACGATCGAGCTCTCGCGGAGCGCTGGCCGGGCTTTGCAGCGATCCTCGGCGGGCACAGCCACGATGCGCTGTGGCAACCGCAGATCGTCAACGGCGTGCCGATCGCACATCCAGGCGCGTTCGCCGCACACGTCGGGCGTTTGGAGCTTGCAGTGTCCGACGGATCCACGCGTTTTGTCTCGTACCGCCTCATGCAGTTACGCCAAACCGACGCGGACGTGGCGCGGGAGCAAGCGCGCGCGCGAACCAGCGCATGAGCGAACAGCCGGACGTGTTGCTCGTGAGCAACGGCTTTGGCGAGGCGGCGATCGCCGGATATATCGCGCGGGC
>DASPVP010000044.1:0-11026 GCA_035622315.1 Candidatus Acidiferrales bacterium | reverse complement strand
GAATTCTGCCGCCCGGAGTACCACGTCGCGTTTCTCGGTTTCACCGCAGGCTTTCCGTATCTGCTCGGCCTGCCGAAGGTCTTCGAGCTGCCCCGGCTGCCGACACCGCGCGTCCGCGTGCCTGCCGGCAGCGTCGCACTCGCCGCCGGTCAATGCGGGATCTACCCAAGATCGTCGCCCGGCGGCTGGCATATTCTCGGCAAGACGAACGCCGAGGTGTTCGACCCCGCGCGCGAAACCGCGGCGCTGTTCGCGCCAGGCGACCGCGTGCGATTTCATCCCGTCGCTTCACTGAGCGACGCCACAGCAAGCGTCACCGCATGAGCCACGAATCCTCGGCGCTGACGATTCTCGATCCCGGTCTGCTATCGACGATCCAAGATCGCGGCCGTCGCGATGTCGCGAAGATGGGCGTGTCGCCCTCCGGTTTCGCCGATTGGTTGAGCGCGCGCACGGCAAATCGGCTCGTGGGCAATCCGCAAGGCGCCCCGTTGATCGAGACGACCTTAACGGGCTTTGCCTTCACGGCGCTCAAGAGGATGCACATCGCGGTGACCGGCGCGCACGCGAAGGTGACCGTCAGCGGCGGGGATCGGCCGATGTGGCAATCCATGCGCGTGCGCGAAGGCGCCGACGTGCGGATCGGCCCAGCCGAACGCGGCCTGCGCTCGTACATCGCTCTCCACGGCGGTATTGAGGTCCCTCAGGTTTTCGGGAGCGCGAGCAACGATCTCACTGCAGGCTTCGGCGGCCTTGGGGGTAGAGCGCTTGCGCGAGGTGATGAGCTGTCGCTGCGCGCCATCGACCATGAGCTTCCGGAAGAAGAGCGCCTCGTCGCGACGAGTGCTCGCCCATATTGGCGACAACCCGCGATCCTTCGTGTGGTACGCGGTCAGCACAGCTCCCGATTCTCGAGCGAGGATCTCGCCTTTCTCCAGCATCAGACGTACCGCGTCTCGCCGCGCAGCAGCCGTCAGGGAGTGCGCCTGGAAGGCCAGGGCCTCGCGCGCTCCGCCGGTTACGACGTGCTGTCGTGCGGGGTATGCGCCGGATGCGTGCAACTGTCGAGCGACGGGCTGCCGATCGTCTTGCTCGCCGAACATCAAACGACGGGAGGGTACGCGGTACCGCTCGTCGTCATCACAGCGGACTTGCCGGATGCAGCACAACTGCGCCCGGGCGACCAGCTCCGTTTCCAGCTCGTGACGCAGTCCGAGGCGGGAATCGCGCTCACCGAGAAGGGGCAAGCGCTGACCGAGAACCTCCAACATGCAAACGCTACGGGTTGATCTCAACGCGGACGTCGGCGAGTCGTTCGGCGCGCGTCGCTCGGGGGACGACGAGCCGATATTCCGATACGTCACGTCTGGTAACGTCGCGTGCGGGTTCCACGCGGGCGACCCAAACATCATCGCGGCGACCATCAAGGCAGCGTCGGCGTGCGGGGTTTCTGTGGGCGCCCATCCTTCGTACCCTGATTCCGGGGGATTCGGCCGCACGTCCATCGAGATCGCGCCCGACGACCTCGAGAACGCGGTGCTCTACCAGATCGGCGCCGTGGATGCCGTAGCGCGCGGGCTCGGCGTGCGGCTTGTCCACGTCAAGCCGCACGGAGCGCTCTATAATGATGCTGCTAAGAACGGCGCGATCGCAGCGGCGATAGCCCGCTCGGTGGCCGCGTACGATCGGGAGCTCATCCTCGTCGGACTGGCGGGCTCGCTCTCGCTCGAGGCGGCGCGAGACGCGGGCTTGCGTTTTGTCGCGGAGGGCTTTTGCGATCGCGCGTATGAAGCCGACGGCTCGTTGCGCAGCCGAGCGCGCTCGGGCGCTGTGTACGAGGATCCAAAGAAGGCTGCCGCCCAAGCGCTCGAGATCGTGGTGCGCAATCGCGTGGAGACAGGCGGCGGCAAGACGACGGCCGTTCACGCGCAGACGCTGTGCATACACGGCGATAGCCCCAACGCGACCGAGATCGCGTCGGCCGTGCGTGGGGCCCTTGCCGAGGCAGGAGTTCGTGTCGTTCCGATGTCGCAGCTCGCGTGATGAACGGTTCCATCCAGCAGCAGCTCGAGGAGATCTGCTCGGGCATCTCGTCGGTGCCGGCCTTTCGCGACATTGAGATCCTCAAGACGGCGATCCACAAAGAGCATAGCGTCTACCATATCCGCCTGATCATCGATCGCGAAGTTGGCGTGGACTCTGACCTCTGCGAGGCGGTTTCGCGATATATCGAGCGCAGAGTCGAAGAGCTGCCGCCGCCCGTGCCGCTTTTCACGATTGAGGTCGCCTCGGCGGGAGTCGAGCGCCCGCTGCTCAAGGCCGCCCACTACCGCAAGTTCAAAGGAAGGATGATCAACGTTATCACGACCCTGCGCGTCAAGAACCGTACGGAGTTCACGGGTTCGATCGCGGACGCGGATGACAACGCCGTGACCATCCAAGACAAGTACGCTGGCGTGACGGCGCTGCCATACGCGGCTATAAAGCGCGCGCATCTCGTCTACGATCCGCGCTCCGACCTCAATCGCAAGCCATGATAGAGCGACGAATGTAGCGGCGGACCTTCAGGTCCGCCAGATCGCCCGTCACTTCACCGAGCGGAAGAGAAACGATCCCGAGACTTTTCGAGTCAGCGTGTGGATGTCGTCTTGCACGTCGGTCAACGACCGGGTCGCGCGGTTCAGCGACCCGCTTGCCGTTTGCGTGGCAGCAGAAATCGCGTCGAGCTTGTCTGCCGCCGTCGTGAGCCGCTCGTTGGCTTGGGCGAATTGACCGTCGATCTGCTGCAGTGTCGTGGCAGCCTTGTCGACGCTCTCGAGACTGCGGTTCGTGCTCCGAAGATTGTCGAGACTCACGCTGATCCGGGCGAGCTGAGAGGACACGAGTTGCGCTTGCGACTCTGCCTTCGCCACTATGACGAGCCCGGTCAGCAGCACGAGAATAATGACGATGAAGCCCATCAAGAGGGTCGCATACTGCAACTTGACGATGCTGTGCAGGTCGCTCACAGGTTGTTGTCGCTCGCTTGACATGCCCATATTGTTCCCAAGAGAGGGGGCCTTGATAGCCGAAAAGCGTGCAGGAAGCCGCCGCCGGGCACCTGTCCCACCTCTTGCACGCTGTTGTGCCATCTGGTAGAATACCGGTGATATCCTGAAAAGGAGTGGGTCGCCCACTCCTTTTGCAGTCTTACACGGGGATGGTACGCAACCGACATGCCTCCAAGAAAAACACTGAAGAAGTCAGCCGCCGGCGGCAACGGCTCGTCGGCGGTCGCCCCCGCGAAGCCGAATCCGGAGCTCATCGAGGCGTTGCACGAGCTCGAGCGGGATCGCAACTTGCCCGCCGAGACCCTCATCGAGGCGCTCGAGGCGGCGCTCGTCTCGGCCTACAAGCGCAACTTCGTGCGCGAGGCCGAGGCCGTCGGCAACCCGGTCGTCATCGTGGACCGGGCCGACGGCTCGTATCGCGTCTTCGCGCGCCGCGCGGTGGTCGAGGAAGTCGCGGATCCTGCCATCGAGATCAGCCCGGCAGAGGCGGGGACGCGCTACAAGATCGGCGACAACTTCGACGTCGAGATCACGCCCAAAGAATTCGGGCGCATCGCCGCTCAGACCGCGAAACAAGTTATCGTGCAGCGCATACGCGAGGCCGAGCGCGATCTGGTCTTCGATGAGTTCAACGAGAAACTCGATCGCCTGGTCACGGGCACCGTGCAACGTTACGAACAGCGTAACATGTTCGTCGACCTCGACAAGGCTGAAGCCATTTTGCCGCTCTCGGAGCAAGTGCCGCGCGAGACCTTCCGGATCGGTTCGCGTATCCGCGTGTACGTCATGGAGGTCCGCAAGACGAACAAAGGACCGCAAGTCGTGCTCTCGCGGAGCCATCCGAACCTCGTGCGCCGTCTCTTCGAGCAGGAGATCCCCGAGATCGATCAAGGACTCGTCGAGATCAAGGATGTGGCGCGAGAAGCGGGCTCGCGCTCGAAGGTCTCTGTCTGGACGGATGAAGAGGACATCGACGCGGTCGGCGCCTGCTTGGGTCCGCGCTCCTCGCGCGTCAACAACATCAGCGAAGAACTGCACGGTGAGAAGATCGACGTCATCCAATGGTCGTCCGATGCAGCGACCTACGTGGCCAACGGCCTGCAGCCCGCGAAAGTCGTGTCCGTGCACCTGAACGAGCGCGAACGTCTCGCTGAAGCGGTCGTCCCCGAGCACCAGCTGTCGTTGGCCATCGGCAAGGAAGGCCAAAACGTGCGGCTCGCCGCCAAGCTCACGGGCTGGCGCATCGACATCCACAGCGAAGAGCAGTGGGCGCAGCTCGTCGAGCAGCGCGTCGAAGAGGCGAAGGACGAAGAGCAGGTCGCAGCGATGGCCGAGATCGCGGCCGAGCAGACCGGTGTCGTGCTCACGCCCGAGATGCTCGCGCAAGACGAAGACCTCATCCGACGGCTCCAGGAGTTGCAGCGCGACGACGAAGACGATGGCACTGCGCCCGAAGGCGGCGACGACAGGACTGCCACGGGGAACTAGGCAAGGGTGAACAAGGGCCATGTGCCCACGCGACAGTGCGTCGTGTGCAAGTCCCGGGCCGACAAGTTCCGGCTCATGCGCTTCGTCCACACCGGTAGCGGCTGGACCGTTGACGCCTCAGGTCGCAGCGCAGGTCGCGGTGCCTACCTCTGTTCACCGGAGTGTGGAACGCGCGTGGCGAAGAACAAAAGATACAAAAGCTTGGGGAGCGCCGCCGCCACGGCTCCCTGGAAGAACGACCGGGCTGACTAGGACGTCATCCTAAGGAGAACATGGCAACCGTACGAGTGCATGAGCTCGCAAAAGAGCTCAAACTGTCGAGCAAAGAAACGATCGCGCTGCTGAGCAAAGTGGGCATCAGCGCGAGCACCCACATGTCCGTGATCGACCAGCATCGCGCTGAGATCGTCAAGGGCGTCTTGCTCGGCAACCTCGCGAAGGCCGCGAAGACCCACAAACCCGCGGCAAAGCCTGCCGCCGGCAACGGCGCTGCTGCCGCAACGATCGAGAAGCCGGTTCCCGCAAAACCGTCGGTCAAGACCCCCACCGCGCCAGCAGCCGCTGCGCCGGCGTCCGCAACGGCGCCCGCCGCGAGCGTTTCGGAGCCGCAGTTGAAGCCCGTCCCCGCCGCGCAGCGACCGGTTCGGCCGAGCGCGCAGCCGCGCGTCGTGCCTGCAGCTTCCGCTTCGCCGTCAACGCCTGCACCAGCGGCCCCTCGTCCCCAAGCAGCTCCGCCGGTCGCGGATCGGCAGCCTGGTATCGCGCGGCCACCGCATGCTCCGGGAGCCGCGCCCTTGCGACCGGTCACAAGACGGGATGTGACGCCCGGCCGGCCGATGCCGGGCAGGCCAATGCCTGGCGGTCGTCCATTCCCAGGCAGGCCGATGCCTGGCCGCCCCGCACCTGGCCGTCCGCTCTTGGGTGGGCCCGCGACGGCGGTTCCACCTACTGCGCCGCCAGCGCCAGGGCGCAAGCGACGCGACCAGCTCGAACGCGACCGCAGAGAGCGCGAGCGCGAGGAGCTGCTCAAGAAAACCGAACGCCGCCATAAGGCGGCAAGCGCCGCGCCGGCCGTCGAACCGACGGTTCTCAAAGACCTCGAGATCCCCGACCTCATCACCGTGCAGCAGCTCGCCGCGGCCATGGAGACGCCCGCCGGACAGGTCATCGCGCAGCTCATCAAGATGGGCACGATGGCGACCATCAACCAGCACATCCCACCCGATGTTGCCTCGCAAGTCGCGCGGCGCTTCGGCTACAACACCATCGTCAAAGAGGCCGGCGAGGAGACAGTCGAGATCGCCGTCGATACAGACCCAGCAGGTTCCCTCACGCCGCGGCCTCCGGTCGTGACGGTGCTCGGTCACGTGGACCACGGCAAGACGAGCCTGCTCGACGCCATCCGCTCCACGAAAGTCGCCGCCGGCGAGGCGGGCGGCATCACCCAGCGCATCGGCGCATACACGGTCGAGTACGGCGATCGCAAGATCACGTTCATCGACACCCCCGGCCACGAAGCGTTCACCGAGATGCGCGCTCGCGGCGCCAAAGTTACCGATGTCGCGATCCTCGTCGTCGCGGCTGACGACGGCGTGATGCCGCAAACGGTCGAGGCCATGAACCACGCACGCGCTGCGGGCGTTCCGATCGTGGTCGCCGTCAACAAAGTCGACAAGCCGAACGCCAACGTCGACCGCGTCAAGCAGCAGCTCTCCGAGCTCGGTCTCACGCCCGAGGATTGGGGCGGGCAGACGCAGTTCATCCCGGTGTCGGCCAAACAGAAGACCGGCATCGACGAGCTGCTCGAGATGGTGCTGCTCAACGCGGACCTCCTCGAACTGCGGGCCAACAAGAACCGGCGCGCGCAGGGCGTGATCATCGAAGCGCTTCTCGACCGCGCGCGCGGCTCGGTGGCGACGGTGCTCGTCAAGAACGGCACGCTGCGCACCGGCGATATCGTCGTCGTGGGTTCGGCATGGGGTCGCATCCGCGCGATGTTCGACGATAAGCTCGAACCCATCAAGCGGGCGGGGCCGGCTATCCCGGCTGAGATCATGGGTCTGTCCGACGTGCCCTCAGCAGGCGACGTTTTGGAAGTCGTCTCGGATGAGCGCGACGCGCGCGAGCTTGCCGCCAAGCGCAGCCAGCGCAAGCGCGAACAGCGCATGGCCACCACGCGGCGCGCGGTCACGCTCGACGGCTTCTTGGCGCAGGCTAAAGAGGGCGGCGTCCGCGAGCTCAACCTTATCATCAAAGCCGACGCGCAAGGCTCGGTCGAGGCGTTGCGCTCGCAGCTTGACGGACTGGCCAACGACGAAGTTCGCACCCGCGTCATCCACACGGGTGTCGGCGGCATCAACGAATCCGATGTCATGCTTGCGAGCGCGTCGAATGCGATCATCATCGGCTTCAACATCAGGCCTGACGCAACCATCGCGCGCAAAGCGGAGGCGGAGGGCGTTGACGTACGCCTCTACGACGTGATCTACAACGCCATCGACGAAGTGAAGGCGGCCATGGCAGGCATGCTCAAGCCGCAAGAACGCGAGGTCGTGCTCGGCCAGGCCCAAGTACGCCAGATCTTCAAGGTCAGCAAGGTCGGGACGATCGCCGGCTGCTACGTAAGCAGCGGGCGGATCACCCGCGACGCCGGCGTGCGCGTCTTGCGCGACAGCGCCATCGTGTATGAAGGCAAACTCGCGTCGCTCAAGCGCTTCAAAGACGACGTGCGCGAAGTGACGGAAGGTTACGAGTGCGGCATGGCGATCGAGAACTTCAACGACATCAAGGAAGGCGACGTGATCGAGGCCTTCGCGATGGAGCAGGTCGCGCCCTAACCCATGGATCGCGACGTCGTCGATCAGGCCCACGAGATCTATTTCAACGTCATCGTCGCGCACGGCGACGGCGACGAGCCCTGGACGCCCGAGCAGCGTTCGGAGCTCCGTCGCGCGCTTTCGCTCCTCGAACCGGTCGAATCGTCGGGCGATCTCGGGCCAGAAGGCATCCAGCTCATGGCCTCGCTGTGCCTGGAACTCGGCAACGATGAGCGTGAAGAGCATCTGCTGCGTGCCGGGATCGAAGCCTTCCCCGCAGCCGCAGGGCTGCACGCCGACCTCGGCGCGGCTTACGCAAACTTGAATCAATGGCCGAAAGCAGTCTCGCACCTGTGCGCTGCAGTGCTCCTCGGTCTCGACGATGCCGACGAACGTTGGGCGATGACCGCATCGCAGCTCGTCGACGCGCTGGTCGAGTGTGGTGAGGAAGAGCGCGCGACGGTCGTGCGCGAATGGGCCATGTCGCTCGTCAAGGACGATGCCGCGCGCCAGTGGCTCGAAGAGGACGACGACGAGTCTCCGGCCGAGAGCTAGTGGAGCAGCGGACCTTGCGGTCTGCCTCTTGACGCTCGGGTCTGACGTGGGAAAGAACGGTGTCTGGACAACAACCTGAAGCAAGAAGCCAGCGGCTCCAGCGGATCGAGCACGAGATCGTGCGCGAGTTGAGCGAACTCGTGCACGAACAGCTCAAAGATCCACGCGTGGGGTTCGTGACCATCACGGGCGCGCATGTGAGCCCGGATCTGCGTTCCGCCCGTGTTTACGCAAGCCCCATGGGCGACGAACGAGCAGCGCGCCAGACCATGCGCGGACTGCAGTCGGCAGCGGGCTTCTTGAGTGCGGAGCTAGGCAAGCGACTGCAGACCCGCCATACCCCGACGCTCACCTTCATCCGCGACTCGTCCATCGAACGCGGCGTTCGCGTGACCACCATGATCGATGAGGTGCGGCAACAGGATGCCCGCAAGAACCACGGTTCCTGAAAACCGGCGCGACGACGCTGGTCCGGCCGCCGTGCTCGAAGCGTTGCGCGAGCATCGCCATTTCGTCATGTGCGCACACGAAAAGCCGGACGGCGACGTGTTGGGCAGCGGTTTCGCGCTGGGTCTCGCCCTCAAGGCGATGGGCAAGACCGTGCACTACTTCCTCGACGATGAGGTGCCGCGCAATCTGCGGTTTTTGCCCGATGCTGACAAGACCCAGCGCGCGCTCGTGGGCGTCGACAAAGACGCGCTGTACGTCTTCATGGATATGAGCGACCGTGCGCGAGCCGATGAGGCGCTCGCATCTGTGCCGCAGGACAGGATTGTCAACATCGACCACCACCTGGGCAACAAGCGCTTCGGCCGTTGGAACTATGTGGTGGAAGCCGAGGCGGCCACTGGGATCCTGGTCCTCAACCTCATCAGCGGGTTGCGTCAGACGATCACCAAAGACATCGCCACGTGCCTGCTCACCGCGGTCATCTCGGACACAGGTTGCTTCATGTATAGCAATGCCACCCCGAGCACCCTGCGTGTCGCGGCGACGCTCATGGATCTCGGGGCTGACAAAGACCTCATCACCGAGCAGCTCTATCAGACGCGTAGCTTCTCCGGCCAGAAGATCCTCGGTCGCGTGCTCGACGATTTCGTGCTGACCGACGACGGCATCTGCTACTCCGCGGTGAGCCAGACGTTGCTCGAAGAATTTGGCGCGACGCACGAGGACCTCGAGGACGTCGTCGGCGCGCTGCGCGCAGTCGACCATTGCGAAGTCGCGGCGCTGCTGAAGGAATCCCCCGACGGAAGTTATCGTTTGAGCTTGCGTTCGCGCGGCCGCGTCAACGTGATGGAAGCCGCGCGAGCCCTCGGCGGCGGCGGGCATTTCCGGGCCGCCGGAGCGACGCTGCCCGGCCCGTTTGCGCACGCGCTCGAGCGCATGCTCGGGGCGGTGCGCGCGGAGATGGACGCCGAGCGCACGCGCGGTTGAATCCGCCCTTCGGATTCATCAACGCATTCAAACCGCCCGGACCGAGCTCCGCGGCGTTCGGCAGCTGGGTCAAGCGCGTCGCCGGTGGCGTCGCGGTGGGCCACTGGGGTACGCTCGATCCCATGGCGTGCGGCGTGCTCGTGCTCGGGGTCGGCAAAGCCACGCGCCTTTTCCCGCTGATCGCCGACGCCACGAAGAGCTACGTCTTCGAGCTTACGGTCGGGGAGCAGACGGACTCCGGCGATCGCGCGGGCACGGTGATCGCGCGCGCACCGGTCCCAGAAGATTGGCGCGAGCGCCTGCTTCATGCCGCTGCGGCGCTGGTCGGTCCACAGCTTCAAGTGCCGCCGATGCACTCGGCGGTGAAGGTCGCGGGCAGCCCGCTCTACCGCAGCGCGCGGATGGGCGCGACCGTGCCGCGCGCCGCTCGTCCTACGACGATTTGGGAGCTGCGCGTCCTCGCGCACGACGGTCGAGCCAACACTGCGCGCCTCTTCGTGCATTGCGATGCCGGCACGTACGTGCGCGTGCTCTGCGAGGATCTCGGTAAGAAGCTCGGCCTGCCTGCGCGCATGGGCGCGCTCTTGCGCGTCGCTTCGGGGCCGTTCGTCCTGCGCGAGAGCGCAACTTCAGAGCGCATCGCGCGCTCGCTCCACGACTGCCTGATCGATCCGTTGCAGGTGCTGACCAATCCGCGTCACGACTTGAGCGCGCTTCACGCCGAGCGCTTCTGCGCCGGCAACGAAGTCCGTGTCGAAAGCCCGGAGCGCGTCGAAGCCGTGAACGCGCTCGACGTGCTTGTGGTCAGCGACGGTACATTGCTCGGCACGGGCACGTTCGTCGATCGCGAAGGTCAGACGGTGCTCGCGCCGACGCGCGTGCTCGCGCAGCCGCGGCAAGGCTCCTAACCTGACCCTCGCGAACGATGGTTGCCGCGATGCGCATCGTCCGATCCATCGACGCGTATGAAGCAGACGCCGATCTCTTGCTGACGATCGGCGTCTTTGACGGCGTGCACATCGGTCATCGCGACGTGCTCCAAAAGCTCGTCGCCCGCCGCGATAAAACGCACCTCGCCGGGGCCTTGACGTTTGAGAACCACCCGCAGCGTTTCTTGCATCCCGAGCTGGCGCCCAAGTCTTTGACGACGTTAGACGAGAAGATCGATTTGCTCGCGAGCTGCGGTCTCGATCTGCTCTTCCTTCTCCCATTCGACGAACGCATCGCACAGATCCCGGCCGAGGCGTTCCTGACGGACGTGCTGCTTCATCGCCTCCGTACGCGCGCACTCATCGTGGGGACCGAGTGGCGCTTCGGCAAGGGGGCGGCGGGCGACGTCGCCCTCGCGCGTCGTGTGCTCACGGCTGGAGGATGCGCCTTCGAAGCGGCACCCTTGCTCGAGCGCGACGGCGAGAAAGTTTCAAGCTCGCGCATCCGTTCGCTCATCCTCGAGCGCCGCTTCGCGCAGGCAGAGGCGCTGCTCGGCTCAGCATACACGGTGCGAGGGCTCGTCACCACGGGTGAAGGGCGCGGCCACGAGCTGGGATTTCCCACCGCGAACTTGCAGATCGCCGACGACAAGTTGATACCGCCGAGCGGCGTTTACGCAACGCGCGCCACCATCGGGGGGAGAGAGTTCGCGTCGCTGACGAGCATCGGCGACAAGCCGACCTTCGGCAC
>DASPVP010000043.1:0-5211 GCA_035622315.1 Candidatus Acidiferrales bacterium | reverse complement strand
AGATGCAGAGGCGGTTCTTATATCAAGTGTACCTGGTCGCAGAGGCAAAAACTATGTAAACCGCATACAAAAATAGCACGCAAATTCATATGGGACAACGGATTTGATCCTCAAGGACGCTTTGGCGCTTGATTCCTTGAGGACCGCCACCGTGGTTGCTGGGTATGACGGCTTGGAGCGGGACGTCCAGTGGGCGCATGTGGTCGACATGCCTGACCCTGCGCCGTGGGTGCGACCCGGGCAACTACTGCTCACCACAGGCTACGCTTGGCCTTCGTCCGAGCCGGAATTGCGCGCGCTCGTGCATCTGCTCGCCGATCGCGATCTCGCAGCCGTGGGACTAGCCGTGCCAGGGTATCTGAAGAGCTTCCCGGACGCGGCACGCGAGGAAGCAGACAAACTCGGGCTTCCTTTGATCGAAGTGCCGTTTGCAATCCCGTTCGCACAAATCACGGAAGAACTGCACCGGACCATCCTCGCCGAGCAATACCGGATCGTCGAGCGCTCCGAGCAAATCCATCGCAGCCTGACACGCGCCTCTGCGGAAGGCAAGAGCCTCAGCGATCTCGCGCGCGTGCTTGGCGAGCTGCTCGATCGTTCCATCACCTTCGAGGATCCCGACGGCAAACTGCTCGCCTTCCACAGCACGAGCGCGCACCCGGAAGATCCCGTCCGCCGCGAGACGCTCGAAAACGAACAGAGCCCGGCGCAGCTCGCCCAAGCGCTCGCGTCGAGCGGCCTTGCCGACGAGATCCGCCAGAGCGTGGGGCCCGTGCGTGTGCCCGCGATGCCCGAACTCGGCCTGGCAGCGCGCGTCGTGTGCCCGATCCGTTTGGGAAAAGAGCTCGTCGGGCTCGTGTGGATCATCGAGGGCGATGCAAAGCTTTCGGAGCTTGACGTGCGCGCGGCCGAGCACGCCGCGCTCGTCGCTGCGGTGCATGTGGCCCACCAACGCGAACTTGCCACGACGGAAGCACGTCTAGGCTATGCTTCGTTCCTTTCGCTCCTCGAAGCGCAAGACGAGGATCCGCAAGCGGTCGAACGCGCCCGCCTCGTCGGGTTCGAGCCCGGTGGCAAACATCGGGTCGGCATCTGCGCGATCCCCGAGCCGCTGCCGCTCACGCGCGAGGGTTTCGCGCATCGCGAGCGCATCGCCGACCGGCTGACGCGCACGCTGCGCGCAGCGGGCCAACGCCCGATGCTCACCGCCTCGCTCAACCGCGTCACATTCTTGCTGCCAGAGGGCGTCGACGCTGAGGTGCTCTGGTCGAGCCTTTCCGACGGTTCGGTCCGCATGGTGCTCGGCCGCGTACACGAGGGCACGAGCGGCGCTCGGCTGAGCTACCGGGAAGCCCAATCCCTCTTGAGCTACGCGGACGGCTCGGCGGTACAGACCTTCGAGGAAGCGCTCGTGCCGCGCGTGCTCATGGGCGACGCCGGCGCCCACGGGGCGTTCGTCGAACACATCTTCGGCGATCTGCGCAAGCGCAGGGACGGGGCGATGCTTGAAGCCGTCCTCCTCGCGCTCGCCAAGCACGGGTTCAGTCTGAAAGCGAGCGCTGAAGCGCTCGGCATCCACCAGAACACGTTGCGCTACCGCCTCAGCAAAGCGCTCGACCTCGCGCAGCTCGATCTCGACGACCCCGAGGACAGGTTTGCGCTGGAACTCGCGGCGCGCATTTTGGATTTTTCGAATAAGAAATGACAGGTAAATTGTCGGGAAGATACATAGTCTTAGAGCTAGTTCTCGGGTAAACTAGAGAATCAGAACGGGCGCGCGAGTGATTTCGCGCGACCGGCTTGGTTTTGGGCGTAGCGCGAGGAGAAAAATCCGTGACGTTTCGCAAGCTAGCTGTTTTTGCTTTTGCGCTCGGGCTAACGGTGGCGTTCGCACAGCCCGGTGGCGCCGGCACCACGGGCGGCATCCACGGGAGGACCACCGACATCTCGAGCGGTGCGCCGATCGTCGGAGCGCAAGTCACGGCCGCGTCCCCGTCGCAGACAGAAACGCGCACCACGGACAACACCGGCTACTTCACGTTCATCTCGCTCGCTCCCGACACGTATAACCTCACCGCCACGAAGACCGGCTACATGCTCGAGCAAGTGCCCGGCATTACCGTGATCTCAGACCAGACCCGCTCGGTCGACATCAAGATGCAATCGAGCCTCAAGACGATCGCGCGCGTGTCCATCCACGCGACGGGCGGCCTGGTCCGCTCCGGCGTCGTCTCGGACGTGTACTCGATCAGCGGCACCCAGCAGAAGGCGGTGGCTTCACTCGGCGGTGGCGGCGCCATCAACCAATCGTACGGCGCCATCGCAAGCGCACCGGGCGTCAACTACGACCAAGGCCAGCAGGGCTGGTACCAAAACGTGTACATCCGCGGCGGCGATATCGACCAGGTGGCGTACGAGTTCGACGGCGTCCCCGTCCTCCGTGAGTCCGATCAGGGCGCGGTCACCACGCTGACGAGCCTCGGACAAGCGGAGTTGCAGGTGTATACGGGTGGCACGCCCGCGTCTGCGGACTCGCCCGGTCTCGCGGGCTACATCAACCAGGTGGTCAAGACCGGCACCTATCCCGGATACGCGAATTTCACGAGCGGCATTGGCGGGCCGACCTTGTACAACAAGGCCACGATCGAGGCGGGCGGCGCGACGCCCGACCGGCTCTTCTCCTACTACGTGGGCAGCCAACTCGTCGCGCAGAACTATCGCTATGGCGATCAATTCAACGGCGTCAGCAATCCCCTATACTTCTATCCGATCTCCATCGGCAACCAGTATCCCCCACCCAATGGTCCGCTCGCAACGATTCCCACACCCTTGAACACCACGGTGTGGGATGGCTCGGCTCCATGGCTCTATGGCCCAGGCCCTGCGAACGCGATCGCCGGCACGACCGACCAGGAGACGATCGCGAACTTCCATCTCGGCATACCGCACCACCACGACTCGAGCAAAGACGACGTGCAGTTCCTCTACGACAACAGCTTGATCGTGCAGAAATTCTACGGTTCCGTCGTCGATCAGGGCATCGGCTCCATCGAGCAAGAGAACGGCGGACCGCTTTCGTACTTCGACGGCTACGCGTACAACGGACAGATCTTCGCGCCGCCGCAGCCGGGCCTCATCTCGAACGTCCTCTTCCCCAACTCGCCGCAGGACCGAGCGCCCTTCACGCAGCTGCCTATCGACGAGCGCGAGGGATCGCAAAACGGCGTCGAGCTCGAGAAGTTCCAATACCAGCACAACATCAGCGACCGCTCGTTCCTGCGCTTCGACGCCTACACCGACTACGCGATCTGGTTCATCAGCGGACCGGTGAGCGCCAACCTGCCGTACGGCGGCCAGCTCCCGGACTACGAGGTCAACGAGCACAAGTA
Source organism: Candidatus Acidiferrales bacterium (assembly GCA_035622315.1). Lineage (GTDB taxonomy): Bacteria > Vulcanimicrobiota > Vulcanimicrobiia > Eremiobacterales > Eremiobacteraceae > JAJPHJ01. The sequence goes on along the minus strand of DASPVP010000043.1, from coordinate 1,822 downwards.
CGGCGGCAAGCTCGACTACTCGAACCAACTGAGCGACAAGAACTTGATCGAGCTGACCGCGTCGTATCTCACGGCGCATCTCGAAACATATTCAGGGCAGTTCGGCACGTTCTTGGACTACGCGGAACCGACGTCGAACCTCGTCGACGCGCATGGGAATTGCTACGCGTATGTCACCGGCCAGTATGCGGACTGCTTCCCGGAGTTGCCGCCGGGCAGCTATCCGAACCCGACGTCGCAAGGCTGCATCGATCCGACGCTCGGCTGCACCGGGCTCATCCCGGGCACGCCGCCCGCAGGCAGCGCCGCAGCGCTCAACGGCGCGCGCTGGCTCGTCACGGAACCCGGACCCAAAGCGCAGATCGACACGGTCAAGCCCTTCTTCTCTGGATTCTCCGCGAACGACCAGTGGCGGCCGAACGACAAGTTGATGTTCAATATCGGCGCTCGGCTTGACGTCTTCGACTATCGGCTCGACGACTTGGCAAACGGCTATCCCGCGCGCGCCTTCTGGTATGCGGCCTACAATCGCGAGTACTGCTTCGTGCCGGACTCGAGTGGCCCGTACCTCGGACTGCTCAATCCGGCGACCGGCGTGTTCGCCTGCAACCAGGGCGGCGCTCATACCGACCTCGTGAACTTCTCGGGCGGCACGATCTCGCAGCAGCTCTATCAGCCGCGCATCGGCGCGACGTACACGGTGAATTCCGATCTCGTGCTGCGCGCGACGTACGGGCGGTACGCGCGGCCCGCCGCGACTTCGTACCAGGAGTACAACGTCATCCAGCAAGATTCGCCGCAGTTCATCAGCACGTTCATCAACATGGGCTACAACTCGCCCATCCACTACCTGCACGCAGACACGGCCAACAACTACGACCTCTCGGTAGAGAAGCGTTTCCACGGCACCGACATGTCGCTGAAACTGACGCCGTACTACCGCACGACGCAAGGCCAGGTCGAGTTTCTCTCGCTCAACGCGCAGGGCGTGCTCGCGGGCGTGAACGCCGGCCAGCAGAACTCCTACGGCGTGGAACTCGCCTTCAACAAGGGCAGCTTCGCAGCCGACGGCCTGGCGCTGCAGGCATCCTTCACGTATCTCAACAGCACGATCCAGTACGGGCCGCAGCCCAATGGGCAAAACGTGATCGACCTGCTCAATGCTTACATCAAACAGTACAACTCGTTCACGCTCGCCGGCAATCCGGCGCTCGCGGGCCTGCCCTGCTTCACGCCGGGCACCTCGGGGGCGCCCGGCACGCCTGCGGTGTGCGGCGGTCCGAACATCCCCAATCCGTACTTCAACATGCCGGCACAGCCGCTCATGGATCCGACCGCGCGCTACACCACTTACAGCCAGATCCCGGCGCCGTTCAACAACGCCAACGGGTTTGCGACACCGTTCGAGAGCACGCTCGTGCTGAACTACAAGCACCAGAAGTGGGCCATCACGCCGAGCTTCACGTTCAGCGACGGTGAATCGTACGGATCGCCGCTCGTCTGGCCGGGCTATAACCCAGCCACGTGCGGCAACGCGACAGCGGTCGTGGGCACGCCCACGATCCCCCAGACGTGCGAAGGCTATCTCTTCATCCCGGACAAGTACACGGGCCAGTTCGACACGCTCGGTGCCTTCCGCCAACCATCGCGGCTGACGGCGAACGTCGCCATCTCGATGCATGTCAGCGACCGGGTGGATGCGACTCTGACCGGCTCGAGTCTCATCGACCATTGCTGGCAGCGCGGCTTCCCGTGGGATTCGGCGTCGACGTGCATCTACGGACAGCTCGCCTCGAACCTGCTCGCGCCGGCCGGCAACTTC
>DASPVP010000042.1:0-2930 GCA_035622315.1 Candidatus Acidiferrales bacterium | reverse complement strand
CACCCCTCGTCTTGCTGCATGGGTTTGGGCATTCATCTACCGCCTGGCTGCGGGCGATGCCGCTGCTCTCCAGACGTTTTCGGACCATCGCTCTGGATTTGCCGGACTACCGTCGCGACGCACCTTGGGTGAAAGCATACGACCCTGCTTCGTTCGCCGCGATCGTCACGCGCTGCATCGACCTCCTCGGCCTTGGACCCGTGTATCTCGCTGGCAATTCGTTTGGCGGATTGTTGTCGATGCTCGCTGCGCTTGCGCGGCCCGAGCTTGTCCGCGGGCTCGTGCTTGCCGATCCCGTGGGTTTCACGATTCCCCCGGTTCCGCCGCTCGGCGATGCGCTGCTTGGGCTCATGGGTTTCTGGCTTGCGCTGCCGCACAGACCAGCTGCCCTGATCCGCGGCGGCTACGCAGCCTCGTTTTACGATCAAAGCCGTATCGATGAGGCGACGGTCGAGGAGATCATCGCCTACGCGTCCACTCCCGCGGGCATCCGCATGCGCAGTCGCACGCTCCACGAGATCTTCCACTTCTCACGACGTCTCGACGGTTTTCATGCGAGGCTCGCAAGCTTGCGTGTTCCGACATTGGTCGTATGGGGCAAGAACGATCCGGTGTTGCCGGTCAAGGATGCGGAGATCGCGAGGCGGGTGCTACCGGCACCGCGCCTCGAATTGCTGGAGCACTGCGGGCACCTGCCGCACGTCGAGTTGCCTGCGGTTTTTAGCTCACTCGTCTTGGATTTTTTGAACCCTGCGTGAACCCAGCGCTCGCCGCGTTCCTCACTTGCCTTCTTCTGTCGAGCGGCCGCCCATGTAGCGGCGGACTTTTAGGTACGCCCAACCCCGCGGGTGCGAGCCCAACCTCGTCACCAACGAGCTCGCCGCTCGTCTCGCCTGTTCCCTCACCTGGGGCGACGCAGACGCCTGCTGTTTTGCCCTCTCCTGTCGCGAGCGCCGCCACATCGAGCCCGACTCCGCTTCCTTCACCCTCACCGATCGTGCCGCCGCACGACGCTCCCCCCGTGCGAGTCACGACGCCTCCTTTCGACGCGTCACACCTGACCACGATGCCGCAGGCGCCGGACAGTTTGTGGCTCGGCGACGAAACGTCGATCGCAGTGCCGATGACGATCCGAGCCGGCCGGCCGTTCATCGATGCGATCCTTGATGGACATCCGGCGACCATTCTCGTCGACACGTCTGCTGTCACAACACTCGTCGATAACGATCTAATCGACGCGGGCGATGCGATCTCGCTTCAGATCGACCAGGTACGCTTCCCGCATCTATCGCCGCAGGTCGCAGCGGTGCGCAACTACACGCAGGCCAACCTCGGCGCGCCTGCAGACGCGATCGTGGGCACAGACCTCCTGTCCAGGTATCCGGTGCAGTTCGACTTTCCTGATCGGATGCTCACGATCTACCGAGACAGTCAAAGCGCGGCCGGAGCGATGCCGAAGACGGCGGTGCCTGCCGCCATGCGGATCATCGACGGACGGCCCGCGGTGGAGGCATCGCTCGACGGCGACGCCGGTCTGTGGTTCTCGCTCGCCACGGGCGTTGCTGGGGACATCTCGCTCGAGCCGGACGCCGATCGGGCTGCCCATCTTGCTCGGCAACCTTCGCTGCCATACGACGTCATCGCGCCCGCCGGCACGACAAGCGGACGTCTCGTGCGCGCGAAAGCCTTCGCCTTGGGCGGCGTGACCTTCTACCAGCCACTCATCGTCATCGTCAACGCTGAGAGGCCGGGTTCCGAACTTGCCGGGGCGCTCGGCGCAGATATGCTCTCGCGACTGGATCTCTTCGTCGACCAGTCCGCATCCACGGTCTCGTTCGTCGCGGGTCCCGGTACGACGTCTGCTAGGCTCTACGACCCGAGCGGGATTCTGCTACAGACGCGACGCGACCAAATTGTGATCCGCGCAATCGTCCCTGGCTCACCAGCTGATGCGATGCGCTTGCGCCCCGGAGACCAGATCCTTTCGATCAACGGTTTGGCTCCTGCGACCTTGGAGTTCGCTCGCACCTTGCTCGACGGCAACCCCGGATCCAAAGTGCTCATCGTCTACCGGCGGTGGGACCTCACCCGGACTGCGACCCTTCAACTGCGAGTCCTCATTTGATGAGGGTCGATCGATGATACGGATCAGGGATCTTTCGAGCGTGCGCGTCGAGCGCGCAGAATTTGCAAGCGCCGGTGGTATCGTGCGCGGACTCATCTATAGCGGCGGGTCATCGGAGACATGCCTCGTGCTGGCGCACGGCTACTCATCGAGCAAACACAATCTCGACGGACTAGCGTTCTACCTCGCGACCGAAGGAGTCCGGTCGCTGGCCTTCGATTTTCTTGGCCACAAGCTTGGCTGCAGCTCGTTGCCCTTGCGCCACGCGCGGGATCTGTGCACCAACGTGCTCGATGCTGTAGCCTACGTGCGGAACCTTCCGGGCGTGCGCTCCGTTGTCGTCGCAGGGCATAGCATGGGTGCAGCGGCTTCGATCGGCGCGGCCGCCGAGTCGAAGGCGATCGACGGCGTCATCGCGATGTGCACGGCGCTCGGACGTAGCAAGTCCCTCGAAGGGCAGAGCATGCTGGGCGGGCTGCGCAATCGCGCGACCTACGTGGACGGTCCGAAGCCTGAGGAGCTCACCGCTGTGATGGATAGTTATACCACCCGGGTCGGAGAGATCGCGCCACGACCGTTGCTCGTCATCGCAGCGAGCAAGGACGCGATCGTCGCACCCTCTGCGGTGCGAACGCTCTTCGACGCAGCTGGAGAACCGAAGACGTTCGAAATCGTCGACGCGAACCACACCGACTGCGCGGAGCGAGCGAAATTTGTCATCATCCGCTGGCTGCGGGCGCGAGGCTTCTCGCCCCCACGGTCGAACGCCTGACCGCGACGGATGAGTGGGAGGACAGTGAGCGTG